>JBBRXO010000003.1:0-77545 GCA_038248345.1 Armatimonadota bacterium | reverse complement strand
CCTTCATTCACACCACTTATAATTTCGGTGGTGCTGTCCCCGGTAAGACCTACTTCAACCTTTTTTGTCACCAGATTAGCGCCATCCTGAATCTGCACCGTCATGTCGCCACCACTTGACTTCAATGATTCATTGGGTACAGCTATGACATTCTTCTTTTGCTCAATGATGAAGTTACACGTGGCATTCATGCCCGTCAGCAGACGATTATCTGCCGAGTCCACCTGCACCGTAACCGGCACGGTGGTGACGTTTTGATTCACTACCGTCTGCGGTGCAATTTTGGTTACTGTACCGAAGAAGCTGTCAGCTGGGTAGGCGTCGACACTTACGTCAACTTGTTGCCCCATTTTGATCTTCGCGATATCCGTCTCATCCACATTCACAGTGGCATACATATGCGAAATATCAGCGATATCTACTATAGAGATACCCGCCCCACTGGCACCGCCAGAAGTACGTCCGGCTGCTACCATACCGCCCTCTTCGACATATTTCTTAATCACGACACCATCGCGCGGGGCGATAACAGTACAATAGGCCAGATTTGTCTTCGCATTGTCTAATGCAGCTTTCGACCGTGTTGCCGAAGCTTTTGCCGTGACTACATTATCCTTGCTGGATTGATCCTGATATCCATTAGCATTCGCCTGATTCAGCGAATCCTCCGCTTGTCGCACTCGATTCTGTGCCGCCTCAACATCGCCATCGATCTCCTGGTTAAGCGTATCCTGTTTCTTCTGGGCATTATTTACTTGTCCCTGCGCCTGTTTTGCCTGCTCTCTCGCCACGTCAACTGTTTTCTGTGCAGTGTACCCATTGCTCAACAGGTCGCTCTGGCGATTAAATTCGGCCTCTGCAACACGAAGGTTCGATTGTGCTTGCTCGAGTGACTGCTTTGCTGTCGCCCGTCGTTGTGGAACGTTTGCATTCAGTAATTGATCGAGGGCCGCTTGCGCAGATTCCAGATTATGCTGTGCCTGCTCTTTGTTTACATTGGTAAGAACCGGCTGCGCATTTGCCTGTAATTGTGCCTGCCTGATTTTGGCATTTGCCGATTCCATATCCGCTGCTGCCTGGCTGTAAGCGTTTTGGGAGTCTGAAGGATCAATCAATGCGATGATGTCTCCCTCTTTGACTTTCATCCCTTCATCAACGTTGAGTTTTAACACCTGCCCGCCCACATTGGACTTCACACTCACTGTGGTCAGTGGTTGCAGGGTACCAGTCGCTGTAACACCCACTGACACCGTGCCACGTCTTATTGTTGCGGTCTTAATGACAGGTTTTGTACTCTTCCCCGCT
This sequence comes from Armatimonadota bacterium, assembly GCA_038248345.1. Taxonomy (GTDB): domain Bacteria; phylum Armatimonadota; class Hebobacteria; order CAIYQO01; family CAIYQO01; genus CAIYQO01. Next base: position 76,240 of record JBBRXO010000003.1, on the reverse strand, counting down.
TTGATCATGGTGTAAGTTATGTATCCACCGGCTACAACAACAAGTAGTACAATCCCCAGAAATATCTTCATTTTTGTACTCATAGTTTAATTCCTTCCAACCCTATTGCGTAATTGATTTGTGCGAGCGCGAGAATGTAGTCATACTGGGCGGTGATTGCCGCACTCTCTGCGGAGGCTAACTGCGCGGCTGCATTGATTACGTCCAGGTTTGTCCCTAATCCGTTCAACTGGCGCGCAGCCTGTGCATCGTTATTTTTCTGTGCTGCAAGCAGGCTTAGTTTTGTCACATCCAGCCGTTCCTGCGCATTCTGCAGATTCAGATATGCATTAACGACATCACTGCGTACATTGTTCAACGTCGATGCCGATTTCTGCAGTGTCGCCTCCTTGCTGCTCTTCGCTTCGTCTTCTTTAGCTTTCAACAGGTCGCCATCAAAGAGGCTATAGCTTATCACGCCGGCAATGCTCCAGTTATGCGCCATATCGTTGTCGATATCCATCCCATACTGGCCATTCACTTGCAAACGTGGGCCACGATTTATTTTCGCTGCCTTCAAACTTAAATCGGCAGTTGTCTCATTCAGTTTTGCCTGGCGCAATTCCGGGCGCTGTGCTTGCGCTTTCACCAGGTACTCATCGACACTCGCACTGGCTACAATTTTACTATTCACATCCTTGATCCTTAATTCCTGCGTAAATGGTAATCCGATCACAGTTTGCAAAGCGACAGTAGCTTTGCGGATATTATTTTCGGCATTCAATTTATCAACGCGTGAGCTGGCTAATTGCGCCTCCAACGGATATAAGTCCACTCGCGCGGCATCACCCACCGCTACTCGCTTGGCCAATACGTCATATTGCTTCTGTACATATTCCAGCTGCTTCACTGATACGTTCAACAATTTCTGTGTGCGTAGTAGACTCAAGTATGCACTGGTCACATTAAAGTCCAGTGCCTGTTTAGTGCGCTCTAACCCGGCTTGGTCACTGCTAAAGCTCGCTTTTGCCTGATCATACCGCACATCACGCAAGCCACTATCGTAGAATGTGTGCGTAACCTGCAAGGACGTACCATGGCCGGCTTTGTTCGAGGGGTCATCGATATGCAGATCGTTATTCTGTACCGTTACCGTCGGCAGGTATGAAGCCCTTGACTCAGTCATCCGGGACCCGGAGCCTTGCAGGTTATACAACGCCGCCTGGTAATCCGGCTGGTGTGTGGCCGCCAGTGCCAGACAATCCGCCAGCGTTAACTCAGCTACCGGTGAGGCAACAGTGGCTGTTGCCAATACCGGAGTTGCAACAGTGGCGGTCTGAGCATGAACTCCGATGGCCGTAAAACATGCCAACGCAATGGTGGCCAATTTAAGTGAATTTCGCATTATCGTTCTTCCTCCTGTGTAATGCAGTTATCTTCTTTCAATACGAGGGAACGCAAAATTTGCATTCCCTCGATTATTTGTGTTAGATCAGAAGCATTCAAACCATTCAGCCGTTCAGACAGGCATGCCCTCATGGCGGCACGCAGCTTATGCAACATTTGCTCACCTGCTTCGGTTAGTGACAATAGTACACGGCGGCGATCATCCTGCGCGCTCTCACGATTAACCAAGCCCTGCAATACCAGTGAATCGATAGCTTTTGACATCGAAGGCATCGAGAGTTCCACACTCTCCGACAATTGCGAGAGTGATGTCCCAGGATGATGCTTGAGGAAACGCAAGGTACGGAATTGTGATGTAGATAAATCAACCGTGTGGCGATTCTTCATCTCACAATGAATAGTGCGCATCAATAACGGCAAAGTTTCCATCACCAGTATTGAGCACTCTTCAATCGTAACCTGATTTTTACTTTCCTCATCTAATTGTTTCATACCACAAGTATAAGACCGGCTATTGTTGAGCGCAATATAGAAACATCACATTTGCATCACAATACCATGTGAGTTCAATCTCCATTTCTTAATACGCAAATTGGCAGGTGATTCTATGTAGCAGGGCGAATTCAACAAATAATGGATACAACTATGACTAAGCCATATATCCCGGTAGATATTCTCGCTTTCGGCGCTCATCCTGATGATGTGGAAATGGGCTGCGGAGGCTTGCTCGCCTTGGCACAATCGCGCGGTGCCCGCACTGCCATTGTTGACTGCACACGTGGCGAAATGGCCTCACGCGGCACAGCGGAGGAGCGCGGTGATGAATCTGCGGAAGCAGCGATAATACTAGGCGTAACGGCCCGGCGCAACCTGAACCTCGGTGATGGCCGTTTGATGGACACGCCGGAGAACCGCGATATAATTGCGACAGAGATTCGTCGCTTCAGCCCTAAACTAATACTCATTCCTTACGCAGGAGATCGCCATCCCGATCATGACGCGGCCGGACGCATGATCCAGGCAGCGATCTTCTACGCTCGAATGAAGAATAGAATCATAGTGGACAGGGAAACTGGTGTTGAATTAAAGTCACACGCACCAGATCTATCACTGGTCTTCCCCATGCACGAAATGGAGCTCCCCACTATAGTAGTGGATGTATCAGCAGTGCATATTCGCAAAATGGCCGCGGTGCGTGCGTATCGCTCGCAATTCCTCAGTGATATGCCTGCTGATTACAAATTCATCGGCACGCATGATTATATCCGCATGATGGAAGCACGTGGTGTATATTACGGCAGCATGATCCAAGCAGATTATGGCGAGCCATTTATCTGCCGCACTCCGTTGAAAATTGGCGACCCATTAGTACAGTTGCTGGGGATATAGAAGAGATCATGGAATTACTGGCTATTGATCAGGGAAATACTACCACCAAATTCGGCTACTTTCGTGCCGGAGAGCTGCAACGCACCTGGATAGTACCCACTGATAAAGGGGCGACGGCGGAGGTGCTGGCAATGCAGCTCATGGCTAATGATGTATCATCCCCACTAGCTTTGGGATTATCCACGGTTACTGCAGAACTACTTCCTGCCTGGCGTCGAATGGCCGTGGAATCGGGTTATTCCATCACCATAATCAACGGCCTCACACCGGCGCCGCTACGCAATGAGTATCTCTCTCCCGACACACTGGGAGCAGATCGCTTCATGGCAGCAGTGGCTGCAGCACATTATGTCGGTCTACCCGTTATTTCAATCAGCCTGGGAACTGCAATAGTCGTCGACGCCGTCTCCACTTCAGGCGCATATCTGGGTGGTATCATTGCCCCGGGCATCGCCGCTTCGACTAATGCATTGCATCATATCGCCAGTGCTTTGCCCGCAGGGCACTGGGCACCACCAACCCGCGCCATTGCACGTAACACCGCGGAAGCGCTATCGAACGGTTTATTCTATCAGAGCGTAGGCGGGCTAAATGCGATGGTGCGAGCTATCCGCGACGAGTTGGGGGTTTCTGCCCCGCTGGCGTTGCATGGTGGATGGGCGCACCTGCTGGCGCCACACTTGGAAGGAGTGGCGTTGGTGGACGAACACCTGGTATTGCGCGGCATTTACCTTGCCTTATCCCAGCTTGGATAAAATGCCATCTGCGCTCTTGGAACTATCACCCTGATACCGTATAATAAACTAATGACAGATCATTACTTTAGTGAGACGCCAATCTCGTTAAGCAGACCAGAAATATACCACGATGAGTTGCGCGGGATTGAATTTAAGATGTGGACCGACCACGGTGTCTTTTCGCGTGGGCATACCGATAAGGGTTCACGGGAGATGATCCTGGCAATGGATGTTGCTGGTGCGGAGAAGGTGCTCGATCTAGGGTGCGGCTACGGAGTTATCGGCATTCTCGCTGCCAAACTAAATCCTACTGCGCACATTATCCTCACCGATCCTAACGAACGAGCGATAACCCTCGCACGACGAAATCTGGAATCAAATGGCGTTCACAATTGCGAGATCCGGCAAGGGGAAAATCTGACTCCGGTAGCGGGGGAACTCTTCGATGTCATACTGACAAACCCACCTATCCGCACCGGCAACGCGCTAGTCTTTACACTTATCGCTGAATCAACCGCGCATCTGGTGCCGGGAGGAAGATTCTACCTGGTGGCGCGTACCAAACAAGGCGCCAAAACATTTGCCGCCGAGATGGCAAGGAATTTGAGTGAAGTAACCCAGGTAGGACAAGGGAGCGGATTCCGAGTCTACCGCGGCATTCGCAAATAAGCTGCTACCACTTAACCCCGATACCGCCCACTGCACCTGCGTTGATATCCTGCATACCTGGTGCAGTGCCCCGAGAGATATGGTACTCCAGGATACCGGTGATGCCCAACGCGTAGATTCGCCCCAGGCCAATTTCCATACCGACACCCGCTTTTGATGGGACGGCCATATTATTGCCCGCCGCACTACCCAGCATACCATAGAGTCTGAATTGTCCTAGAGTAGCATCCACCGCCGCCTCAAAGCTATTCATTGGGGTGCGTGATGTCACTCCATTGCTCAATCCTGGAGTGGGCGCGAACATCAGACGCGCAGCATCATCAGCACGGCTGGGACTGATAAGCAATGATGTCATACTCGGATCACCACCGATAGTCGTCGGCGTTACCCGTAAATGGATTACCGGTAATGCACCTTCTACAACAGGTGGGGTGACGGGGTTAAGCCACGTGCGGTACTTCGTCCCTGCTAATTTCGTTAATGCGGAATCAGCCCGCGCCGGTAAGGCAGGGGATATCTCCGCGATAGTATCGTTGAATTCTTTACTCAGTTGTGTGATCGACAACAGCAATGCATTGAATTCATCCCCATTCAGGCGTTTCGCCACATCTAACGCCTGGTCACGTCGACGTCGCAATTCTGGTGCAGGTTGCAACGTATCTTGGCATTCCACCAGCGCCGTCAACTGTTCCATCGGCTCTAGCAATGCTAGCGCGAAATCATATCTGGTTAATTTGCGTAACGGATTGTCGCTATTGACGAGCAGGCGCACGCTATCCGCGTCCGCTAGCATCCCCGCATGGGCCAACGTTCGCATCTGCTTATAAGCGGGCGCATCAAATGGCACCGACTGCACCAGATCAGACGCATGACATATAATCGCCAACGTCATTACCGCCAGTAAAACTGCAATTTTTCTGTACATAAACATCATATTCATTCAGTGAATCACTGACTCACAGCTATATATTATCACAAATCGCTAATAATGCAAGATATCAGACTTCTTCAATCCTCCGAGCAGGGTTTCCTCCTGCAATTCCTGCCGTCTTCGTCGATATTCGATGATCGGCCAATCGGCATGAAAGAGGGATTCACCAATGTGCAGACCAGAGATGCGTGGCTCCTGCGTGCTGGCCACTCGACGATCCTGGTGGGCGATCTTTCGGCTATATTGTTGGGTGATCCAGGCGAGAATATGACTAAACACCGGCACCCGGGTAACATCCTAGCAGGAGCGAAGGTAGAAACTAGTGTGCTCATCATCCACCGGCACAAAAGCCAGCACTATGCGCATCTGCTTGCTGATTAATTCTGCCATAGATTGGGAAAAATGAACTCCAGCTTGAACTCTTTATCCGGGTCAGGCACTGGCACCTCGCTGGGCTTACGCGGTTTAATCCCGTCATCTCGCTTGTTAAAGACATACAGAAACATCATGTTGTCCTCTGTCCATTGCAACCCCGGGCCCTCTACCAGTGTTTGTCCTCCCCGTCCGATGGTATCGTAATGAACAAAGGGTAGATGCGCCACATCGAGCTGGTTCTCTATCGCGCGGGAATAATGGATCACCCAGGGATCACAGAACTGACTGTAGGGGAATCCATCATCGATATCGTCAAAGAAACGTGGGGGTTCCAATTTGGCAGGCGGATTCTCACCCCACCATATCCAGATGAAGTTGTGCGCTTCAAAGGTTGTGTAGCAGTGAACCTTGAACTGCTCAGGCACAGGAGCATTTTTACCATTCGCCGGGATGATAGTAACTCTGCCCGAAGAGTCATATTCCAGACCATGGAACGGACACTGCAGGCGCTGATTAACGATGGCGCCAATGGATAGCTGCGCGCCGCGATGCACACACTGGTCGCGCAGGCAGACCACGGCTCCATTGATATTGCGCCAGCAGACCAGCTTCTCCCCCATGCGAGTGACTCCCACCGGGAGCACCTTTATCTGGCTGGAATCCATGACGATATACCACTGATTGGGAATCATAGACATATCCTCCAACAATTACGGGCATTGAAATCAGAATAATATTGGGAAAAGCATACCATAAGACTGCTTCAATCGGTCAACATTTGAGCGGTATGAGCGATTAATCAACAATAGATTCTGGATAAATTTGACAATTATCAGTTTATGTTGTTAGATTAGCCATTCTACATACAGGAGTGTAACTAAAATGTCAGAAATGCCACAGCTCTCTTTTAACATGCCTATGCGCCAGTTCGCTCAACCGGCCGGAACACATATGTCGCTGGGGACAACACTGCGCGGTGCCATCTGGGTTATCGTTGTCGGCCTGACGGCAATTATCGCTTTCACCAGTTCCGTTGGTGAGGATAAAAGCGTGCCGATTATAATCACCATTATCACTGCAATCGTCGCCTGGATAATCATCTCTGGCATGCGCGTAGCGGCGCAATGGGAGCGCGGTGTCTTGCTGCGGTTGGGTAACTTCGTCGGCATTCGTGGTCCGGGCATTATCTACGTGGTACCCTTCTTTGACTACATCCGTTTCGTTGATACCCGCACGCTGGTGCTCAACATCCCCCGGCAGAAGGTCATCACCAAGGACAACGTGCCTGCGCAGATAGATGCTGCACTATTCTACACAATCACCGATGCCGAACGCGCGGTGACCAAGGTGCAGGACTACCAGTTCGCCATCAGCCAGTACGCGCAGGGGGCGTTGCGCGACGTGGTGGGTGGTCTGTCTCTCGATGATCTGCTGGTAGAGCGCGAGCAGATACAGGAACGCATCGGCGTCATCGTGGAGAAGCATATTCGCGACTGGGGCATGCACGTGGAATCAATTCGTCTGCTCGATATTGAACTGCCCGAGGACCTGAAGCGCATGATGTCGCGCCAGGCCAGCGCCGAACGCGAGAAGCGCGCCACCATCACCAAGGCGGAAGGCGACATGCTCGCCGCCGTCAACCTCTCGCAAGCAGCAGAAACGATGATCAAAAGCCCCGGTGCCATGCAACTGCGCTACCTACAGACGATAGATGGCCTCGGGCCCAACAGCAGCAACACGGTAGTCCTCTTCCCGGTAGAATGGGTAGAAGCCGCCACCAATCTGGGACAACTCTTCGGGGACAAAGGGATGCCGAAGATTATTGAGGGTGAGAAGAATAAAGAGTAGGTAAAAATATGACTTACCAATGACCATTCTCATGGGCATCATTCGAGGACCTCATGATATTGAAACGCACATGCTACGGGTACGCTGGAAGCGTGCGCTCCCAGCGGTAACAACATTGTGCCATTCGTCAATTTCCCCCCATCCCTATTCTCTGGTACAATATATGTATGCCGATATATGCACAAGCTAGACCGATTGTCGCCATAGTGGGGCGGCCTAACGTGGGGAAGTCCACATTGTTTAACCGTCTCTCAGGGCGGCGTATTGCTATAATTCAAGAGGAGCCGGGGGTTACGCGCGACCGACTGTATGCTGAATGCGAGTGGTACGGCCATCCTTTCGTACTTATCGACACCGGGGGCATCGACACCGGTCACGATGAATTTACTGACCACATCCGCCGTCAAGCGACCTTCGCCATTGAGGAAGCGGACGTAATCGTCTTCCTGGTGGATGGTCGCGATGGCCTGACACACCAGGATCGGGAGATATCCGAGATGCTGCGGCGCACCGGTAAAAAGGTAGTGCTGACGGTAAACAAAGTAGAGAGCAAACAGCGCAAGGATGAGGCGCTGGAATTCTACTCGCTGGGTTTTGGTGAACCTATCACTATATCCGCGCTACACGGTATGGATGTCGACACCATGCTGGATACCATCTGCGATCTGCTCCCTCCTCCGCCGGAGATCATCTCCGATGACGACGAGGACGAGCGGCTGCGCATGACCATAGTGGGGCGTCCCAACGTGGGCAAGTCCTCGCTGCTGAATGCTTTGATCAACGAGGAACGCGCCATCGTCAGCCCGACAGCGGGCACCACGCGCGACTCGCTGGATACCGACTATACTTGGAATGACATCCCCTTCGTCATAACTGATACCGCCGGCATCCGCCGCAAAAGTAAGGTGAACGCAGATGTGGAATACTACAGCGTTATCCGCGCTTTCAGCGCGATTGACCGCTCCGACATCGTGGTGATGATGATTGACGCCACCGAGGGCGTGACTGACCAGGACAAGCGCATCGCCGGATATGCCAACGAGAACGGGCGCGGTCTGGTGATAGCGGTGAACAAGTGGGATCTGGTGTTGAATAAGGCACGCGGTACCGAAGGATTGGATGATACGCAGCAATTGGGCACCAGCGAGCGCAAAAAATTGTTGGAGGAGTTCACCACCGATGTTCGGCATGAGCTTATTTTCGCCAATTATGCCCCAATCGTGTTTCTCTCTACTACCAAGCGCAAAGGGCTGAATGAGCTGCTGACCACGGTGACGGAAGTAGCTGAGCAGCACTCCATGCGTATCCAGACCGGCGAGCTGAATCGCTTACTGGCCGCGGCGACTTTCGAGAAGCCAACTTCACGCCGCGGGCGTATGTTGAAGATTTACTACGGCACACAAGTGAGTACCAAGCCACCTACTTTCGCGCTCTTCGTCAATGACCCGGCGTTATTGCACTTCTCCACCGAACGCTACCTGGAGAACCAGATCCGCAAGCAGTTCTCGCTGGAGGGCACACCTGTACGTTTTATCATCCGCGAGAGTAGCGGCAAAGACGGCGGCGACAACAAACCCCGCAACCGCCACTCGCGCAAGATGCAGGACGAGGAATAATTTGTAGGGGCACATGGCACTTGCCCTTTATACGGGGTATGGGAGATATGACCGATTGAAGGTGTGGTTACGACGTGGGCACAAGCCTTGTGCCCCTACAATTGGTTGTGTGCATAGCCCACGTTAATAAGGAGGAGACTATCATGTTGAAACGCATCTCGATGTTGTTACTCTGTGTGGTAACCATCTGCGCGGTGCCGCTGTGCCGGGCGAATGACTTGCAGGATGCCATCATGGCAGGTGACCTGGCGAGAACTACCACAATCCTTAAAGCCACTTCAGCCTTGCTGCTCGAAAAAGATAATAATGGAGAGCAGGCGATACACTGGGCGGCATTTTTTGGTAGTAAAGAGATTGTTGGGTACCTTATCGACCAGGGTGCCAGTGTTAACGCCCGTGGCTATAATGGCGAGACCCCGCTACATGTCGCCGCCATGACGGGTAAACGCGAAATCGTGGATTTATTGCTGGCGCGCGGAGCAGCCAATGATCCATTGGATGACCGGGGGCAGACACCGTTGCACTACGCGGCACAGGGCGACAATACTATTGAAACTGCGAAGATACTACTCGGGCATCAGGCGCTTATCAATCTGCAGGATGATGACGGCAACACCCCGCTTCTCCTTGCCGTGCAGCGCAACTCACTGGAAATGGTGAAATATCTGTTGAGTAAGGCCACTATCAACCCGAATATCATAAACCATAATGGTGCCACACCACTACATATGGCAGCAGCAGAAAACGCGATTGATATCGAGAAAGCATTACTTGCAAAAGGCGCCAACCCGCAACAGGTGAACAAAGAAGGGGCGAATCCCCTGCATATCGCCGCACAATCGGGGGCGATCGAATCAATTAAGCTATTACACGCCAGCGGAGTTGATATCAATAGCCGCACCGAAACTGGCGATACTCCCCTTATGGAAGCTTGTGGCAGTAGCAAAGATATCCTGGAGTTACTCATCGCAAACGGGGCGAAGCTCGATCTAAAAAATGACTTCGGCTACTCTGCGCTACATAAGGCAGTAATCACGGGGAATATTGAGATAATTGACTATCTGCTGGGCAAAGGGCAGGACGTGAATACCCCAGCAAAATATGGTACCACGCCACTGCAACTGGCCGCCGGTATGGGCACCATCGAGATCATCAAACATATGGTCGCAAAGGGTGCTAATGTAAATTCTGTTGATAATGAAGGCGCTACTGCATTACTACAAATACCACTCGGTGGAGTCAGCACAGATATTATCGACTACCTTGTTGGAAAAGGCGCTGATATCAACGCCAAAGGGAATGACGGCCAGACGTTGCTCTACAAGGCGGTAACGGTGGGGGCAAGCGATCTGCTAGAAGTGCTAATCGCCCGCAAAGCCGACGTCAACAGCAAAACTACCGACAATAAAACACCACTACAATTAGCCAACGAAACGAAACAACAGGATATCGCCGCTATGCTCCGTAAAGCAGGAGCGAAATAATTAACCTGGGAGCGCAGGCGGGACGCCTGCCCCGAAAACGAACTAAGAGATTCTACGCATTTCATATTATGATATACGTAGAATCTCTTAATCCATTAATTTAATCGGAACACCACGGGCAGGCGGGACGCCTGCACTCCCAGGGATACCTGATCATCCTATTCCTGCTCTTCCTCATCACAGTTGCACAATTCATTGTAACGTCCACGTTTCACATAGTGCGTATGCAGTAGCTCGTGGGATTTATGTCCCAGCGGCTCACCGAGGAACTCCTCGTACAGATTGATGACGAAGGGGTTCTCGTGCGATTTGCGCATGGCTTTGCCAGCGTCTTCGGCGTAGATGGCTTCCATACGCGCTTTGCGTATCGCATTGGTCGTCGGTCGTGGCTGTCCACCACCGCTGATGCAACCGTTAGGGCACCCCATCACTTCAATGAAGTGGTACGGTGAGGTACCATCGGCGATCTGCCGCATCAGCTTCTTCGCGCCGGAGAGTCCGCTGGTGACAGCGATACCTACCCTTACCCCATTGAGGAAGGCGAATTCCGGCTTGGCATCTTCGATAGTAATGAAGGCTTCCTTCACCTGGAACAGCCCGCGTACCGGGGTGATATCCAGATGTGCGAACGGCACTTCACGGCCAGTCACTACTTCATAGACAGTGCGTAGCGCGGCTTCCATCACTCCGCCAGTGGTGCCGAAGATATCGGCAGCCCCGGTGGAATACCCCAGCGGGCTATCGAATTCCGAGTCCTCCAGTGTATCGAAGGAGATGCCCGCATCCTTGATCATGCGCGCCAGCTCTCGGGTGGTGAGGACGGCGTCCACGGTGGGCATACCATCGAGGAACATCTCCGGTCGGCTGATCTCATATTTCTTCGCCGTACACGGCATTACCGATACCACGTACATATCCTTCGCCGGCACTCCTATTTTATCAGCGTAGTAGGACTTTGCCAGCGCGCCCAGCATCATATGCGGCGACTTGCAGGTAGACAGGTGCGATACCAGTTGCGGGAATTCATGCTCGATATACTTGATCCAGCCTGGTGAGCACGAGGTGATCATCGGCAGCGAGGCTTGTCCGCCGGTTAATGCTGCCGTTACCCGCTGCAGCAGTTCATGCCCTTCTTCCAGGATAGTCAGGTCAGCGGTGAAGTTGGTATCGAAGACATCATCGAAGCCCATCTCGCGCAGCGCAGTGGCCATTTTGCCCGTCACCAGCGTGCCCGCCGGGTAACCGAACTCCTCGCCCAGGGCGGCGCGGATAGCGGGAGCCGTCTGCACCACAACGCGTTTCGTTGGATCGAGCAGTGCCTGCCAGACCGGCTGCGTGGCATCTTTCTCGACGAGCGCCCCCACCGGACATACAACGGTGCATTGCCCGCAATTGGCACAGTTCACAGAATTCAAGGGCAACTCATCAGCGGGGCCGACGACCGTCTTAAAGCCACGTTTCTGCACATTCAGCACCCCCACCCCTTGAATATCATTGCAGACGGTGATGCACCTGCGGCAGAGAATACACTTGGAGGTATCGCGCGTAATGGATGGGCTGGAGCTATCCAGGAAGGCGCGCGACTTCTCACCTTCAAAGCGATATTCGGTGACCTGGATCAACTCACCCAGCTTCTGGAACTCGCAGTTTTGATTACGCGAGCAGCTCAGGCAGTCGCGTGGATGGTCGGAGAGCATCAGTTCATAGAGCACCTTGCGCGCTTTACGCACTTTGTCGGTGTTGGTCTTCACCACCATACCCTCACGTACTGGCACCAAACATGAGGCCTGCAAAGTACGCGCACCTTCAATCTCCACAACACATACACGACAGGCGCCGATCTGATGAACCCCCTCTAAGTAACACAAGTGGGGGATCAGAATATTATTGTGCTTGGCCGCTTCCAGCACAGAAATGCCTTCTTCTACGGCCAGTTGTTTTCCATTAATAATTAGATTTACAGTTGACATTCTTTCCTCACCTTCAGATTAGCGCTTGTCGCAACGCAAACAACGCATGGCTTCGGCTATAGCATTCAATTTATGAAATCCGACGACACACTCTTGGAAGTCCTGCTTTCTTCCCTCCGCGTCACGGTAGCGAAGCGCGAAACGCTCATGCTCCACGACCTCTTTCTCTTCAGTTGCCGCTGGGATTTCAATAGCCTCGCCGGTATTGAGTACCCCGGCGCCACCGAGGAAAAGGTCGATGTTGATCGCCGTCTTTTTACCGTCGGCAATCGCCTGGATTACCACATCGGGGCCGCGCACCGCATCGCCACCAGCGAAGACACCACGCATGGAGGTCATCATCGTCTCCGGATCTGTTATCAACGTGCCCCATTGTGTCAGTTCCACTTCATCCTTGTCGATGAAAGGTAAGTCCGAATGTTGGCTGACTGCCGGGATCACCATGTCCGCCGAGAGGACGAATTCATTGCCCTTCACTTGCACCGGCTTGCGGCGTCCGGCATCATCATAACCACGCAATTCCATCTGCGCACATCGGACACCTTCGACCCTCTCATGACCGACGAACTCGAGCGGCGCAGTGAGCGGAACGATCTCGATACCTTCTTCAATAGCTTCATCAATTTCCCGAACATCCGCCGGCATATCTTCGATTTGCCGCCGATAGATAATAGTGACTTTCTCCGCTCCCATGCGTAGCGCCGTGCGCGCGGTATCAAAGGCGGTACTACCACCTCCGATTACTATCACGTTTTTGCCCACGGTGGTCGGGCGTCCCAGCGCAACATCACGCAGGAAATTCAGGCCATGATAGACGCCCGGCAGCTCCTCGCCCGGGATGTTAATCTTATTGGGGAACTGCGTGCCGATAGCGATATAAATTGCATTGTGCTTCTCTTTCAATTCAGCAAACAGTATATCTTTGCCCACTTCAACCCCAGTTTTAATATTTACACCAACTTGCTCCAATAATTTTATCTCTTTTGCGAGGATCGCATTGGGCAGGCGATATTCCGGGATTCCATACGCCAGCATACCACCAGCGATACTCTCAGCTTCATAAACAGTGACATTATAGCCCAACCGCGCCAGGTAGTAGGCGCAGGTTAAACCGCTGGGGCCAGCACCAATTATCCCCACCGACTCCGGTTTTTGTGGGAAGACGAGATCCATATACGGCTCTTCGTTGTAAAAGACATAATCCGCCGCATAGCGCTTCAGGTCGCAGATGGCCAGCGGTTCATCCAGTTGCGAGCGACGGCATTTGCTCTCGCAAGGGTGAGTACAAACGCGCCCACAAATCGCGGGGAATGGATTCTCCTTGCGTACTAGATTGTAGGCATCCCGCGGCCTGCCAGCGGCGATAAGCGCCACATAGCCGGGGATGTTAACTCCAGCCGGACAAGCATTCTGACATGGCGACTGCATCAAGTCAGCGCAGACACCAGCGCGACAATAATGATACTTGATATGCTCTTCATATTCCTCGCGGAAGTGGCGGATGGTACTTAACACCGGGTTACCTGCCGTCTGTCCTAACCCACAGGTGGCCGTCTCTTTGCAAGTCATTGCCAGCTCTTCCAGCAACTCGATATCGCCTTCCTTGCCCTCGCCTTTAGTGATACGCTCCAGAATCTCCAGCATACGCTTGGTGCCGATACGGCAGGGGACACACTTACCGCAGGATTCATCCTGCACGAAATCGAGGAAGAACCGGGCGACATCCACCATACAGGTGTCCTCATCCATGACGATGAGACCGCCGGAGCCCATGATAGTGCCCAGCTTCACCAGCGAATCGTAATCCACCGGAGTATTCAGATGCTTGCGCGTGAGACAACCGCCCGAGGGGCCGCCGGTCTGCGCGGCTTTGAAGAGCTTGCCCTTCTGGATGCCGCCGCCGATATCGAAGATGATCTCTCCCAACGGAATGCCCAGCGGTACTTCGACGATGCCGGTGTTCTGCACATCACCGGCCAGCGCGAAGACTTTCGTCCCCTTGCTGCCTTCAGTGCCGTATTGCGTGAACCAGTCCGCACCCCGGTAGATGATCAGCGGAACATTGGCCAGCGTCTCCACATTATTGATAATCGTCGGCTTGCCGAAAACACCCGCCTCGAAGGGGAATGGCGGCTTCTGTCGTGGCTCGCCGCGTTTGCCCTCGATGGAATCCATCAGCGCGGTCTCTTCACCGCAGACAAAGGCTCCTGCTCCGATGCGAATCTCAATATCAAAGGCGAAGTCGGTGCCCATCACGTGGTCACCGAGGAGACCTAATTCCCGTGCCTGGCGCAGCGCGACTTCCATGCGGTTAATAGCCAGCGGGTACTCGGCTCGTACATAGATAAAGCCATGATTAGCGCCGATAGCATAACCGGCGATTAACATCCCCTCGATGACGGCGTGAGGATCACCCTCCATCAGCGAGCGATCCATGAATGCGCCAGGGTCGCCCTCGTCGCCATTGCAGACGATGTACTTCTCGCTGCCCGGCGCGTTATAGCCCGCCAGCCACTTGATGCCGGCGGGGAAACCGCCGCCGCCGCGGCCCCGCAGGCCAGAGCGTTTCATCTCGTCGATGACGTCCATGCGCGACATATCGGTGAGGGCTTTCGCCAGCGCCAGGTAGCCATCCGAGGAGATATACGCCTCGACCGACTGATACGGCAGATTGCCGCAACGCCCGGTCACTAACCGCAGTTGCCGTTTGAAGAATTCAATCTCCGACAACTGGGTGACGTGCTTCTCTTTGTCCTTGTCCCAGTAGCAGAGGCGTTCGATAACCTGTCCATCCTGCAGGTGCTGTTGTACAATCCGTGCCATATCTTCCGGTTTTAGCTTCGTGTAGAAGACATCGTCCGGCTGTATCACCAGCGATGGCCCCAGGTCGCAGGTGCCGATGCAGCCAGTCTCCTGTAGCGATACCTGCTCGGTGAGCCCCGCATCTTTCAGCGCGGCAACCAGCGCATCACGCACGGCATAACAGCCGGAAGAGACGCAGCCAGCGCCAGCACATACCAGCAGATGGAAGCGGATATCTTTTTGCTGCGCATCGTATTGTGTTTTAATTGACTCCAGATCAGCTCTGGAGATAACTTTTTCAGGGATATTTGCCATTACCTTTTCTCCTAATCGCACTTATCAAGGATACGATTCAATTTTTCTGGATTAACTTGTGGAATAACTTCGCCGTTCACCATCACCGCCGGGGCCAACCCACAGGCACCCATACAGCGCATGACCTCCAACGTATACTTGCGGTCTTCGGTGGTAGAACCTACCTCAACCCCCAGCATTTCTGACAGTCTTTTCAGCAGTTTGGCGCTCCCCCGCACATAGCAGGCGGTGCCCATACAAACGCTTATGGTGTTCTTCCCCCGTGGTTGCGTGGAAAAGAATGAGTAGAAAGTCGTTACGCCGTAGACCTCCGAAAGGGGGATATCCATCCTCTCGGCGATCAACTGCTGAATCTCCAACGGCAGGTATCCATACACCCCCTGCACCAGATGCAGTATCTGGATCAGGCTGCCATCACGTCCCTTAAATTCATCGATGATCTCGATGATCCGCGCGCGCTTCGCTTCATCAGTCTCTTCGCCGCAGGTACAGGTTGTTTCGATTTTCTCCATTTTGATTCCTCGTTCGTCTATGATATGCAGACGCAAAAAAGCCCGAATTCGCTTAGCTAAAGAGCAAACTCAGGCGTAGTAGTCCCTTCAAATCAGGGATAGTGAGTGGATAAATACTTACTGATTGCACACGCCGCACAATTTCTCGCCCAGCTGATGGGGAATCAGCGAGGACTATCCAACAAATGAAATAATTCACCATCACTACCACAGGAGGTGTGATGATGGTTGGGAATGCTTCCTGCAAAATACTCATCATCCCGCCTCCTGAAATTGTGACGAAAAACATTGAGCTACAGTGTGCGCTTCCTGATTAATACCTGGCCATTACCTGGCATTCTACCAATAAAACCTTATCTTATTGTGATATCTCTCCAATAATTGATCTTCCCTTGTACTAAATGTAACAATATCCTTCTTAGCGCCATCATGTCAATATCTGAATACGACTATTTTTGTGCTAATCCGGTTATTTCGGCTATAGAAGTGAATCCCGCTGTCGCCATATACTCTGCTATCCCCGCCAGCACCTTCTGCGGAGTATAGGGATCGACATATAATCCGGTGCCGATGGCCACGGCGCTAGCGCCAGCCATGAGGAACTCCAGCGCATCAGTAACCGAGGTGATGCCCCCCATGCCGATGATGGGGATCTTCACCCGCTGGTAGGTCTGCCACACCATGCGCAACGCCACCGGCTTGATGGCGGGGCCGGAGAGGCCGCCCACCACATTGGCCAGCACCGGACGGCGCATCTTCACATCTATCGCCATCCCCAGCAGTGTGTTGGTGATGCTCAGCGCATCCGCCCCCTCCGCCTCCACCGCACGGGCGATAACGGTGATGTCGGTGACATTGGGCGAGAGCTTCACGATCAGTGGCTTGTTCGTCACCCGCCGTACTGCCGCCGTCACCGCCGCCGCCGCCGCCGGATCAGTGCCGAAGGCGATGCCGCCCTCTTTCACATTCGGGCAACTGATGTTCAGCTCGAAGGCGTCAACCCCGGCACACTCTTGCAGCCGTGCCGCCACCACCGCATATTCCTCAATGGATTTGCCTACAATATTAACGATCACCGGCACGTCATACTGCGCTAGCCACGGCAGCGCCTCGCTGATGAAGCTCTCCACCCCCGGATTCTGCAACCCAATGGCGTTGAGCATCCCGGCCGGCGTCTCGCAGAGCCGCGGGGTATCGTTGCCGGGCCAGGCAACCGGTGAGACTCCCTTGGTCACCACCGCCCCCCAAACCTCCGGGGTGTACAGACTGCTATACTCGCGCCCGTAGCCGTAGGTGCCGCTGGCCGGCACTACCGGATTCTTCAGCGTCAGCGTCCCAATCTTCACCGTCATGTCAGCCATCGAATTTCACCTCATCCAGCGCAAACACCGGCCCGTCTACGCAGACGCGTTGCCGCCCGCCGGTAGTGGAGCACACACATCCGAGGCACGCTCCCACCCCGCAGGCCATGCGCTCCTCCAGCGATAGTTGTCCGGCGACGCCCGCCGCCAGTGCCAACTGCTGTACCGCGCGTAACATCGGCTTCGGCCCACACGCCGCCAGGTAATCGAATTGCTGAGTTTGGCAGGCTGCCAACAGCGGCACTGTTACCAGTCCGAAGTGGCAGGCGGAACCATCCTCGGTGGCGGATACTACTATGGCTCCCAGCTTCTCCCAGCGGTCCAGCTCCAGCAGATCGTCACAGCCGCGCCCGCCATAGAAGAATGTTACTTGCAGCTCCGGGCGCGTCCGCTTCAGCTCCTCTGCTAGGAAATAAAGCGGCGGCATCCCCACCCCACCGCCCACCAGTGCAATATGTTGCGCTGTATCCGGGACGGAAAAGCCGTTGCCTATCGGCCCAAGGATACTGATCTCAGTGTCCGGCACATTCTCTGCCAGTAGCCCAGTGCCACGCCCCAGCACTTTGAAGATGAACTCCACTTCTCCGCGTTCTCTATCGACACGATAAATGCTGATGGGCCGCGCCAGCAGCGGATCAACTACCGCTCCCGTGCGCACCCGCAACTGGGCAAACTGTCCCGGCAACGCCGCACTAGCAATCTCCGGCGCCACCACCTTCAACAGGTAGTACCCAGTACTCAGCCCCCGCATCTCGACTATACGTGCCATCACTTGGAATATCTTTTTCGCCGCTATTGCCATCATTATCCCCTTAAGCAGTAACCTGCCAACTAGCATACTGGATTTTTTGCATAAATAATATCCGGGGGTACACTGGCGTCAAGTCTGCATTGAAGTGTAGTATTTTTGATACTAAATGCGTTTCAGGTATGCCAGTGAGTGGCTTTACTACTCTACTCTACTGGTACTGGTACTGGCAACGTCTCTGGCCCGGTGCCCACTATAGTGATACTTGGCGAGCCATTATATTTGTCACTGGAAAGCTGTTCGCGTTTGGCGTCAGCACCTTCGCCTACTACTCGCGTCACTGTGACAGCTTTGCCGGCTTTACCGGGGGATTCGACTTTGGTGTAGCCTTTGGGCAAGTTGGGATCAACCTTATTGATGTTCTTAATCGGCATATTGTATTGATTGCTCAATACAATGTTCACTTTCGGGGCCGGCCCTTTGCCGTAAATGCTCACAGTCAGCTTGCGGTCACTAGCATAGGTATTGATAAGAATAGGGGCATTGGTGCTGTTCTCGAAGCGTAGATCCAAAGAATCATATGCCACAGTTGCGTCGCGACCTGGAGGGGCGTAGTGAATTGGCAGCGAGTGGTGACTACGCTTGGTTATCTTCAAATTTGCCAGCAGCGCAGCGTTATAGAGTGTGGTAGATACTTGGCAGATGCCCCCACCCATGCCCGGCTGCAACTGACCATCCATAATCACCGGGGCGGTAACAAAACCTGCATCCACGGTACGCGGGCCAACTACCTTATTGAAAGAGAATTCCTCACCCGGCATCAATAGGGTATTATTTATCGTCTTCGCGGCCGTCTCTACGTTACTGGCGCGGTTATTAGTACTGGTGGCGTAGGCGGTGGTGAAATCGCCAATGGGACTATCTATTTGTCCGAGTATCGATGCAGTTACTTTGGGTGCCTGTTCCGCAAAAGGTAACTCCAGTGTCGGAGGGTAATCTCGACAATCTTGTAATACAGGCATCAGGTCGCTCTTAATTTTGCCGATACTGCCTTCAATATCAAGCTTCTTCCCGGTCTGCTCCGGGGTTACCTTCATCTTCGCAGCGGTGCTGTCCCATTTACCGGTAGCATCCTTTGCTGGTACATCAACATCCTTCGCCATTGCTGTGACGATCTCTTTGGCCTTATCATCCTGTAATGTAAAAGGCAACGATGCCAACGCCTGCTGTTCGCTCAGCTTCACCATATGCAGCAAATTTTTAAAGGGGGAGACCGTACGCCCGATAGCTACTGCCTGCTTCACCACCGCAGTGGCATCCAACGCTACACCTATCTCTTTTAACGTAGTCTTCTTGTCTACATCACCCGCACGCATAGTTATCGGCTGGCCGATAACCTCGGGAATAACAGCAGCTACTTTGGCGGTAGCCGATTCAGGAGTCAAATCGCTTAAATCTACTCCCAGCGCGAAAACACCACTGGCAATTTTACCATCGCGTGGTTGAGCAATTACCAGGAGCGCACTGAAGATAAGCGCGATGCCGAGGATAATAATTCCGGTGATCAGCAGGGGGCGAACGTTGTTACCCGCTTTTGCTTTGATGAGTACCGATGTCTTTGTCTGTTCTATCATAGTTGCTGTGACCTGTGCTACTGCTACTTTCCTGAATTTTACCTATTTACTAATATAGTATTCCCAGTAGTCGACTATATTATACGTGATATTTCGTCATTGGTGAATGCATTTATGTACCGAGAACTGCGCAATTCACGTCCTAATTGATATTCCAGGTAATCTCGGTAGGTAATTTCAATCTCTTTTTTGAGCTGAGTCGATAAATTGAGTGCGCTAAGCGTCTCCATTTCCATGTTAAGCATCAATAGGGAAACCTGTATAGTGCCCGCAGCGATCCGGCGGGCACCAGGTACCAGCGGCAAGCAATTGATGCACAAGGCCCCGCCATGCGCTGCGGTAAAACCCAGCCAGACCGGCCATATCGTCTTCCCCGCTTCATCAGCAACTGCCAGCGGGGCATTACAATGAGCACAATGGGTCAGGCGCGGCAAATACCCCAATGCGGAGATTAAATGGATCTCAACATATCGGTTACTCATTTCGGTTGCAGTTCCCTTATCGTTTTGCGACAAAGCCGCGGCGAGTAAATCAAACAACTCCGGAGCCCCCTGGTTATCCTCCAATGTTTCATCAAAAAGCTCACATAGGTAGGAGGCGTTGGCGAAGGAGCGTAAATCAGCGCGCAAACCGTAATATGAGTCCAGCATTTGCGCACCGGTGATAATGGCGAATTGGCGACCAGTGGTGAGGTCAAGCGTCGCTTTGGTGAAATGCTGCAAGATGGAGGCCAATTTAGCTTTGGGTTTACGAATACCACGCGCAACAGCAGTAATCTTGCCCGCTTCCCGTGTCAGCAAGGTTAGCAGGCGGTGGCCTTCTCCATAATCGTGACCACGAATGAGAATCGCTGTCACTGGTGTTGATTGAATAGCGGCCACCGTCCCACCTTACTGTTTTGCGCCATTTTTAGCCAGCACATCCGCAATAGCCAGGTAATTCCATTCCACAGCAATCCGCAATGGGGTTTCATTATTCTCATTGCGGGCGTTGACATCGGCTCCGCTAGCGAGCAGAAAATCTACTGCTGCCGACCATCCCTGTCGTGTCGCGAAGTGTAACGGTGTGTCACCCTGGTAATTTTTTACATTCACTTTCGCGTCCTTAGCCACCAGTTCACGCGCCATCGTCAGGCCATCACCTTTCAGTGTCCTGCTAGTATCGCCGCGGACAATTATGGCGGAATGAAGGGGGGTCAATTTTTCCAGACGCATGGAGGAGTTGGGGTCTGCCTTATGCGCCAGCAATACCACCACTACATCCTCCAGACCAAACCAGGCGGCGCGATCGAGAGCTGTCCAGCCATTCCCGTCAACAATATTGGGATCAGCCGCCGCATCAAGCAGCGCGTTAACAATCTTCATATCTGTGCTATCAGGAGATAACGCATAATGCAACGCATAGAAATCATCTTTGTTTTTTAGATCAGGGGCTGCGCCATGTGCCAGCAAGTACTGCACTATAGGCAGGTTATCCTGCATGACGGCATACATCAACTGAGTGAAACCGCCGGCAAAGGTAGTATTTACATCTGCGCCATTCTCCGCCAATAATAGATGGAATGGCGTCAATCCTTTACCCGCTGCAGCTGCAAAAGGGGTGACCCCAGCACGATTATGCGCATTAGGGCTCACTCCCTTCTCCAGCAACAATTTAGCGATTGTAAGAGAATTCGTCATTACCTCGGGCAGTTTGCTGGTACAATCACTCTTCAATAGTGGATCGGGTAAATTCCGGTTGTTATTGACGGCCGCAACATGGAGCAACGTGTTATTCTCGATGTCAGTCGCCAGTGCCAGTTCTGGATTTACATTCAAGGTAATTTGTACATCAAGGGCACGGTCGGCCATTACTGCGGCGAACAATGTTTGTGCCTGGGCAGCACGCCCGGCGAGGAACAGGCGCAACTTTTCTTTTGTTTTCGGATTGCTAATTGTCAGCGAATTGGGAGAACCGGGCAATACCAGTTCGCCCCCCAAGGCGGAAGCGATAGCCTCCGCCGGGGCGAATATAATGTTGTCTTTTAGCATGACTGCCGACGGGAACACCTGCGCCTTTCCATCACAGATAGCGTTAGCGCTGCCAATTTTCATGCTCACCTTGTGCTCAGGGGAATAGAGCGTTATTGCCCCGGTGTCGATATTATAATCAGCATAGGCACCCATCCAAACACTCACGACAAAGAGCGGCGCCATCGTGCAGGAACCATCGTAGAAGGCACCCGGCATCATCGGAGATACTGCTGGCGCCGCCAATAGCGCACAAGGTAACACCAGTAGTAGTAGCAAGATAGTTGTTAAACGTGACATCTATATCCCCCCATATATTTACCAGACACATCCTAGCATAGGTTTTAGCGAATTACAACGAAATGAGCTTCACTTACTTCTTTGGCGTCAGTACCGCTGTCTCCACTGACTCCTCCAACCAAAGGATATCGGAAACGCCGCGCGGGTAATATCTACTCCCCAACCCGATGCCATTTACAATCTGATCACACATAGCCCACTCTGTGGAGCCGATTCGTTGCCAATCAGCATGAGCACGATCGTGAACCAGGCCTTCAGCCCCGAAATCAAACCCCAATATTTGCCGGGCGATGAACTGGCTAATAGCCACTTTGCTGAACCAGGTGTTATTCGAGGCAGAACTCATCTTCCACCAGTGTCCCTCGGCATCAAGACAGACACCCGGAACGAGGACGGTCTGCAGGTGTTTCACCAATGTCTGGATAAGCTCAGTGAAACGTCCATCTACGGCCACTGAATCAAAATCGCCCAGCAGATAGGGGAAGACCAAACCTTCGATAGCCGGGATAATGGCGGAGCGATTGTCATTCTCGAATACCGCCGGAATGAAACCTTCTTCCGGCAGATATTTACTGACCACGGTGGCAGCTGTCCGTTGTGCAGCTTCTTCGCATGATTGCGCGTCATCAAGCAAACCAAGGCGTGTGAACATCGCTTTCAAGGCGAGATAAGCTGCCCAGGTTTTTACCGCCACGTGCAGATTATTACGAGACTGCCCGAGACTGGCATCAATTGAATCATAGGTGGTAATCTCCTGCCCGTTAACACCGCAGCGCGAACTGTCCAGGTTCATCACGCCATCATATTCCTCTGGCGTACGCCCATCACGATTAAGCAGGCTCTGGAAACATTCCTTCAGGATACAACGCCGACGCACTAGCCAGTGCTCATCATCGGTTTGATTTACATAGAGTGCGGCACAAAGCACCCAATTATTCAACTGCTCATGCGTCATATGGGAGAAACAACCGTCTAACCCAGTACGTTCATAGCTGGAATGCTTCGCCTTGGTAAACTGGTTAAGTGAGCCCATGTCATGAGTGAAGGCGATGCCGCCCGGATACCATACACCCGGTTCGTCCGGGTGCTTCACCTTGTCATAGTAGCTGTACCGCTCAGCGAACTGGTCGAGCACATTCTTTACTGTCCACGGGTTGAAGCGTAACTCATAGAAAAGCATGTCCACCGTCAGGTCGAAGGTATTCATCATTTGATACTCACCTTCATTCACCACCCATAGCGGTTTGCCGCCATTCTCCAATAACTCGGTGTTGCCGTAATAGCTACGCGTGGCCTGCGCAATCATGAACTTCTGATCGTCGTTCAGCTTCGTTGCTTTCAGTTCAGCATCGCGCTGCTCGGACCTGGCAATGAGCTTCGGGGCATTATCCAACGCAAAATTAAGCACTTCCTCCAGGGAAGTAAAATATTTGGTGTAAAAATAGTGTGTATCAATGCCAGTGGTAGCATAGTCACCTTCGTAGAAACCGAGTGCTACGGTGAGTGTCTTCACCTCACCGGCTGCCAGATTGACCAGCAAACCGCCGGTGGCACCCAGGCGGAAAGTCTCCGGTTCCGCTTGCCCCAGCACTTCAGCGAGGGAAAAGTGTACGAAGGATAGTGCCCCACTAGCAGGGGAAGCAGCCATCCCCCATTCGCGCTGAAAAGCAACGCCAGTGAGACCTGCGCCGCCGGTGGCATCATCGACGGTACGCAATGATTTGGACGCGCCCCCGATGGAGAAGAATCCGGTAGCTGGTTCTGTGGTCGTAGAATTGTCAAAGGTTACCTCGGCAATGATAGCCGGGACGAATGCAAGCTTAACATCATCTGCCGGGGCACTTGTCGGGTCTGGAATAGAATCAAAAGCGGTGATGAGGCGGAATGTCACCCCCGGGGCTGTCCAGGTGTCCGTCCCCCACCCCAGTTGACGCGATATCTGCTCTTCCGGGAAGGCGAGTATCTGGATGCCATCATTCGGCTGCTCGGCAGCGCCTTCTACCAGGAAAATATCCAAATTGGCAGCATCGGTACTTTTAAAAAACGGCAGGCTCACTGCCGGGCCATTACCACGGCGGATACCTACGTAGACATCCTCTTTCGCTGGCTTGCCAGTATCAATAGCAAAGCCTCCACCACCGAAGAACTTACCTACAGTAAACGACGCATTCGCGCCGATAGGACTATGATGAGAATGGTACGAAATTGGCATATTACACTTCCTTAACTTTGGATATTTACAATTACGACATTTGCAAGCGATACTCCTGCATGCATTGTGAAGAAAAATACAAATTACCGCCCAATGTCCCCGCATCACCACTTTACACACACAGATGTTTGCAGTAGAATAACTGCATGGTTACCGGATTTCGCGCGGCGATGAAGAGTAGTTTGCAGGCACAGGCGCAGGCGGCATTTTGCCCGGAGGCGGTGGAGGAGCGGGTCATCTTTCTGCTGGACTTCGATTCCTATTTCGCGCGCTGTATGCAGCAGGCGTACCCGCCGTTGCGCGATCGGCCGGTGGGGATACGCGGGCCGGCGCGGGGGACGATGCTCATCGCCGCCTCGCCGGAGGCGAAGAAACGCGGCATCAAAACAGGTACCTTTGTCAGCGACGCGCTGCGCCTCTGTCCCGATATCATCCTGGTTAGCCCCGATATGGACATGTATGTGGAGCTGTGTACGCGTGCGCTGAAGGTGCTGACGAGCTTCACCGACAAAGTGGAGCCGTTCTCTATCGATGAGTCCTTCATGGATGTCACGGAGATCGTGGGGAAGTTCGGCGATGTGCATATGCTGGCGCAGGCCATCAAGCGGGCGCTGCGTGAGGCGCTGGGGGAGACTGTCACCACCTCCATCGGCATCGGGCCGAACAAGATGATCGCCAAGCTGGTGTCGCACTTCCACAAACCGGATGGCATCACCCACGTCACGGCAGCGCAGGTGCCCGCGCTGCTGCCGCAGATTGCGCTGATGGATATATGCGGCATTGGATCACGGGTGGCGAAGCGGCTGGCGAAGCTGGGCATCTACACGGTATCGCAACTGGGGCGCTTCCCACGCGCCGGGCTAGTGCGTGAGTTTGGGGTGCTGGGCCACCTGTACTGGCTGTGGGGGCAGGGGATAGACCTTTCCCCCGTCAACCCGTATCACGGGCAGGCAGCGGAGAAGTCGATGGGGCATTCAATAACCCTGCCGGTGTCCGCCACACGGCGCGAGGAGGTGGACAGCGTGCTGCTGCGACTGTGCGAGCGGGTAGGACGGCGGCTGCGCCGGGGGGGCTACCGCGGGCGCGTCTTCCACTGCTGGGTGGCCTACGCGGGGGAGCTGGGGCCGGAGGAGGAGCGCGGGCGCGGCGGGCGCTACCGGTTGCCGGAGGCCAGCGATGACAGCCAGGTGCTCTACCAGGCGGCGCAGCGCTTCCTGCCGGTGGGGCAGTTGCCGCATCCGGTGATCCAACTGCACGTCAGCGTGAGCGAACTGGGCAAGCATCCGATGCAGTTGTCGCTGACGGAAGACCTGGTGAGCAAAAGATCGCTGCAGCGAGCGCTGGATACCATCAACGACCGCTATGGGGAATTGACGATATCGCGGGCGGCCCTGCTGGGGTCAGCGCAACGAACGCCGATAGGTGATCCACAGAACGGGCTGCGGAAACGGTATGATGTTTAACAGGTTCATCGCCAGTCCTGCTATTGCTCAACCTTACTTCAACTTTACGATAACTCCGTCAACGTTCCTGTGGCTTGATTATAAACACCGAAGGTATGTGCTGCTTCTACTAAAGCGAAGATATTTTCATCGGGGGTGTCACGTGGACATTGGTCGCCAGTGGAGAGGATGAATCCCCCACCCTGCCCGGCATCTTTCATTGCTTGGATTGCTGCTTGTTGCACCTGTTGGGGAGTACTATGGAGTATAACTTCAGTGGTATGCAGGTTACCCATCAGGCTTATTTGCTGTCCATACTTACGTTTTACCTTGGCCAGATCGGCATCGCCCATTGGCGGAATCTCCAATGGGTTGAGGCAATTTACATCCGTTTCTTCGGCCAGCATCTCTACTAGCGCCATTGACTTGCCGCAGCTGTGTACCATGGTGGGGATACCCGCTTCTTTGGCCATCTGGGAGAACTTCTTTAACCCGGGCAAAGCGTACTTGCGGGCTAATCTGGGTGAAGATAAGGTTATGGTACCGGAGCCACCCAATAGGATATAGTCCGGCTTGGCGGCGATAAGAAGCTCCATCGCACGTGTACCCACGGCCATATCCCATTCCAGCCACTCTTCAAGTAGCTCTGGTGTCTCCATGTCTGCTACTGACAATTGCATGATGCCATCTTCTACCACACCCATCCATCCCTGAAAGCCAGGATACCCTATGGTAGCACCGAATGCTTGCTCTCGTTGTTCACACGCAGCACGTACTTCGTCCCAAACAGCCATATCTAGCGCACGTGGTAATGATTGCGCAGATTTCCAGATCGGGAAGTCGCGTTCCAACTCTTTAATGGGCTTTACCACTGGTGAGGGCGGATCGTAGCGATAACATTGATCGCGCCCATCCAGTTCTCCCAGTGCCGTCCGCATGGTCCACCTGCGTATCATGGCGTCATTACTCGCATCGAAAATATCTTCATGGTGATACTCCGTTGCAGTCGGCTCCATTAATAATGGCACCCCGAAACACGACGCGATCCAGGCTTCCGCTCCGAAATAATCGGCTGTATCCAGGTACGCCTGCCAGAGTGGGATGGTACCATTAAAATAGATATCCCAGAATGGTAGCCCGGTACGACGGGCCGGGATATAATTGGAGAAATCAGGCGCCACCGGTACTCTATCAGGCACCTTGTTTGTCATAGCTGCTAAAAAACGTTCACGTTTAGTCATTACTATACCTCTCGCCTATTCGCCAAAGACCAGTTCACCAAAGTGCTCGTAGTCATGGAAATTCGTTTTTGTGTCCGGGTCCCAAGCCCAGTGTGTTGGGCTGGCGTCGTAGTCAATACGATAGATGTTACCACGCCAAGTCATGCCAGGTGTCGGGGGTACATTGCCTAATCCGGTGAGTAGCGCGAAGGGGATAAAGAACTCAACACACCACCCCGTGACGGAGGCCATTGATGCCTGCTCACCGCCAGTGACAGTTGCTGCTTTGCGAGTTTTGCGCTCACCGGTAAAATGCCAGGGTAACCAGCCATGGAAAACGCCCTCATTATTTGTAACGATAATAGGCAACTCCACATTAAGCGGTGATATCTCATACTCAAAATAGTTGGGGGTTTTCTCATCTGGCCAGAGGAACACCTCCACTACGTCTTCAACGTACAGGTCAGCAAAATCCTCTGTCAATGAGCAGGTGAGTTGTAAATCTTCACAATCTACCAGAAAGTATATCCCGGTGGTAGAGTAGACCGACTTGGCGCGGGTAGCGTAAGCTCTTTCTCCACCAACACGAGTTATCGTCTCCCAGGCTGTGGAGTCCCATGCCGGATTTGACCCATCGCCGGTTACGGTAAAATCCGTCACGCGTGGCAAAAATAACTGCTTCATAATTTCTCCTTTCTGTACAAGTATCGAATGTATTTCATGGTACCATAGAGCAATCTTCAATGTAAACAGACAAATTCTGGCTTATAGAGCAAATCGTAAATATTGCATATACTTTTGAATAATGCGACAATATGCCAGTAATGTATCGCAGATCCGGTGTCTAATGCTGTATCTAACAAAAAATAAGGAGTTCGTATGCGACTAAAATCATGGTTCCCTCTGTTCTGCTGTGCCCTTGCCCTCGGCTTTATCACCGTGGTAGCCCAGGCACAAGCTGTACTTCCGGCCCCGTTGGCTGCCCTCACCCAGCCCGGCACCCCTTTTATTGATGGTGATCGAATTGTTTGCTTTGGCGACTCCATTACAGCAGGTGGTGATGGCCCCAATGGATATCTAGGTTTACTCCGCGGAGCTTTTCTGGCCGCTGGTCATCCTGCAGTAACAGTTATTAATGCAGGTATCTCCGGTCATAAGGTTCCTGATTTGCAGGCACGTATTGATCGTGATGTGCTGTCAAAGGATCCGACCGTGGTCTTCATCTATATCGGCATCAATGATGTATGGCACGGCGCAAATGGTACCAAGCCTGATGCATTTGAAGCTGGCTTACGCGATCTTATCACCAAATTCCAAGCACAGGGAATCCAAGTCGTATTGGCCACACCAACGGTCATCGGCGAAAAACCGATGGGAACAAACCCAAACGACAAGCAATTGGATCAGTATGCTGATATCAGTCGCAAAGTTGCCAATGATATGAATGTGGAGCTCTGCGATCTTCGGCTCGCCTTTGCTGATACAATTACTGCCGGTGGCGAAAAGCATCCGGCGTTAACTGCCGACGGCGTACACCTCAGTGGCGAAGGCAATGCGCTGGTAGCGCAAGAAGCGGCAAAAAGTTTACTGATTGCGATGAAAAGCGCTCCGCTCTCTGTAGGCATCAAGGGCGGAAGTTTCCTAGACGCAACAACGCTCATCATCAACGTCCGTATGCAAAATGGCGCCAAAGGCGCCAATATCTACTATACGCTCGATGGCACGGAACCAAATACAAAATCAGCGCTTTACACCAAACCGGTAACTATTGATGCTACTACCACCGTCAAAGCTTACGCCGCCATGGACGGACAACCTGACAGTCGTGTCATCACGGTTACATTCACCAAAGAAATCCCACGTGAGCCAGTGATAGTTACTACTACTCCCGGTCTTAACTACGATTATTATGAAGGGGACTGGCAAGGGCTTCCTGACTTCCCCGCGTTGACCGCAACCGCCAGTGGTACAACTAAAACTATCGATCTGGCTATGCGCAAACGCGAAGTGAATTTCGCCGTGAAATATTCTGGGTATATCGAGGTAGCTACTAATGGAATGTATACCTTCAGCACGAACTCTGATGACGGAAGCAAACTTTTCATTGGAGAAAAGCTGGTGGTGAATAATGAAGGTATGCACGGGCCAGTAGTGCAACAAGGCACTATCGCTTTGAAAGCGGGGAAACATCCAATATCAGTAGTATTCCACCAGGGGGGTGGCGGATACGCGTTGGACGTTTATTACAGCGGGCCAAACGTTGTAAACCAGAAGATACCGGCAGATGCTTTCAGCCAACTTACCAAATAGCTGTTACGACGAGAGCAGCAACTATAAACAAAGACATTGATTATCTGCAGGGATTATTTATCCCTGCAGATAATAGTATTTAGACGAATCCCACAGCAGAGATAATTCTATGGCTTATAGTCCTCATTCAACTGGATCCGACAACATGTTGGCAGCTCTCATGCAGCCTTACGTAGATCGACACGAATTAGCCGGGGCAGTACTACTGGTGGCTGATATTGACACCGTGCTTGACCTGGAAGTTGTTGGATATGCAGATGTCAAAGCGCAGGCTCCCATGCAGTCCGATTCGTTGTTTTGGATCGCCTCACAGTCGAAACCAATAGCAGCTACTGCGTTGATGATGCTAGTCGATGAAGGTAAAGTAGATGTAGAAGCTCCGGTCGCGGAGTACCTGCCGGAGTACAATGATGCGTGGCAGGTCGCCGAGCAGGACAATAAGCATCAGCTGCTTGTTCGACCCTCCCCTGCCATCGCGGTTCACCACCTACTGGCCCACACCAGCGGACTACCCTTCAGCACGTCAATAGAAGGTCCGACGCGGGATATGCTGCCGTTGCACGTTACCGTGCGCAGCTATGCGGCTACCCCATTACAATCTGCTCCTGGTAGCAAATACCAATACTCGAATGCGGGCATTAATACTGCGGCACGCATTGTGGAAGTGGTCTGTGGTATCCCCTATGAGACCTTCCTGGATGAGCGCATCTTTCACCCACTTGGAATGAAGGACACAACTTTCTGGCCCAGTGACGAACAGATAGGACGACTAGCGAAATGCTATCGTCCCACCACTGATGGAAAAGGCATTGAAGAACATCTGCTTGTTCAGTTGCGCTACCCCTTTAATGATCGAAGCCGTTTTGCGATGCCGGGCGGTGGTCTTTTCTCCACAGCCAGCGACTGCGCTGTCTTCTGCCAGATGATATTAAATGGTGGGATATATGCCGGGAACCGCTATCTTTCAGAAGCAGCCGTTACCAAAATGACCACCCGCCATACCGACCCAACATGGCAGGAAAGCTACGGATATGGCTGGGACATCGGTGAGAACACCTTTGGTCATAGTGGCGCGGTCTCGACAAATATGGAAGTCAATAAAAAACTTGGGCTAATAACCATATTCCTCGTGCAACATGCCGGATTCCCAGGTGATGGCGGAAACTGTTATCAGGAGTTCAAACAACGAGCGGTAGATATATATGGATGATAACGTGGTCATCATCCATATAGTCAAACTCTACTCATTCCCACACCTCCCATGGTCGTCAGTAAGCCCGCCCTTCGACCACTGTGTACTCAACGTCTGCCCGCCGTCACTGGTGGAAATGATATTGCAAAGACCAGTGGCCCAACCCACACGTGCATCAGCGAAAGAAGCATTTACAATCAGCGATTGCACCCGGCGTCATGTATTCGCCAATCCACATCCTGCACCCTACCTGCGATTGCGCACACCATAACTAGTAGCATGGAACATACAGTGCGATATTTGTGTTTGATTTGCATTAGTGTAATTCACCTCATATCTTCACATTCTTCCTGGCTCAACTATACCATAATAGTTTATACCGCAATGTCGACATACGTTGCTACTGGATGAAATCACGGTTATTCCTTATTTGTACTGACAGTTGATATCTAGCAGGTATACAAGTTACGACGGCGAAATATCTTTACTGGCTAATAACCTCGAAGGAGTTTACTATGAAATCTAACGATAATCCGATCCGATTAGGACTTGTGGGGCTTAATTTCGGCCATCATGTTGTCGATATGCTCATGGCCGACAAGGATTTGCCGGTGAAATTAACGCATGTCTGTGATCTGGATCGCGAGAAAGCGGAAAAATGTGCGGCAGATTACGGCCTAATAGTGGCGAATAGTCTGGACGACATGCTTACCGATCCAGCAATTGATGCCATCGGGTTATATACCGGCCCTAGTGGGCGCGCCGGACTTATCCGACAAATCATTAATGCCGGTAAAGATGTAATGACGACGAAACCGTTTGAAATTGATCCACAAGCGGGGCTGGCTGTGCTTGAGGAAGCAAAATCACTTGGGCGGGTGGTGCATCTCAATTCGCCCAATATGCGTCCATTTGGTGAGATGGCAATTATTAAGCGCTGGATAGATAGCGGAGCTATCGGGCGTCCGGTGCTGGCGCAGAGTAATGTATGGGCATACTATGGGCCGACACCCGCCGATGGCACATGGTACGATGACCCAGCCCGGTGCCCGGTCGCCCCGATATTTCGTCTCGGTATTTACCCTTTGAATGGATTGTTGACCATCTTTGATACCCCCAAATCTGTACAGGTAACCCATGCACGCATTGAAACGCACCGCCCAACTCCAGACAATGCTAGCGTGACGATAGGCTTTGCTGACGGTGGAATTATCAATATTATGGCGTCGTTTGTTGTAGGAGGTCCGGATATGTATAAGAACGCCTTGACCATCGGAGGAACAAAAGGCGTAATCTATTATCATACCGGCCCTAAATCACAAGATGATCATCCAGTAAGCCACATCACCCTCTCCACAGATGACGGAGTGACTGAAGAGATTATCCATTATCGTGCCGGAGAATACGACTGGGAGTTTTTCGCCCAACGGGTACGTGGTGAAGTCAGCGAAGATATCACAACACCAGCACAAATTGTGGCTGCTATTACAGTAATGCAGGCCATGTCAGTAGCAGAACAAACTGGACAGGTAGTATATCTGTAAATCTACTTCGATACGGTAGCGTCAACGCCGATCTCTGCCAGGCGGCTGATCCAGGGCGCTACCTCCTCTTCCAGAGCGGCGGCGACATCAGGCATAGGTGAGTCGCCGCCCAGCCCCTGCCATTTGCTTCGGTCAAGGCGATGATAGAGCAAAAAAATTACTTTTGGTAGTGTCGCAAAAGCTGATAGAAAGGTGATGAGACCGTCAAGGAATCCCTGTTCAGCATTCTGCGAAGGAACCCAGGGGATACGTAGGATAACCGGCCAACCTTCCTCGATCATATGGGTGATATTATCGAGGATCAACACATTATCTATGCCAGTAAGTTCGCGATGCCGCACCAGGTCTGTATGTTTAAGATCGACGAGGAAAAGGTCGACATAAGGCTGAATCGATGTAAGAATATCCCATGATGCGCGAGCCGTGGTTTCGATAGCGGTTGAGATGCCCTCGGTACGTGCCGATTGTAAAAGCGCCAATGCGAAGTGTGGTTGTACCAAGGGCTCGCCCCCGGAAAGTGTCATACCTCCGCCTGATGTTTGATAGAACGGCTGGTCGCGGCGTACGACTGCCATAACAGCTTCCACATCCATCTGCTTGCCCACCCACTCTAATGCCAGTACTGGACAAGCATCAATACAGCGACCACATCTTATGCAGCGATCCGGGTAAAAGCGATGCTCTGCCGATGTCACCAGATGGGCGTCATGGAGGCACATCTCGGTACAGCGCCCACAGCGTGTGCAGCTATTTACTGCCAATCGTAGTTGCGGTGCACGCTCCCACCCTTCTGGATTGTGACACCAATTGCAGCGTAGCGGACATCCTTTGAGAAAAACAGTAGTGCGAATCCCCGGACCATCATGAAGCGAGAACCTTTGAATATCAAAAACACTACCTTCGATCAATTGTTGCTCTATCAAAATCGTTGTTCACTACTGCCGGAGTTGCCTCCAGCGGTTTCTATTCATCCAGGTACTCCCCCCGTCGATGTATTTTGACGGGGGGGGTCTGGTCTTTCTTTATTCGAAAGTGATGTCACCCCATAATCCTGGAGTAAGCATGATCTCACTCGGGACATCGCTGACGATGCCCGTTGCCTGGTTAGCCCAGTAAGTGCGTACTAGGGTGCCGTTACCTGAGTTGTCAGCACTGAGTATGCCGAAGTCGATTTTATAGGTAGTACCTTTTTGCGGAGTCAGGCCGAGTAATGCCAACGGCACAATGGCTTCTACTGCATAGCCTTTAGCAGTGCGGGCGATACCGATATTTGCCACATCTAGTTTGAGAATCTTATCGACATATTCGGTACGAATGGGGGAAGCAAATGGGTTCTTTTCCGCCTGCGGTGTATTCAGGACACGATGCTGATAGAGCACACCGATTGGCTTGCCTTCGAAAAGCGTAATCAGCAAGCGTTGGTCACCCGGTACAGGAGTTGTGCGCACGGGATTAGCTTTCGGATTCACCGCGATCTGTAAATCAACAGAATCACCGGTTTTGAAAAGCATTTTCCAATCATCGCCGTTATTGCGCAGTGCCAAATTGCTATCGACACGATATGCCAGATACAGGTTCTTTGCATCAGAGGATATTGCAGCTGTGCCACGGGTACCGATCGGGTTAAACGAATCATCTTTCCATTCCGTCAGATCGCCGTCTGGTTTTATCGGCGTCGCTATTGTGCTGGCACGAATGAATTTAGGCGCTTCAACCTGTGCATTGCGTATCGCTTGCCGCATATTCCATTGTTCCGCCGCAATCATATCTTGTGGGGTCACTGCCATGGATCCTTGTTGCCGCTTCATGCTTTCCAGTCCCAGTAATTCAACAATACTGTTGTGGTTGTGACCAGCTATCAGGTAGAATTTACCATCCTTCGTCCGTACAAAACCACCACCGAAATGCTCTTCCCCAATAGTTAAACCATCCAACGACAGGCCGCGTTTAGCTTCGGGGAAATTCCAGGATATCGCCCCTGGGTTTCGGTAATCCTGCCAGATAGTCGCGGCCAGCAATCCATCATCAGTGAACAGATACCACTCACCTTTGTTCCCGTTCAGCATGAAGGTCTCTCCGATGCCCGGGACATCTTCCTGCCCGATAAAGCCTAGTGCACCTATCATTTGGCCTGGCTTATGCAGTGGCGCCACTTGTGAATCGTGAACCCCAACCCATTTCTGCGGATACGTCCAATCGACGGTACCATCCTCATGGTACGCCGTTACTGGACGTCCGTTGATCAGCACCCTTCCCATACTGTCTACTGCTGTTGAGTAGATATTCTCGACAGGGAATGCTGGTATCGGTTTAACACCAAACGGTTTATAGATCGGTACTCCGGCAGCGGTATAGGCAGTCGGTTTTAGCAATCGATTACCCATTTGCACCTCCAGCTTTTTGTTGACGATGGTCGGCCAGTAAGTTGAATTCAAGCGCACCCCTTCCGGGCTTAACGTGACTTCATCAGCTTGAGGTATCCCGTCACCATTAGCATCAGTCCAAATGAAACTATAAGCTGATAGCGGCTTCCCAGATACTAGTTTGCGTAACGCTGGAACATCGCTAAACGGTTTCCACATCTCTGCGTTCCCCAGTACTACCATTGGCGCAACTCGGTCTTTGCGGATTTCGCCGACCAATAGTAATTTCGATCCCATCCCTGAAGGATCATTTACCATATACTGTTTGTTGTCTATGTACACAGGATGATCGGTATTACCTTCACTTAATGCTGGTTGATTGCGAGTAAGGATATTCTTAATCTTCCAACCACCAGTAGCCCAGTCGATCGCGAACTCCATTCCATTGTAATAGAAGCGCGATTTATCCTGTGGATCCAGGAATCCACCCGCGCCATACTGTGCGGGTCCGATAAACTCGTTCAGGAACTTACCGTCTGCACTCCACAACGAAGTTCGTTTGGGTTGATGATCACTCTCTGTAACCCACAATTTCCCGCGCGGATCTATAGCTATACCTTGTGGATTCTCAATATGCGTCTTATCATAAGCGCCTAGCATACGCCCGCCGGGGGAAGCAATCGTGCGCAGCAATTTCCCATCGGGAGAGAAGACTTTCACTTGCTCAGTTTTTCCGTCGGCAACGTAGATATTCTTCGCCGCATCAAAAGTAATACCACGTGGATCATCAAGTCCGGTCGCGATTACCGGGGTAATCTTCCCGTCGGGCAAACTAACACGAACGACTTGTTTGCCAGAAACAACAACTAAATTGCCGTCTGCATCGAAATGCGGGAAACGCGGTTCCGGCACCGAAATATTTTGCTCCCATTTTCCATTAGCAATATTAACGACGCTGATACGCTGCGGTGGTAACTCAGCCGTTTGTGGATCATTGCCGAGAGCTTTCAATACAATCAGGCCACCAATACCAGCCGTCATTAGCTTGCCCTTGGTATCATTTGCGATATCTGTATTTTCTGACACCAATGGTTCTAACACGCGTAAACGAATAGCGCGGGTAGTAATGTCTTTCCCAGCATCGAAATAATCATCGGAATACGCCGGACGCCAGCGCACAGCCGGGGAGATATCTCCCAATACCGTCCAATCAGTTTCAAGTGCAGTAGCTGGATCAGCATCTGCCTTTTTCAGCATTGATATCTCCGCCCGTTTAGCGAAGAAATTCAAAAAGCCTAATCCGCGGAATGTGCGTGCTTCCGGCCAGGTAATTGTTAGCGTGGCAGGATTTTCAATAGTAATTGGCGTTTGCTGTACTGTTGACCAGCTACCATCCGCTTTGACTACACCGGAAGACGCCGTTATCTTCGCGCCAGCCAGGGCATTCTGGAATCTATGTGCCAATAACAGCCCACCTGACAGGTCAGCGTTCCACGGTTGCCCGTCAACTTTGGGCTTGCGGAATGTAAATCGAATAGCACGCGAAATGGTACTTTCCGGCGCAGTATAAACCCGCAACCCCTGTTGTTGCCCGGCTTGCATAGCAATCCATTGATCATCATTCGTCAGGTCACCTGGATATGCTGCTTCTGGCTTGAGTACACTCATCTCCATTTCTTTAGGGGAGATGAATGAACCTATCGGTTGCGGCGTTAAAAAGGCGAGACGTAAATACTGAACCGGATCAGCCGATTTAGTCGTGCTCCATGCCCAACCGGATGGGACATCATTTTTGGTGCGTAGCATCCCGGTCAAATTGTTGCCAAATGCGGTGGTGTTAACAGTATCAATATTCTGCGTCGCAATAGCAGAGCGCGTCCAGGAGAGTGGAGCATGGTTAAAGGCAATATAGAGCTTACCGTCACGTGCGGCAAGGCCGGATACTCCCCCCGTAGGAGTATTACCAGTATCAAATACTAGTTGCGTCGCCCGGCGCCATTTGAAAGTTATTGGATCAATTTCGTGAATCATCAACCGCTCACCAATCCATCCACCTTCACCCACTGAATAGACTTTCTGGCCGTCGTTAGTGAGGAAACCGGCGCCTGCCGTCTCCAGCCACTTAGTGCCCCATAGCTTCTTCCCGTCCAGATCACAGGCCAGTATGGTATGGCCGGATTCGGCGATCACGGCGCCGATAAATACTTTATCTCCAATGACAGTGACATCGTTAGGAGCAGCGTGATCCGATAGCCAACTGCCCGGCCCCGATTGATCACCCCAACTCCCTGACTTCCACCAGGGTGGATTACCTGAATTATTCACTGTCGATTGATAAGTGTAGTGCAGTGGTTGGTGGGTGATTGCCTTCCAGGTATATCTCCCGGCTGGTAATAAATTGCCAGCATCATCACGTCCATCCCACGCTTCTTGCAATGGCCCGAATTTCCGCTCCTCGTCACCTACCAGGTTACGTACACGTTTGCCGTTGGTGTCGTCAATAGCAATTGTCAGGTTGCCGTTGTATGGCATTGTTAATGGGATTTTGATCGGTGGCAACTCAGCGACCACTTTCAGACGCGAAGGTGTTGGTAGAACGCCCAGGTCGGTAAATGTCATTATTCCAGAAAGTGATACTGTTCGTTTACCACCTCCCGATGAACCTGCTATATCTGCATTTTCTTTGGTTAGTGGTTCAGTTATGCGGACACGCAACGCACGCGTCGTCACCAGATCGTTAAAGGGAAGGTAAGCGTCAGTATACGCAGGTCGCCACCAGATAGGCCAATTAAGTCCTGCAATATGAACCCAGGACGTCTCCGGAGCTACAGCAGGATGCGCAGTCTCTTCCGGCTTTAGCATATCAACTTCCAGCCGCTTTGCAAAAGCATTTACGAAGCCGATACCGCTGAATGCCTTCGCTTTGGGCCACGATAGAATAACCCACTCAGGATGATCAGGGGATATATCCTGCTTGGGTGCGCCTCTCCAATTGCCTCCGCTTACCAGATTTTGCACACGAGTTTGTTCAACAACGTTAGCGCTACCGGTGACCTGGCTAGAGGCAAACGCCAACGCTTCCGGAGTTAAGTTGTCCAAACGAGCTTTAAGCACTACCAGTCCGCCAAACCCGGAACGCGAAGCGCCGCCATTCGGAAGTTTGTCATTGAAACTAAAACGTAGCGCACGTGTTAAAACACCCGGCGGAAAAGGTGTAACTGTCAGGCCAGCCTGTCCGTCTGGAGCAAGTACCTTTACCCATTGCGTGTCATCCATCACATCGCCGGGGGCCATGGCGTCCATCTTTAAATAACTTACTTCCCCACCGCCGCCAATCAACGTACCGATTGGTACCAATTCTTTAAAGCTAATACGGAGATAGCGCTGGCGCTGGTCGGTCTCGCCGGTTTGCCAGCTAGCGTGAGGTGCAAGAACACCTCGTACGTGCAACGCACCCAGCAATCCATCATTCCGCGAGTTCGCATTGCCGAATCCACCTTTGCCGTCAATATTCTTGGGGAATTCTGTTGTGTTGTCGAGATCCAGATTGGCATCCGTCAGCACTGAACGAAAGAGTTCCTGCTGCCCGGAAGCTGGAAGTAAACCGATGATAATCATCGATAAACAGGTGACTAGTAACAATAATTGTCTGATCTGCATGCCTATCTCCTACTTGATAACCAGTAATACGCATTTCGAACGATGTTGATTCACCTCAAATGACCAAGGGCATCAGTGAATCTTATGTGGAACCGGATTTTAAACTATCACACCTATATCTTTTCTCAAAAACTTATTCTGTTAGCAATTCTCCATCAATATTGGTACAGAATACCACGGATTGAGTGCTTCTGTAAGCAAAAAAATGAACTAGTAGACAGAGATTTTTTGTCTATACCTTGTAAATTTGTCGAAAATACTGTATAATTACAAGTTAACCGGTTTGATAATGAAGTGAAACCACATCAGCTCTAGGGGGGTCTATAATGAACAGCGAGCGCCGTTCTGCTCTGCCAGTTTCGCTTATTGCGATACTGTTGCTTATCTGCCTGGTCAGCCCAGGATGGGGGCAAGTAGCCCCTTCAGCTGCCGCGGTCAAGACTGCAGTCCCTCGCGTTATTGATGGAAATGCCGCCGATTGGGCAGCACAGAAATCCATTCAGGTCGTGCTCGGTGCGGATGGTGCGGTAGTCAACTTCAAACTAGCCTATGATGCTACCGCCCTCTATGCCTTAATTGAAGTGATTGATGATAGCCCCCTGAAGAATGCTTCGGCAATTCCGCAAGAGCTGCTGAAGGGCGGTGATGCCCTTAGCTTGTGCTTCGGGCCAGCGGGCGGGAAAGGCGCCAACCAGCGATTGATGGTTGCAATGATTGATCGTAAACCAATGGTCATAGCGATGCGTCCACAATGGCCGGAGAAACGCCCGTATTCATATTTCACCGAGGCCGCGGGCAAAGTAGCATTTGACTTTGTCGCTCCAGTACTGGAGGTAAAGTGCATATTGCGTCAAAAAGTGGACGGATATCTGGCGGAGCTAGCTATCCCCTGGACCACTCTCGGCTACGTCCCTACTGACGGTATGCAGGTGCCTTTCGATCTGCAGGTGATCTTCAGCGATCCGGCTGGCACGTTGAACCTGGCTACTGCCTGGTGGCACAGCACGGGCAACGGGCCAAACGCCACCATGGATATGTCGACCGAGGCACGCCTGTACCCGGGTGCGTGGGGTAAGATGAAACTCTACGCCACCGATCCCGGACCACGTCCGCAGCCCCGTGCCAACCAGGATGAGGAAGGCGTATTTACTGGCCCCGGCACCCCGATAGTATTTGATTTACCCCGAAACGTCACCACTAGCGTAATTGTAACGGATGATAAAGGCTGGGTCGTGAGTGAACTGCTACGCGCAGTTATGCTAAAAAAAGGCAAGCATACTATCTATTGGAATGGCCGCGACCGTAGCGGTCACCCAATGCCCCCCGGCGACTATAAATATCGTGTTGGCTATTTTGACGGAATTAAGACCAGCTTCTATGGTAGTGTGGGCAATTCTGGCCGCCCTGTTTATCGCACGGAAGATGGCATGGGGTCTATTGGAGGTACTCATGGTGGCCCATCTGCCATTTCTGCCGATGCCAATGGCATTTATATGCTCAACTCAGTGGAAGAGGGGCAACGCTGCCTGCGAAAAATTGGAGTAGATGGGAAAGCGAAATGGTTTGCCAGTACGGGAGTATTTGGGGCCGGTCTGGCGATGGCCGCTGATGACAAATATGCATATATGGTGTACGGCTCAAACGCTGCACCTTTGTTAGTGCGCCTTGATGCACAGACTGGACGTCCGATAAATATCGGCACGAAAAATTCTCCCATTCCACTGGGCAAAGCCACTGTCATGGGAATGGCGGTAATTGGAAATATGGCATATATCTCCAGCTATGATGATAATCGGATAATAGTGATAAATCTGGATACTGGTATTATTGAGGCTGATATATCATTGGTAAAGCCTGGCGGCCTCTTCCGTACATCAGACAAAAAACTTCTCGCATGTAGCGGGACCCAGGTAGTAAGTATCGATCCTGCTACTCGCCAAACACAGCCGATAATAACCGACCTTGAAGCAGCGCGTGCCGTAGCGGTGGACGCGGCCGGACAAATCTACGTATCCGACCTGGGTGCCAGTGAGCAGATAAAAAAATTCTCCGCCGTCGGAAAGCTACTTGCCACCTTCGGCACCAAAGGCGGTCGCCCGGCAACAGTAACTAAGTATGATCCACTGCAATTCCGCAATGTGACAGGTTGCCATCGGCCCAG
Source organism: Armatimonadota bacterium (assembly GCA_038248345.1). GTDB lineage: Bacteria > Armatimonadota > Hebobacteria > CAIYQO01 > CAIYQO01 > CAIYQO01. The sequence goes on along the minus strand of JBBRXO010000003.1, from coordinate 36,050 downwards.
ATGGCAACCTGTGGTTAGTAGAACAGGCGGACGCACCGCGCCGCTATGCCCGCATGACAACCGACGGCAAATGGTTAGAAGATTTCTACGGCCCGACGGGCTACGTCGTGGTGGGCACTGACCTCGACGATATGTCGATAGTTTACTATCAGGCACATCAAGGCTCCACCTATTATATCAAGGCAAAAATTGACTATGCTGCCTATAAACGCGATCCAGGAAATCCGGCAGGCGCCTGGAGTGTGGAAGCAATCTACAATTTAACACAGAACGGCATCGATCAAACGGCCAAGCCTGATCTGATGTCCAAAGCTTCCGCTATCAGTTACAATCGGGCGCTGGCCTTCACTGGCGAGAACGGCAAACGCTACTTCTGGCTGCCAGGTGGTGAATGGTCTGGCATATGGCTATGGGAAGATGGAAATTGGAAACCGGTCGCTGCCGTCCACACCACCCCCTGGATAAAGTCAGAGAATCGTATATGGGCTGATGCCAACGGTGATGGCCTGATACAACCGGATGAGATGGATCCCAAAACGCCCAGCGAGGATGCTTTCGTCTGGATAGACCGCAACCTGAATCTGTACACCGGCACAGGTGTGATGAAGCCCGCACGCATTGATGCCCGCGGTGTTCCCTACTATTCCAACGGTAGTTACACTTCGCATGTTGACCAGGATCTAACGCCGATATTCGAACAGATAAATTATTTCCGATTCGCAGCACCACCAGCGCCAGGTAACATCCGCTACATAGTTGGGAATGTAGGTCCAGATCGGGGACTAAATGCATGGGATCGCGCATTAGAAACTCGACTGATAAAAGTCGAAGATGGGAAAGTGAAGTGGATCATCGGTCATCATGATGGACGCTTCTACCGCAATGGCGACAATATTTTGCTAATGAATCTCACTGGCGAATCAGACGGTGTGATAGTTGCTGCTGAAGTAAATTCTAACTTCACTGCCTACACCAGCGATGGCCTGACCCTGGGATGGGTGTGCGGCGTTGATAACCGGGGAAAATGGACAGATGTTGGACCAACCGCGATGTATGTGGAGAATGTACAGCCGGGCCTTTTCCTGAAGGACCCCAAAACCGGCAAGCATCTGCTTTTCGCCGTAAGTACTGAAGACGCACGTGTGCTGGAGATCGATGGTGTCTTTGGTGATCAAATAACACGTCTCGACGGTAACGTTAAACTACCATCAGCCCCCCCACGCATACAGCTTGCCACACCACCAGCCGGTCAATGGACTATCCCTTATTCCACCTGGCCTTTCACCAGCGGTGGGCGCTATATGGGGGTCGATGGATATGACTGGGAATGGGCGCCAGATGTGCCAGCAATCTCTTTACTTAATGGGGATAAATTACAGGCTGATGTGCGCCTGCGCCGCGATGCAGGCAAGCTGTGTATTTTTGCCGATATAATAGACTCCACCCCGCTAGCGGGGAATGCCACAACCAGTAAGCTTGATCAACTGGAAGGGATAGAGTTGCTGCTGGGGCCAGCAACGCCGCAGGATCGTACAAAAGCTATCAATGGTGATACTCGCATCCTGCTAAGTGCAGTGCGCCAGAATGGCAATCTGGTCGGAATAGCCAACGCCTGCCGCCCCCTCTCAGCCCCGCTGGAGCCGTCATCTACTATGCGCCCGCTGGATAATAAAGGTAAGTATTACGGTGACACCCCCACTGCAATTCCCAGTTACCTCACCGGCTACGCTGCGATGCCCGGTGTGCAGATAGCTGTAAAAGAACGCCTGGATGGACGGGGCTATACGCTGGAAGCCGAGATACCGCTTTCCTATCTACCGGAGTTAGCTAAAACTGCGCCAGTCACCATAAAACGACAGGGTGATGTCAACATCAGCGAAGAGCGATTAGATATGGCAGCGCCTTTGCGCTTTAACGTCGCGCTCTATCAAAATGATAAGGACGGGGTGATGCAACGCTACTCATGGATAGCAGATAAGGAAACGGCAAACCCCCTCGCTATGAATCCATCGGCCTGGGGAATGGCGAATACGCAAGTGCAGGTAACATGGAGTGAGATAGACGGGGCGCAAGCGTACACCATCTACCGAGGCAATACACCTGACCCAATAAATGCGGCGGCAATCAAGCGTGACGTCATCGAAACGACTATCACTGATGTCCCAGGAGTTGGTGACTTCTATTACTGGCTGGCGGGTATTGATACCACTGGCGAAGGAGAATCGTATGGGCCCGTCCACGCCGTAGAAGGCGTAGTACGCTTTGCCGCCCATCAGCAAATACCCGCACAACAACTTGATAAACTCACCACGCTGTATGCGTTTCCGGGCGATATCCGGCAGGTAAATGCACTGGTATCTGCTGACAATATCACCGCGAAACCAGTCATTGGCCTGACGGTAAAAGCCACCAGGCGCACTGGGAAGTTGTGGGCTATAGCAGTAACCCCGGCGACGAACCTCGCTGTTGGGTCAACTGTTCCCCTGATACTCACCGTCACTTCAGGTGTAATTACCACAGAATATACTATCAATGTCAGAATCACCAATGTGCCTGTCAACTCCTATGGAGTAATGGCTACCACGCTCACGAATTCCACCGGACGCATTTTGGAGATAGACTCTAAAAAGCCCGCGGATGGCGCTGCCGGCCAGCCAGCTGCTGTCCTGAACTGGGGCGGGCAGGGAGAGATCGCCACGCGCTCCGTGGGACGCCACGGATTCGCATTCTTCCGCTGGGGGGCTCGAATGGAGACAAAACGCACAATATCGGCTCCCTTCATTGATACTTTCACGACTGATACCTTTGGATTCTGTGACGGATGGAATTCATTAAACATCAAAGTTGATGGAGTGAATACGGGGCCCTACCACACTGGCAAGGTACAGCAAAATACTGCGGGCAGCAGTGGAGCAGTATCAATTAAGGCTACCGATAACGCTGTCCATACCATTACGGTAGTAACTACTGTTCGTAGCGGTGCCGCAGCGCCCCCCGCGACTTACTCTATCGGTGATGCGGTCAATGGTGTAACCTGGACGCTTGCCGAATTTGATGGCACGCAAGGGCACGTAGTACTGCAGTACCGTTTCATCGGTTCCTGTACCTTGACTGTCACACAGAATGCTATCAACTCTGACCAGAACAATCGTGCCAATATAGCTGGCGTTTTCTTGGATTGATCAAGTTGTGCCTGCCTTTACCACTTCGTAGCTTAGCTACGAAGTGGTATCCTCCCCCACCCGTTCGATATTTATCACCGATTCGGCTGGCAAAGCAAGTCCAGCAGCAACCTGCATTGCTTTGAAGATAGCGGGAGCTACAATGCAACCGCTACAATTTCCGCGTACAATACTGTGCGCCGCCGTCCATATTATCCCCGCATATCCAGTGCCGATCTCGGAATAAGCGTCAATATCAGCAGGCAATGCAGCCGCTAACCGCTGAATATTGGCACAGGGGCTGGTAATAGTGAACGTCACTTCCTGGTCATCATTTCCACTGGCCGTCACCTCGGTGACAAATCCACAAATGCCGGCATGGACTATTGCATGAGCTTTACACATATTTTCTCCTTAAACTGTCTGCGCAGGTCGTAGGGCATCGAAGCCAGGAGGTGTCATATATTTGCGGAGGTCACCATCAGGAACCAGTTGTGCGACAAGGCTTTCTGTTTCCTCATACACGGTTAGCATCTTACGAAGTACAGCTTGATCAGGATCAAAGAAAAAGTTGCTGTGCCCGCCGAGAATAAGGGTAGGTTTCGCTTGTAGCAAGCGTTGAAAAGTGATAGCAAAACCAAAGTCTGGCCAGGCGGTATCGTTATAGCTGATGGGGAGATCACTAAATATATCTCCACCGCTATATTGTACTGTGTCACCCGTACAAGCGGTGAGAATGCCATTCCAGGGGATCAGAAAACCGGAGTGTGCATAGCAGTGACCTGGCGAGTGAATTGGCATGATTGAAATACCGTGCCAGTCGAAAGATTCCTCATAAGGTAACTTCCTGTCGACAGCAACATGATCAAATGATAGGTCATACCATTCAAAAGTGCAGGGATAGGGATAGCTGTAAGGATCTTCCAAAACCGCCGCAACGTCAGGAGTGGCGCATATTTGCGTACCATAGCGTTGGCGAAGTAAATCGCTGAACTCACAATGATCCCCATGATAGTGGGTGATGAACGCCAACTCAATGCACTTCAGGCCGGTCTCGCGCTCGAGTAGATCGAAGTCAGCATGCACCTCTGTCACCGTTGCATCCCAATCAAGCCAGACACAAGGATCAGGATCAATTATCAATCCCTGGCCCGCTGGTGTGACATAAAGAATGATATTGCCCATGTTGTTGTTCTGGTAGATACCCGGCATTATCTCTTTATAACGTCCGAATTCACGTACTACAGTAGCGGGGGCAATACCTGATCGGTTTGGCGAGTTTTTCATCCAGCTTAGCCGCTCGGTAAGTACCGCAATATCTGCAACAGGTTGCTCAATAACAGGCCCGGTGCTGGGCAGTAACAGGATTGGGTTGAGATTTAATACCAACCCCAGCGAGTCATGTAATTGCTGATAGCCACTGGTTAGGCCATAGCCGCGCTCCAGGTCGTAGAAATTAACGAGATAGCCACCCGCGCTAATGAGATCACCGGAGAAGAGAGCGCCTACTTCACGCCAATAAATACCGATAGCGCGTTTGCCCGAACCTGGCAACGCGAGTATCTCCAGGATGATGCCCTCCCAGGTAAAAGAATCTCCTGGTACAAGAAGCCCGGCTACATTGAGCGGCTGCAACGGCGGACGCTCTGTGACGCAGCCAGCGATACCGTATATTTCTTCGCCGCGAGAATCCCATTCGCGCGACAACGGCCAGCGAGTGTTGCTGGCCGCACGGTATTCATTGTTAAGTGTAGCGATATCAAAGCAATTATCCGCCACATACACCGTTGCTGCAGGGAAAGCCGCCCATTCGCGAGTATGCTCTTCCTGTACTTGGGTATGCAGGACAATCTCTGGAAATGGCAAGCCATTTGCGGTCAGCTCATTCGATAGCTCCTGCACTGGACAGTCGATAAGCAGACTTCGTCCATTGCGTACCAGCAGATAACCACAAGTATCTGCTTCAGTACGCCAAAGACCGGGGATTGATTTTATAGGAGAGATTTGCGTCATGATGTATATACCGTAATGCCTTCGTTGTTTGCCTCTATGCGTAATATATCAGAGGATCGGGGTTGGCGCAAGCATAATTCACTAGAAATTTACCGACATTTATCGGGATTAAAGCTGATGTGCCTCAATGTATTACATGGCTACAGAAAAACTTTCGTCAATTAATCTCCAACGATATCTTATCTTCTGCGCTTTTCGCTTTTACATGCCCATCGACAAAGGAAGCGATGAAGAAGTATTTGTGCCGTTTGGGGGCAATATCAGCTGAAGTGTAGAAGGGCAATCCCGTGCCATCGGCTGTAAGTATCGTGGTAGCAGGATCTGCTACCATCTTTACGTTATTACCACGCAAGTTATTATTGTAACCATATCCGTTGGCGAGTTTGCTTTCTGGGCACCGCAATATGGTTGTATTTGAAGGGCTGCTCTGTGGGCTATTTATCAATGCAAAGAAATCACCGGTAGGATAGTTGCCATCATGATCCTGTATATAAACCGCAATTGCTGTGGCCATTTGTCGCTGATTATCCATACACACCGTCTGGCGAGCTTTCGAACGCACCGATTTTAGCATTCCATAGTATGTACTTGCGATAAATATGGAGAGGATGATAGAGGTGATTATGCCGGCGACAGCTAATCCAATTCCTCTCTGGCGTCCTTGGCTAGCTCGAATCTGCATAATCGCCAGTATCCTCAGTACCAGCCCGACAATCCCGGTAATGATTGACAGATAAATGGATGCGATCCCCAGAAAAAGCGACCAGCCGGCCAGCGGATTCATGACCGGTTCTTTATCGTCCATCTTACTGCCCGCAATGATAGGAGGCGGAGGCATCGGAATCTGTTTTGATGGAATGTCGGAAGTACTCGCATCACAGTGGTCGCAGCTAATGCCATCTTCCGCCAATTATTCACCACACTTCGGACATTTATTAGTTGCCATCGTGTGCGTCCTCAAATATTTGCCTGGCTATCTGCAATAACGTTACCAGCAGTTTTTACCGGACGACTAGCACAAAAAACCGGCGCTAACCGGGGACTGTCCTCGCGCACAGTAGCCGGCATAATCGAGATTTATACCTACCATAGTTAGCCTCTCTTTCGTATTCAGTCTCCGGTTGGGACTGTCCCCACCCTGTCGAAACAGCTGATCCTTCGGCAGGAGGGGGACAGTCCCCGATTAATGCGCCTATTCAGTTGAAACTAACAAAAAATGTCCAAAGCATAGCCAGCGTGAAGCTTTCAATTCACCCACATCCCTCTAATCCTGATATCCTGTGAATTAAACCTAAACCACCAACCGCCTTCACTCCCCAAACAACGTCCCCGCCGTAACATCGCCCTGCGACAGGCCGAAGTGCTGGTAGGCCAGGTGGGTGGCTTTGCGACCACTGGGGGTGCGGCTGAGGTAGCCGATCTTCAGCAGGAATGGCTCTACCATGTCCACCAGCGTCTCGCTCTCCTCATTGATGGTGGCGGCTATCGCCTCCACGCCTACCGGGCCGCCCTGGTAGAAGTCGATGATGGTGCGCAGCAGCTTACGGTCCAGCTCATCCAGTCCCAGCCGGTCTACCCCCAACGCCAGCAGTGCCGTATCGGCTATCTCGCAGGTGATGATGCCGTCAGCCTTCACCTGGGCGTAGTCGCGCACGCGGCGCAGCAGGCGGTTGGCGATGCGCGGGGTGCCACGGCTGCGGCGGGCGATCTCCTCGGCACCGGGGGCGTCAATCTCTACCTTCAATAGGCGCGCCGAGCGGTTGACGATCTTCACCAGCTCCTCCACCGGGTAGAATTCCAGATGGTAAAATATGCCGAAACGCTCACGCAGTGGGGCCGTCAACTTGCCCGCTCGCGTGGTGGCCCCCACCAGCGTGAAGCGTTGCACCGGCATCTTGATGCTCTTGGCGAAGGCGCCCTTGTCGATCATGAAGTCGACGGAGAAGTCCTCCATCGCCGAGTAGAGGTACTCCTCTACCACGCGCGGCAAGCGGTGAATCTCATCTATGAAGAAGACCGAGTTTTTCGGCAGGTTAGTAAGGATGCCCACCAGGTCGCCGGCGCGCTCCATCGCCGGGCCGCTGCTGCAGACTATCTCCGCGCCCATCTCATGCGCGATTATCTGCGCCAGCGTGGTCTTGCCCAGCCCCGGCGGGCCGTAGAGCAGCACGTGGTCCAGCGTCTCCTCGCGCCCCTTCGCCGCCTGAATACAGGTGGACAGGTTCTCCTTGATCTGCGTCTGCCCGATGTACTCCGCCAAAGTCAACGGGCGCAACGCCGAGGAGCTCACCACGTCTTCAATGGCTTCTTTGCCTGAAATTATCCGTTCATCCATTTTGGTTTTTTACCTTAATCCACCCCCTGAAGGAGGTGGCTAACAACTGAAAGCACCCTAAAGGGCGCTAAGAACATTGACCACGTAATTTACGAATTGAAAACAGCGCGCTTTAGCGTGCTTGCCCTTGCTAGCCACCTCGTTTACGGGGTGGATCCGGTTTTTCTCTACGGCATCTGCAGCGCATACAGCACGGTATTGCCGACGATCTTCAGGCTATCCGGGCTTACCTGGGTGATATCATCTAATGTAGTATGCCACGGCTTGTAATTGAAGTCGATCAGGTCAATCATCGGCACCCCAGCTTCATTGATGGCGATGTGGTCGTCAACTATAGCAAAGGCGTTGGGCTTGTCGATGAAACCGGAGGTTTTGCCAGTACGCATATAACCCATCTCTTTAGCGGCAGCGAAGACACGGTCGTTCACTTCCTTGGCATACTTATCCGAGTTTGGCTCACGGTAGACAGCCAGGTCTTTGTCGCCGATCATGTCTAGCAATATACCCCATGATGGTTTCGGCGTAGGCAGATTCTTCGCGTAGAATTTGGAGCCAAGGAGCATCTTACTGATGTTGCGGTCTTGATCCTGATCCGGGTAGGTGCCAAAATCTTCGCCGTCAAAGAAAACCAGGAGCACGTCGCGTGTAATGGGGTTGGCCTTTAGTTGACGGCCAATCTCAATTAATACTGCCACCCCGGAGGCACCGTCGTTGGCGCCGGGAATAGGAGTGAGACGCTTCTTTACATCGGGATCGTAATCGGCGGTAGGGCGACTATCCCAATGGGCGGCCACGATTACCACCTCGCGGGGAGCCTTACCGTTGCCGGGGATGCTGCCGATGATGTTATTCATCTGCACCTCTTTGCCGCCCAGCGTGTCTTTGAACGGTTGCAAGGTAACCGTGGCGCAAGACGGCTTTATCTGTTCCACAATCCACTCCTGTACCTTCTGATGCGCAGGTGTTCCGGGCACCCGGAAACCGAAGGTGAGTTGTTTATCCAGATCAGCAAAAGCACGGTCAAAGTCAAACTTGGGCGTAATGACAGGGGCTGCAACAGATGACCCGCCGACGCACCCCGCCCCCATGGCAAACCCCATTACCGCTATAGCACATATGAGCGCCAGCCAACGCCGCCAACTATTCATCACCCACCCCCGAATAAACATTTGCATTAATCGTACCCCGATAGCGAGCGGGCGTCAATAATCTACGCTATGTTCCTTAATCTGCCTGCTATCTCCTGGGCGGTGGATAGGGTACGGATGATATCGCTTTCAGTCGTCGCACGGCCGAGCGAGAAGCGGATTGCTTCAGCGGCGACGGCCGGGGAACGGCCCAATGCCAACAATACATGACTGGCCTCCACCGCACCCGCGGAGCAGGCGGCACCGGTGCTGATAGCAATGCCGGAGAGATCAAGGGCGACGAGCATCGTCTCCCCGGGGATACCAGCGAAACTGACATTAACGTTGTTGGACAGACGCGGTGCGCGGCCGCCGTTGAGCGTAGTTCCAGGGAGCGCCAACAGGCCATCAATGAGCAGGTCGCGAAGAATTTGTTGACGGGTAATCTCGCCGGGGTCGTGCGCGAGACGGAGGGCTTCGGCGAAGCCGACGATGGCGGCGACAGACTCGGTACCAGCACGGCGCTCCATCTCCTGGCCGCCGCCGTCCATTTGCGGTTGCAGACGCACACCAGAACGAACGTAAAGCACCCCCACCCCTTTAGGACCATATATTTTATGGCCGCTCAACGAGAGCAGGTCAACGCCTAATTCATCGACTTTGAGCACAAATTCTCCGGCAGCTTGCACAGCGTCGGTATGCAGATAGACGCCCTGAGTATGGCAGATATCGGCGATCTCACGCACGGGTTGGATAGTACCGATCTCGTTATTCGCCAGCATCACCGAGACCAGCGTGGTAGCAGGGGTAATGCTATTTGCCACCTGCGCTGCGGATATGTAGCCGTTAGTATCTGTTTGCAAATAGGTAACCAGAAAACCCTCACGCGCCAGAGTTTTGCAGGGAGCCAGAACGGCATGGTGCTCGAAGGCGGTGGTGATCAGATGATTTCCGCCACGTACAACAGCGGCATGAGCCACACCCTTGAGAGCAATATTGTTAGCCTCAGTGCCGCCGCTGGTAAAGATAATCTCGGAAGAGCGCGCGCCCAGTAGATCTGCCACCATGTCACGCGCAGCATCCACCGCGGTCCGGGCAGTGCGGCCAAAAGAATGCTGGCTGGAAGGGTTGCCAAAAACATTCTCCTGATAAGGGCGCATAGTGGCAAGCACGTGCTCATCCAGCGGCGTAGTAGCGGCGTAATCCAAGTATAAAGGCGGCAGATTGTCCATGGGATTATTATAGCTGAAATCGGTGAGGGTGAGGAAATTGCAGAACAACGATGGCGCTACTGATTTGATAGATCAGCAGCGCCATCGTCGTTTGCCGCAGAGTAAAACTACCGGCTTATTGCTTCCCAGCTGCCAGTGCGCTGATCTCTGCGGCGGACAGTACCCGGTTGTAGATGAGGCCGGCGGGGTTGTCGCTTGTTTCTAATTATCGGTCGAACTATTTTGCCAAAATACCGAGATTGGATAATTCGGCGATGCATTGACTTTGCGTATCTCTAGTAGTAATCGGTAAATCTAATGTTATCTTGTTGATTGGGCCACCGGTGGTATTGACTGATATTCCACCAATAGTGACAGTGACGGTGTTGTCACTACGGATTATTACTTTGAAGAGATTGATTGCAGTCGGGCTAATACCAGGTACAGTTGTATCATTTACGGTAATAGATGTATTCCCCACTCCTTTGATGACTACCATAGGAGTATTACCAGAAGCAAAGGTTAATACGCCTGGGTCAGCACCACCGCCAGAATCGCCGCTCCAACAAGATTTGCTGAAATTAATACTTCCTGTTACTTCAAAATAGTTAGCGCCGGCAACAGATGAAGCAAAGTCAATAGAAGCAGAGGAATGTCCGTGAGCTGCTGCATTTAACGTCAGTTTATTGTTTGGTGAATCAAACCAGACGATAGTAGAGTTGTAAGGTTCTCCTGTACCAGCAGCTTGCGCTTGTGGGGAAACTGTTAACGAACCACTTGTTGTAACTAAGCCTGATGTCATACCAGCAAAAAGATTCGGGTTATTATACAACAGCAAACCGTAGTTGCCAGCACGGCCATTCCAGGCGACCTTGTCGGCAGTTTTGTTCATTTCCACATGGCCATCCAGGGCGGCGGCAATGAAGCTGTTGGCGTGGCGAATGCCGTCTACATCACCTATTCCAGAAGCTACGTTGGGCATAGCTGGATCAGCTGAATTTCCATCAGCAATCATCCACACGCCGGTGGGGTCGCCCTTGCTGGCATCGCCCAGGGAGACGCCGGAGAGCATACCATTGTAGACATAGCCATTAGCCTGTGGTTTGTTCGGGCATTTGGTTACGCTACTGCTTACTGCTAAAGCGGCTTGGTTGGAGGAGAGTGCCGAGGTCAATTTCAGTGACTGCCAAACGGTAGCATTTAAGGGCAGGGTCTCTTCGTGCTCCTGCGTGTACATGCTGATGGCGATGGCCAGCTGGCGTTGGTTGTTCTGGCACTGTGTCTGCCGGGCTTTTTCACGAGCCTTAGAGAACACGGGAAAGAGAATGGCGGCTAAAATCGCGATGATCGCGATAACCACCAGCAGTTCGATGAGGGTAAACCCTCGACGTAGTTATGAATACATAATCTTCTCCTTTTTTTCAACTTATTAAATTTTCCGGCAGACCAGCTTAAACATCCGATAAACCGTATAAGTTGTACTTTTAATTATACCAGCTTTTTTCTGGTTGTCAATAGCAAAAACGAATTTTAATGCGATATTAATCTTTAACTCACCGTTATTCCATTCTTTTTTCAACACAGAGGCAGAGAGGACACGGAGAAGATAGGAAAGGTGGGCACTTTAGCTATAAAACAGCTTGTGTACAACTCTAATAATTCATTGTATATCGTCATTGGCAAAGATAACATGGACTAGAAAGGCCAATATCTGGATAAAATAGTCTTTTTGCGTTATACTCACAGTATTCTAATTCAACATAATCATTGGCGTTGGGGTAATGGTCTACTTACTACGCAATTTCCCGGCATAATTGAATATGCATTTCCCTCATTCGGCTTTAATTTGTCAGGTATCACCCGGACTATAATATGCAAAATGATCAGGCTCAGATTCCATATACATACATCGGTGTAAAATCCTACATGGAAGAACACTACGTCGAGGCGATATCATTAGATGATCTCGCCCTTCTCTTTGCATCACCCCTAATTACTTTTGCAAAAGGTTCAAGCGATTTTTCGGCATGAGTCCCATTCACTATCTGCTTTCACTTCGCATGGAAAAAGCCGCCACACTGCTGCTAAATCATGAATTGACGATAGTTGCTGTCGCCGAAGCAGTTGGCTATGCCGACAGTTTCTATTTTTCTCGCCTCTTCCACAAATACTTCGGGGTAACTCCCTCGCAAAAGCGGAAGGAACTACCACCAGCGCCTGATTCTGCGAATATTGGGATGGGTACTGTGCAGCAAAGCGAGCTTTTTCAGGTACACTGGAATACTGTACTCGAGGCTGATTTTTCGCAGACTCAAGAACTCGATGCACGCTTAAACGTCTACTGGTATCAGGACTTCGCGAGTGAATTGGAGGCGCCACAACACCTTGCTCCTGAGCGTATCGTGCTGGAAGACGGGATGCTCCGCCTGCTCCCGGCCTTCTGGTGGACTCATCTGCGTTGGGAAGGTGACCTATCAGAAGAGGCCTGCCTGGATGTTGTTATTGATAATCGCCTGCACGATGGTATAAATATCTACCTCGCCGTCTCTGGTGATCTCCTTACTGGCTATCGCTTACACCTGCAGAATTATGACCATATCACCTTTGAAACAGTGCAACATGGTACTTGGGAAGTGTTGTCTGTGTGCAACATCATGCTAAACCATGAAGCATCGCAATTCAGTGTGTCACTCTGGCGTGAACGGGATACCTTTTATGCTGAAATAGATGGCCAACGCATCATGGAATACCATGCCCCTTTCTCCCTCACCGGCGATACCTGTCGCTACGTGGCGCTAGGACGCCATTTTAATGAGGGTAGCGCGGATATCCGCCAGCTACGCATTCATTCACGTCGTTCCCCCATGTATGTATCGATATTGGAACCCGGGCGCGTGCTGATGTCGCAGGGCGCAGCTGAACTCGCCTGGAAGTGGTTTGTACGTACTGGTAAGGAGATCACTGACCCTGCCTTGCGCAATGAGGCAGCGTATCTCGCCGCCCTGGCCATGCCAGATCATCATGGCGACGCTAAAGATGCAGCCCTGGAAACGATCGGGATTAGCGTCGATCATCCCTTTGCTCAGCAGGCATTGCGCGAGCTAGCGCTTTTTCGTCTGACGCGACATGATATCGCCGGAGTAATGACGACGTTGACACAACTATTGGCCTTGAATCGTACAGACGAAACTCCACATTTAGTCGTGGATCGCCTCCGACAGCTATTTATCAATTCGACAGCCAAGGAGAAGCAAACGATATTGAACGCTATAGCCAGTATGTCGTTACAGCGTCTGAATATTCGTAAAACTGGCATTACATCGCTCACACCACTCGCTGGCATGTCTTTAACCTTATTGAACTGCCAAGGTAATAGCATCAATGACCTCTCACCTTTAATGGGCATGCCATTACGAACTCTAGATTGCGGATCCAACCTGATTACTGATATATCTCCGCTACGAGGGATGCCATTAACGGAATGCGAGTTTAATAATAATCAGATAACTGACCTCTCCCCATTGGTCGGCACACCTCTGGAGAGTCTGCAATGCCATTCAAATGGCATCACTACCTTATCACCTTTACAAGGGATACACTTGAGATTGCTGGATTGTCGCTTTAACAAGATCACCGACCTGACTCCACTTAGCGGATCTTCATTATTGCAGCTTATGCTCACGGTGAATTATGTTACCGATCTAACTCCGCTTCAGGGTTTACCACTGCACCGGTTGGAGTGCGGAAAGAATCCGATACGTGATCTATCCCCGCTCGCCAGTAGTCCCCTCACTATTCTGGACTGCCGCCAGACTCTCATTGAGGATATTACTCCATTAGCTGGTAAACCGCTGGCGGTACTTTTACTGGATGGTGTTCAGCTCACAGCATCGAATGCCACGGTACTGCGCCAATTACCCTTACGCCAATTGGAGTTCAATATCATACATCAATAGGCACTACCTGATCTCACTGATATCCCTACGTTACGCCAGATTAATAGTCATCGTGTCGGTTATGTTCTCTCCGTGCTTGATCCCATCCATCAGGCGTTACGCGCTTGGATGCCTTCTCAATCAGCGTCTACCTCTACTGTAGACCTCACTCGCTGGGTAACTGAATGTGATGGTTTCCGATTTATCGCCATCCCGCACCAGATGACCTGGCACGACGCGGAAGCCTTCTGCCAAAGCCAGGGTGGCCATCTCGCATGTCCAACTTCGCAGCGATCCACCCAGGCGTTGTTTCGTTATCTCTCCAGTGTATGTGATTCCAGTTTAATAAGTAATTATCATCTGGGACTCTTCTATCGTGATGAACACTGGCAATGGATCAATGGCGCGCCGGTTACCTGGAATAATCTGACTGCTGCTGTCGAAAGCACCGAAACCTACGCCCATATCAGTTATCCTGATGAAGAAACCCAGAACACCTGGTATCGCCACAATGCCGCCGATAACTGCTATTTCGTCATTGAGTGGTCGTAGAAGTAGCAATTATTAGTAAGCAAACAACCTACTATTATTTACTTAAATCATCGCTTTCGCCACATTGTGAGATATTTCACGGGAGTGAAATCGTACCGGAGCTGTATCCTGCTAGTATCAACCTACTGGTACTGTTTTTTAAAGCATTGTTGCATTGTCAGCGATATCCTGGTTATCCACTTTACCAGGCTTTTATATCAGAAAAGCCAACCAGTAGCAGGCGAGTTTTATCGTCGGCTTTCTAAAATCGATACATTTTTTCGTTGTGTCATGATAATCAGACAAACAATGGGAAAAATTATACCTACTACTATTTGACACTGGCCGGTATTCCTGTTAGTGTGAGTAATCTTAGAGATCGGATATTCGATATCGGAAAGGATGTACGCTATGGGAGATAAATCTCCGAAAAAAGATACCAAGAAACCTAAAAAAGTGAAGGTTTCCAAGGCTCCAAACAGCGGAACTGCCTAGTCGTCTAGCAGCATTAATACTAATCTCCGGGCGGTGTTACGCCAAAATTGGACAGTAATCACGAATACTGTTATCATTATATTGACCATTTTTGGTAATGACTTCCCGTAGAGCTGTTGGATGACTCGCGAGTCACTAAACAGTCTCCTTGGTAGCCTCCAACCATCTGTGTATCAGAGAGGAAGCTTAAAATGACTATGTATCCTACGCTAACCTGTTCATCTCGCACAGGCACTGGCACAAACTCGTCGCGCCAATTGCGCCATCAGGGTCTCATACCCGCATCAGTTTACGGACATGGCGATCCGGTATCACTGGTGCTGGAACTGCGACAGTTGAGCGTCATGCTGCATGAAAGCAGTTCCGGCTCACAGCTGGTTAATCTGTTGATTGACGGTAAAGACAGCGGACTGGCACTGGTTAAATCCGTGCAGCGCGAAGCGATCAAACAGATTCCCCTGCACCTCGACTTGCAACGCATCTCCTTGAAAGAAAAACTGCAAGTGACTGTAACTGTGGTGCTGGAAGGCGAAGCCGCCGGCGTCGCAATGGGCGGCATGCTGGATATTAGCATGCACACGTTGCATATACGCAGTGCCGCCGGCACCGTGCCTGACAATGTGAAGCACGACATCTCCGCGATGATGATCGGCGATATCCTGGAAGCCGGTGCTATCGAACTTCCTAAAGGTTGTGAGTTACTCGACAACCCCACCGAGTGCGTAGCACATATCCGTCAGCCACTGCGCGTGGTTGCGGAAGCAGCTCCTGAAGAAACGGTTGCTTAATTTCAAGCAAAAACAATGCCCGGCGAAGCCTCTTCGCCGGGCATTCTCGTAGCTAAAACGCTATGGCGGTATTTACTGGATTAGCTTTTTCCACATCCCCGTGCCACTTCTGCCATCGCTGCTATATGCGCAGGCGTGGTGCCACAGCAACCACCAATTATATTGGCTCCAGCTTCGACCAATTCCTTTACGCGGGCTGCCATGTCGGCAGGAGTCTCTTTGAATACGGTATTGCCGTCTTCAAATACCGGCATACCAGCGTTCGCGTGGATAAGGATCGGGGTATTAGGGGCGGCGGCGCGCAATTCGCGGGTGATCTCAATCATATTAGCGATGCCATTGCCACAATTAGCGCCAATGATGTCGGCGCCGGCGGCCACCGATTCCCCGGCGGCGCGCGAAGGGGTGACGCCCATCATTGTGCGGAAGCCGTGCGCACCTGGCTCGAAGGTGAAGGTAGCAATCACCAGCAGGTCAGTGTTATCTTTGCTGGCTTTGATGGCTTGCACTGCCTCAGTAACGGATGACATGGTTTCAATACAGACCGCATCGGCACCGCCAGCGGCCAGCGCGATTACTTGCTGTTTGAAGGCTTCATAAAGCTCTTCTTCGGTGACATCGCCGCCCTCATCCTCGACAATTTGCCCGGTGGGGCCTACCGATGCCGCCACATAGCCTTTGTCGCCCATGGCTTCTTTGGCTAGCTTGGCAGAGGCAGTGTTGAACTCATCAACCTTATCTGCCAGACCGAATTCGCGCTGCTTGAAAGTAGTGCCGCCGAAGGAATCGGTCTCAACAATATCCGAGCCAGCAGCAATGTAAGCCTCGGCAATACTCTTCACAGCGTCCGGATGCGAGCAACACCACGCCTCAGGAGATTCGCCGGGTTGCAGGCCCTTCGCCTGAAGGAAAGTGCCCATGGCCCCGTCTGAGATAAGGATCTCACCGGCGGCAAGGCGTTCGAGAAGTGATTTCATAATTAGTCCTCCTGTATCCGTTAAATATTGTAGGGGCACATGGCATGTGCCCTCTTTCCGAGTTTTCTATTATACAAATCGTATGGTTAAGACTTGGGCACAAGCCTTGTGCCCCTACAGTCATCTCGACAATCAAAATATTATGCCCGCGCCGCCATCATCTTCTCCGCCACGGTGGGGAATTGCGTCATATCTGTATGTGGCAGGAAGAGTGCGCCTAGGTAGCTGTCCATGTAGCGATGATCGCTACTTAAATCGATGTAGGTCATGCGCGCAGCGGTGGTGGCTAGTTGCTGCCGGCCCTTGGCGGTCAACAAAGCGATATAAGCGCCAGTGAGGGCGGAGTTGCCGATATAATGGAAGCGTTCGGCCTCCAAGTCAGGCAACAGCCCGATCATGATAGCGTCATCTATCTGGATATAGCGCCCAAAACCACCTGCGATATAGACATGCGATATTGCGCTCCAAGCCAATCCGACATTATCGAGTATGAGCGCGCAAGCAGCATAAATCGCCGCTTTCGTGCGCATCAGGTTTTCAATATCTGCCTCGGTAATGAAAAGGTCAGCACCAGCTTGCGTCTCAGCGGCAAACTCCAGCACGAAGGCATTACCGTTAGGTGTTTTTATAAGCCTGTCGGTGGGCAGCTCCATATTGAAACGCCCCATTTGGTCAACCACACCGCGCAATAGTAACTCGCCCAGTAGCGAAATCAGGCCAGAACCGCAGATACCCGCTGGTTTACCATTACCGATAACATCGTAGCTAATCTCCTGCATTCCAGGTGCTATAGCGAAGTATTCAATAGCGCCGTCAGTTGCGCGCATACCGCACTTGATACCAGAACCTTCAAAAGCTGGCCCGGCAGAGCAGGCGCAGGTGACCAACCAATCGGCATTACCCAGCACAATCTCACCATTGGTGCCGATATCCAAAAAGAGAAACACCTCTTCGCTGTTAGTCGTCAACTCGGTGCAGAGCAATCCAGCAGTAATATCGCCGCCCACATAACTACCCACCCCCGGCGCGCAGGATACTATTGCGGTAGGGTTGATCGGTAGTCCCACTTCGGCGGCGGTAAGCGTTGGCACGGTGTTGACGGTGGGTACGTATGGTGACTCGCGAATGTATCGCGGAGGCAGGGCGAGTAGCAGGTGGATCATGGTAGTGTTGCCAGCGATGAAAGCTGCATACACCGCTTGCGAATCAGTACGCGTACAGGCGAGAGTATCTGCGATCAATTCACGCAATGTCTCCAGCACCAGCCCACGTAATTCCTCTTGCCGCTCTGGTGTGCGAGCGTAGTCGATACGACTGATGATATCACCACCACGGCGAATCTGTGCGTTATAAGAAGTACGACTCGCTATTACACGGCCCGCAACCAGGTCAACCAGTTGCACTGCCACGGTGGTTGTGCCGATGTCGATTGCCAGCCCATAGGCTTTCTTTTCCACATGCCCGGCTTCCACCGCTAGAACGTGTATACCGGCATCTTCCTCGCGGATAGTCACTGTCACACGGCCATCCTGTGCTCGCAATACCTCGGCTAGCTGACGTAATACTGTAATATCGGTTGTAACGTTCAGGGGGCAAGTTGGCAATGTGCGATCCCAGTCGCCTAACAGCCGTACGATGCGTTGCCAGTCACTATAATGCTCTTCAATTGATGCCTCGGGTACCGTCAATTGCACAAAGCGGTAGAGCGGTGAGAGATCATCAATATCCGGCAACAGGTCATCGCCGATGAGCAAATGACTGTCACCCACCACCCGCATAGTGTCATCATGCTTGGGGCGTATGCCAACGGTTATATCCTCGCGCACCTTCGTCTGGCACGCCATCACTAGCCGCCCGCCAGCCAAAGCATCGGCCAAATGCGAGTGTCCCACCCCATCTGTCGTGCCCTCAACGATCTCCACCAGGCACCGCCCGCATGTACCTTTACCACCACATGGAAGATGTAACTCTTCTATCCCCGCCTTGATAGCCGCCTCATGAATGAGAGTGCCAACGGGGACTTCTACAGTGGTATTGCCGGGTAGAAAGCGAACTATAGGCATATTTTTGCTCCTAGTTTCTAGCTCAAAGGCCTGGAGGTGGCCGCTGGGTTTACTTACCCACCTGTAGCTTCATAAACGGCCCCAGGTCGGATGCTTCTTGCGGTCCGACGACTATCTCCCAGCCTTTCAGCCCCTCTTCCAGGTCGCCGCTGATCTGCGCGACATAGCCGGGGATGATGAGGCGGCGGGTTTTAACCTGCTGTTCCAGGCCGGAGGATTTGATGAACTGCGCGATCTTCTCGCCGGAGAACTTCCCGGCTGCCCAGGCGGTAAGCACGCTCATCCCTTCGCATTCGACAATAACGAGGTGCGCGGATATACCTGAGTTCTCAATCTCTCCCGAAACGATGAAGTATGTCAGCGAGAAGTTGGTAGTAACCAGTACCGGTGAATTATCATCCGGCTCCCCGATGGGGTAGATCTTCGGCTCTACTTGGATCGGTTTCTGCGGGTCGGTATAGATATTCTGCCGTAACATCATCAACGGCAATAGCGCCTGATAGGAAAGTGTATCTATCACCAGGATCGACGCGTATTTACAGATCAAAGTCGAAGCATCTGCCACCAGACTGGGCAGGTCTTCCTCTACAACGAAGTTGATGACCGGGTAGCCCATCGGTTCAAAAGCGGTCTTCAATGCCGCCTTACGCGCAAGGGTATTATTCTGCAGCGTAGCCGCGATATTATCCGCCGGGATATCGAGCACGATATCTTGCACACCCAGCGCGGCCAGCTTCTTTGTCAGCGCCGCCAGTTCATCCAGCGTCGCGGCCTGCGCTACCACCGCGCATTTGTATTTCAGCGCAATAGCTGCCACGGCATCCACATTTTCGGTGGTCGCCGCATGTAATAAGGGACGCTGACCTTCCAGCAATTGCGCACCAGCTTCCAGAGCCGCCACGTTGCTACTCTTCAGGATCACCCCGCGTCCGGCGCTGGCCGCCACTGCGCGGATAGCGGCTATGAACGGCTCTACCTCTTCGCTGGTGTTTTCAATCAGTACCAGATCGAGAGTAAGCTCCTCACCCACGCGCTCCAGGCAATATTCACGCACAGTAGCGGTGAGATGCGCCAGGTCGCCCGCTGATTGCTCATCGGAGAAGGCTACTGCGAAGGCTGGGGGATGAACGAAGGTCTTCTCGTGACGAAACATCACGGTTTCGTTCCCCAGTAACACCTCACGATCAGTTGGCCCGAGTTTGACCAACCTGATCGGGGGCTTACTCGCCGCGCCGATCTTTGTCTTTGCCTCTTCCGAGGCATACGGACAAGCGGAGAGCTCGACACTTTTGGCGGCCAACTTCATGGCAAATGCCATACAAGTGGGCACGCCACATTCAGTACAGTTGGTTTTGGGCAATATTTTAAAGATATCCAGACCAGTTAATGCCATCTTCGTGCTCCCTTTAGTCCTCTAACCGAGTCATCTCGGCAATTTTTTTCTTCACGGTTGTTGCCGCGATGGGGTGATACATCACCAGCAGATCAGCGCCAGCATTGAGCAAACTCATCGCAGTTGCGATCTCCAGTAATGCGCCCCGCTCGCTCTCTGGGCCCCAATTTTTGAAGGAGCTTTGCGGCGCTTTGCTTTCTTTTGTTTTGGCGATCTCGTAGCCGGGCGTGCCTAACATCGGCAATGCCAGCATACTGTCTCCGGTGAAGACCGAGCTACGGATACGCTCCATCACCGAGTAAGTGTACTCCAGACCGTACCCCAGCGCGCCGGTCAGCGCGTCGATGATGATTTTTTCGGGAGCTAGCCCCATATTAGTGACGAGAATATTCAACTGTTTAGCCATATTCACGTCAATCGGGGTCTGCGTCACAATACAATGGTTATATGCCATGGCGGCGGCGGCGATGGTTTTGTAGTTATCCGTCTCCACCCAGTTCAGCAGCAAGTTCTCGCCAGTGAAGGTGCTTGCTACCTGTTTCATCACGGCATTGTTCTTCTCGTAATGGCTGGGGCCGGTGACAATAATCGGCACACCGACGGCACTAAGCACGCCCTGTACAAAGTCGCACGCGGCCGCCGGAGAGGTGTCCTCATTGTCCGGGTGGGTGCTGTCCAAACGAATGCTGATTGCCTGCGCGCCTAGCTCCTCGACGCAGTACTTCGCCATCTTCGGCGCATCGGTGAGCATATCTCCGTAGGCGTCCCGCAATGACTGTGGGTAGTTGCGTGGCAGACGGTCAAATACCTCCATAGCAATTGCCGGAGTGCGCCCAATGTTACCCTCGTAATGGCGGAAGGGCAATACGCTGGCTCCACCGAGGGTGAGCGACGAGGTGCGCGTACCACTACCACCAAGGGTGACCTCACGAACTGACAAGCTAGCGCTTTCGCCCGGTATCTTAAAGGTAGCGGGGACGGCAATTTTCGCCGAGGTAACCAGTTTCTCTTTAACCAGTATCGGGGTATCCCATGTGGCAGCTATCGGGTGAACCGTCGGAGCCACTGCCACATCTACTTCCGTTACTGCCGTGTGAGCAATAGGCAACGCAACAGGAGCCACCGGTACCTGGCCGAGTGCGCCACTGTACATTAGCAGCATATTGGCGCCAGCTGTCAGCAGATTCACCGCGGTGGACATCTGCAAGGCGGCCATCTGCTGATCCATATTGGTACCAGCAACCGGTGCAACGCCCGTGGCACGCACTTTATCAAGTACTGATATGACATAGGACAGACCATCTACTTGATTTGCAGCTACCACTGGCGCCGGGGCGGCCACAGCAACTGCTGTCGGTGCCACGGCAACGACTGGCGCTGCTGCTTTTTCTACATTTGCTGTTACCACCGGAGCATCCGCCTCAATTGGAGCGGTAGCAGCTACAACGCCGCGCGCAGCGTCAATGGCAGCGCATTCCGGTGAAGGGGTGGTTACATCCCACATGGTCAGCGCCGGGTGATTGACCTTCTGCATATAGGCGTTGACAGAGGCGGTATCTGACCCGACGGTCTCATCTGCGATAAGATCACAATAGTTCTCAATACCGAGACGTTTGCCGATCAACTCCAGGTCTTCTTTCAGCGCTTCTTTCAGCTCACGCGGCATCCAGACGATGCGCTTATGCCCGCCTTCCGCCGAGATGAATTTCTTACTGACAATATAGGCTTTGCCGACGCCGATGAAACCGGGAGTCTGCTGCCCGCCCCCCGTACTCCCCGCCAGTGTAGAGAATCGCATTCCCGCCGGAGTATCGCCGGGGAACTCACGGTTGACGATCATCACCCCATTGCACTCCGGCAGCATGGCGACGATAGCCTCAAAACAGCCACAACTGGTCATCGGGTCTTCCAGCATTGAATAAGCGTTAAAACGCTCAATGGTCTGCTTAGAGTTAGAGTAGACGTACTCGTTGATATCTTTCCACTGCCCGCGCACCGGATCGATACATTCACCTTTGATGAGCGGCTGATTGGGGCCGGTGGGGTCAATCTCATAGGCGGCCTTGCCGTCTAACCAGTTGTAAGCGCCGCAGAGACCCAGTCGCTCCGGCGTGATGACGCAGACATGGTTGGGGGCGAAACTCTGGCAGAGCAGACATGAATAGAAGGTGTCAACGCTCTCGTCAGTCATCGACTCTACGCGCAGGTTGCGTTCGCGATAGCTGCGCCGCGCAATGTCCAACCGTCGCTCTACTTCGTCCTTATCGGTAACCAGCGTTACCTGCACTTTGTCCACGATGGCCGGGTACTCATTGAGCAACTTCGCGTGAATGATCTCACCGAAATGTTTGATGCTGAAGCCTTTTTCCTTGGCGGCTTTGCTGATGCGCATCCAGATGATGTCGCGTTGTCCCATATGCCAGATGCCTTCGGCACCGTTGATGAGGTGATGTATCTGACGTTCCAGGATCGGCTCAAAGTCCGGCTGCATTTTGCGTCCGGCGACCTCAACCCAGATGGCTAGCGGCAGAGCGCTGCCTGCCTCCACATCATCTACATCAGGGCCGATGACGGTCATCTTGCCGTCCTCTACATCCGCTATTTCTTTAGTGGTTACATACTCAAACCCGTGCGTCTTGTTGCCGCCGAATTCTACAAAGGTCTGCTCCTTGCGGATACGCTCACCTTCGAAAGCCGCGCCATATGATACCGGGATGGGTACTTTGGTGATTTTGATCTTACAGCCACGCACTTCCAGGCATTTCTCCACAATACGGTCATGGGGGATATTTGCCACCACATGCTCGTACGTGCAGATTCCCGTGGGCAAAATCTCCGGTATGTCAGTATCGGCGATGGTGGGGAAACCGTAGGAGATAGCTCCAGCAGCCGCCGCATAGTCTTCATCTGTCACTTCACCGAGAGCCATAACAAAAGCGAAGATGCGGTTTTTGTTGTACTTCAAGTTTGCCGCATAGTCACCCGGCTTAACACCGCCGAAGGAGAGCGCTGCACGATTGGCAAACCCCAGCGCGTAAACAGCGGAGGATATATCTTTGCCAAAGGGCACCAGGCGCGTATCCCAGCCCAGTTCCACGCCCGCTTCTTCCAGTTGCTCTGCGAAGGAGACGCCATTGGTATTGCCCGCCAGGAAGATATAGAGGTTCTTCTCCTGCAGCTCATGGGCTATCTTCACGGCGGTCTCTTTATCGGGTGCCGCTCCTACCACGGCGGCAAAGCCAGGGGCGGAGCCATCGACGAACTCAATACCGCGCTCACGGATGATGACATCGCCCGCGGCTCCTAGCCATATGCCGTTCACCGGATTGGGACCGATAAGGTATTTGCACGCCTCGATCAGCTCAAAGGCAAATAGTGTAGCCATGCCGGAGTCAAGCGTACCGCCCAGATACGGGAGCCAGATGCCGTCGCGCGGTATGGGTGGCAACAGATTGCGACATTCCGCCAGGATATCTTCCATGTCAGCCAGTTTCTCTACTTTTTTACCGAGTAAAGAATAAATAACCGGTAGATAATAGGTAGTATCAGGGAATCCAACCTCGCAGTCAGCGCCCTTTTCTGCTATGGCCTTGCGAACCATAGCTTCTGCGTCATTGACAATTTTATGAGCGCCTCTAATTGCGGAGGCGGCGATTATCTTACTCATTGAAGCTCCCTCCGCTCTTTCATGTCGTACAACTTTCGCTCCTTCTTGGCATTGATGCCCAGGGCATCACGCTTCTTCTCGATGTGATCCATAATCAATTTTGCAGCCTTCAACGGATCTGGCTCCCAGGCGAATTTACCACCAGTGATATCTTCCATCTCTTCTGTGAGGAGCTTGGTGACGTTCTCACTGCCTTCCACATAGAGGGGCTGCCCCAACACCACATAAACGCCGCTAGCGACGAAATAACTCCCGATGGCGACAGCCTTCTCCGACATCATCTCGGGCGCGGCGCCAGCTACCGGCAAATCAGAGAGATCTGTCCCCAGCCCGCCTTCAAGCATGACGTTGGTGGCGGCGAGTAGAATACGGCTGTTGTCCACGCATGAACCCATATGCAACACCGGTGGTATTCCCACCGCTTCGCAGACTTCACGCAGTGAGTCACCAGCAAATTCTAATGCAGCCTCCGGTGTTAGCAGACCATTCTTCGCACAGGCGATAGCGGCACAGCCGGTCTCCAATATCAGGTAGTTATTTTTGATCAACTCGCGAGTGAGTATTACGTGCGATTCGTCGGTACGTACCTTCGGGTTGTTGCAACCGACGATACCTACCACGCCACGGACACGCCCATCAATAATTGCATCATTGAGCGGGCGGAAAGTGCTGCGGAAGCGCCCACCGAGCATCTGGAAAATGGCCTCGTTAGAAAACCCTGCTACCAGATCCATTGATTCCTTGGGGATATTCACTCGTGAATTATCGCGATTCGCGAAGTTATCAATAGCCATACGAATCAAATCACAAGCTTGCTCATACCCATGCTCCACCTCGAAGTTAATCTGTTCTGCGTTAATTGTCTGCGCTATCTCAGATGTGCTAATCAGCTTGGTGTGGAAACACTTCATCACTTCCGGCAACGACGGCATGATACATTGCACATCTACGATCATCATCTCGACTGCGCCAGTGATGATAGCCAACTCCTGTTGCAGGAAATTACCGGCGATTGGCAGGCCGTGCCGCATCAATACCTCATTGGCGGTACAGCAAATACCGGCGATATTTATGCCATCAGAGCCTTTCGACTTAGCATAAGCAAGTAGCTCATCATCCATAGCGGCAACTGCGAGCATATCGGAGAGCGTAGGCTCGTGCCCATGGACGATGATATTCACTTTATCATCACAGAGGACACCGAGATTAACAGTACTCCGCAACGGCTTCGGCGTTCCGAACAAAATGTCTGACACCGCAGTGGCGATCAATGACCCTACCCAACCGTCCGCGATTGAGCATTTTAGCCCACCCATGATAAGGTGACGGTAATCGTGGTCGACGCCCATGTGTGTGCGGTGCATCAACTCCACTACTGCGGCATCAATCCCGTGCGGTTCAATCTCCAACTTTTTCCACAACGCCTGGCGTTTCTCCGGCGCCATCCGCAAGGTGAAGTTAGGCTCTTCTGACCAAGCAAATTGCTGGAAGCAAAAGTCCGCCAAATCCCCGGCAATCGCCAGGTCATCGCGCCCTTCCGTCTCAATCTCAAATGCGCTGGCAACCTCATGCAGACGATGTGGATCAGTGATCTTATAGGTTCCACCACGTCCTTGCGCTACTTGGCGCAGTGTCTTCACCAGGTGGCGACCATGATCGGAGTGCGCCGCGGTACCGGCGGCGATCTCGCGTAGCAAATTGCGGGCAGCAATGGTATCAGCATTGGCGCCACATATCCCTAACGGGGCTTTCGGCGTAATACGGCACGGCCCCATATGGCATATTTTACAGCAAACACCGGTGAGCCCGAATTTACATTGGGGCATCTGGGTCTTATAACGATCCCATACTGTGGCGATACCTTCACTCTTGGCGACGCCTATCATCGTATTGATAGCCTGATCGATTGAGTGAGTATCCGCTGGGCTTTGATCTAGCGCGTTTGACATCAGGGTTTAGCTCCTCAGGTTAGGTTCAACTTTTGATTAGAATTCTTATGTCGTAGATATCACCGGCTCGCGGGACATCAGATTTGTGAGTAAAATATTAATGGCCGTACGGGCAGGTGCATCGGCAGGTATTGAAGCGACTGCAAAACCGCCGCCATCCATCTCGGCGACACTGGCATCATGCGGAACAGCCGCCAGCAATGTCAACCCGGTGGCCGCCACCTCTGCCTGCACACCAGCGGGTAAGACACCACCCGGCACCCGGTTGACAATCAAACCGCGCTCTTTCACAGGTGTGCCCATCTCCTGCGCCAGCGCGGCGATGCGACCGGCGGTACGTACCCCCCGTACCGAGCAGTCCGAGACGATGATCAGATAATCAACTGATAGCACGGTGCGGCGCGACAGATGTTCAAGCCCGGCCTCATTATCAATGACAATATAGCTATAGTTGTTCGCCAGCCGCTGTATAACTTCGCGCAGTACATTGTTGGCAAAACAATAGCAACCCGGACCTTCCGGGCGTCCCATCACGATCAGGTCGTAACCCTCTTCCTCTACCAACGCCGCTTGCACCTGCAGGTCAAGGAACTCCTGCTTGGCGATGCCCGCCAACTCTTTTACTACTTTACGTGCATCTTCGCGAATTCCGCCTACAGATGCCCGGTATTCAACACCGAGTGCCTCGTTCAAATTGGCGTTGCTATCCGCATCCACCGCCAGTACTGGCGACTTCCCGGTGGCTACGAGCCACTGAATAATAAGGGAAGAGATGGTGGTTTTTCCGACCCCTCCCTTCCCGGTAACTGCGATTGTTGCACTCATTGATTTGTTCCCAAATGCCTTCGGTTTCGCTTATTAGATAACGCCCATGCGCTGTCGCAATGCAATACTGGTCTGCCCCAATAAACTAAAGACCATCTCCGCATCGGCGACGGGCAATGATCCGGTACCGCAGGAAGGGGTTATCATCGCCTGGTTTAGGATCAATTCGCGGTCAATACCAGCAGCTCTGGCCAGGTTATCAACTC
This sequence comes from Armatimonadota bacterium, assembly GCA_038248345.1. GTDB lineage: Bacteria > Armatimonadota > Hebobacteria > CAIYQO01 > CAIYQO01 > CAIYQO01. Next base: position 9,374 of record JBBRXO010000003.1, on the reverse strand, counting down.
CGGCATCAAACTTCGCGATTAGACTCTCTACCGTCTGGTCATGGATCTTCGCGCTATTGGTGGGCACCACGCCCCAGGCTAATCCTTTGCCCGCTTCCAGGTGCGCTTTCATCTCTTTCGGATATAGCGCTATCGTGTCAGCGAAGTCGAAGGCATCAAAATTCACCAGGTCAACGCCAGCATCAATGAGGATCGACCATTCGGTGTTGCCACAGCAATGTACGCCCGCAATAGCGCCAGCATCATGAACCACACCGATAACTTCGCCCAATTTCTCGACAACATCTTCACGCGAAACGCTAACATAGGTAGAGGAACCGAAGGCGGAGAGGATCGGCTCGTCCACGAAACAAATGACGTTCTCGGCAAAGCCTTTATAACGTTCAATCTGCCAACGGCACTTCATTGCCAGCCCTTTTACTATCACATCAATGAATTCCGGGTTATAGTAAATTGCGCGCTTGTTCTCGTCCACGATAGTCAGCCCGAAGCTGATCGGCCCGGTGGTCTGCACTTTTACGAAGGGGCGGATACCACCAGCAGCCTTCAGCGCCGCTTCCATAGCAAAGAAACCCTTGGAGAATTCAGGAGTGATCTGAAAATAATCCATATTCTCCATAATGTAGTTCTCATAGAAGGTCGCCAAGTCCATCGAGTAGTCACCGGTGGTGTCGATAAAGAGGCGCTCTTTCACGCGGTCAATAACTACGCGCGGCAGACCCTCGGAATACTGCATCTCCATCTGTTCGTTCATGCCATTGGCGGGCAATTGTGGCCAAATCGGCGCATCGGGGATGCTATCCAGCACTACGCGCACGGCGTCTTCCGCCTTAGCGTGGGGCAAACTTCCAATGGCCGTAGCCGTACATTTCGGTGAAAAATTCATAATCGACTCCTTATAGGTTTATGCTATGCTTTATCGCGCTCTTGCAATACTTCAAATATCGCTTGAAAAGGCGCCAATACTTCGGCGTCCGCCAGATCAACCAGCGCCTGGCCGGTGCGGTCAGCTTCGGCAATACGTGCATCAAAGGGAATCAACCCAATGACAGAATCAGCGCCAAATTCACGATTCATCCACGCTCGATCTTCGTCGCCCACAGTGGATTTGTTTACCACCACAGCAAATTCTTTAATCCCCAGGCTCTGCGCCATATCATGCACTCGATGCCCAGTCTCCACACTTCGCTGTCCCGGTTCTACTACTACGATCATCAAATCGACACCCATAGCAGTGCCGCGTCCCAGGTGCTCGATCCCCGCTTCCATGTCTAATATTACCACTTCATCACGCTTGAGCACCAGATAACGCACCAGCGATTTGAGTAATACGCTCTCTGGACATGCACAACCGCCGCCTGCACGCTGTGCCGAGCCAATGATTAGCACATCTACACCTGCATGATTCACTGCATATTGTTCAGCGATATTGGTGACGTCTGGATTGAGGGAGAATATCTGGCCAACTTGGGATACTTTGGCCCCTGTCCGTTCTTCAATGAGTTTACGCTCATCGGCAATAGTATGAAGTAAGGCCCGCTCATCCGCGGTTAAGCCTACCGCGGAAGCAAGATTGGCATCGGGATCAGCATCAATCGCCAGTACCCGATTCCCCGCGCCAGCGAATAAACGTGCCAACGTACCTGCCAGCGTCGACTTTCCTACGCCGCCTTTTCCGGTTATTGCGATTTTAAGTGCCATTTGCTATCCACCAGATTCAAATGCAAGAAACCCTGCAAATCTACTTCTACTTTGCCATTCTACCATAGTACTATTGCTACTTTATGGTAATATGGTGCAAAATTCATCGTACTATCAGACTACCAAATAGTAATCTAGTGCGCTATAGTACTTTCCTACTAATGGGTCTAGTAAGGTATGCCACTGCACTCCCTTACTCATCCTCTTTATCCTCTTCAGATGTCCGTCGCCCCATTTGGGCCAGGCATTCAGCAGCTGAGGCACACCAGGCAGCGCAGGCAAGGTCATTCTTTGGATTTACAGTATATTTGCCACACTGCGGACATAGGCGCCGCAGGTCATCTTTGAAGAATTCAAGCGATTTGCCACAATGCACACACGGCTCCTCGAAAAGAGCATCGTGCTTCCAATATTGGGTATCCTGTCCCGGACAATTTCGTTTAGGCATTAAACTTCCTCCATAACCGTATTATACCAATAACAATGAACGTACCCGCATAATCAGGTAACTAATGAAGCACAATTTCGCTATTCGGGATTAGGAGTATATGCCAACGTCACAGTAACACCGGTACTTGCTATCTGATCTAATGCTGGTATGATTGTGCCGTACAACGCACCTTTGTCACCACGCAGGATTACGACTGTTTTGCCACTCTTATTCACCAACGCGAGGACACAAGTCTTCAGGTTTTTTACCTCGCAAGGATTATTGTTCACCGTTATCAACCCGTCTTTATTCACCGTCACCGAAATCTCTGCCGGTTTCTGCAGCGCCTGCTCTGCTTGGCTACCCTTGGGCAGTTCTATCTTCATTGCATTATCACGAGCAAAAACCGTAGTAACCATGAAGATGATGAGTAAGACCAGCACCACATCCACCAGGGGGATAATATTGATAACAGCTATCTGGCTGTCTTCTTCATCTAGGCTATAGTGACGCATCGCTTACTCCCTCTCGCCCGGGTAGCTCTCTACCAGTGGGAAGACATACTGCATAGCGATCTCTTCCATATTCAATATGAGGATATTGAATTTATCCGTAAAAATGTTGTAAGCGATTACTGCCGGGATAGCCGCAAATAGGCCCATTGCCGTTGCAATGAGCGCGTCGGCGATGCCGCTCGCGACCAGATCCTGCCCCATTGAGCCAGTCTTTGCAATAGCATCAAAGGTAAGGATGATGCCGATTACCGTACCAAAGAGGCCAATAAAGGGTGCCACTGAGGCGATATTAGCCAGTATTGGGAGATTTGCACGTAGACCCGCCCGCACCAGACGAAGCTCACGACCTACCGCTTCCGTAACTTTTTCCTCCATACTCTGCTTGTCACTTTCGCCCGCCTGCACCAGCCCCTGCCAGTTTTTTAAACCGATGCGCAACACTGCCCCCAATGGGTTTGTCTCCCGCTCGGCGACTTCCATCTCGGTACGCGCCTTCGCCCAGTCTTTACGTAATGACCAGGACTCCAGCTGATCTCTGGTCATATTCATAGCGGCACGGGCACGCCAAAGCACCAGGCATCGCTCGATGATCACCGCTATCGACAATATGGAACAAGCCACTAACAGGAAAAATACCACTTTTGAGATTGGCGCTGCATTCCAAACAATCTTATACAAATCCAATCCATCGGCGCTGGTTGAAGCTAGCTGCGTAAATATTTTCCACATAAATCTACATCTCCGATCCCATAGACTCAGCTCACACCGAGCAAGTTGTCTCGCTTAACTACGACAATGTCATCCCCGTCGCCGCTTCACAAAGAGCGACGATATTTTCCGTGGGCACTTCCGGCAGGATGGCTTCATGACTGGGCGAGATAATCCAACGGTCGCCAAAGATATCATGCAAACGATTTACTTCATCCTTGATCTGTTGGGGGGTACCGCGCCAAAGCAATTCCTGCGTATCTACCCCACCGACGAAAGTAATTTTACCACCATATTCGCGCATGAGCGTTTCTGCATCCATACCCGTAGCCTTCGCCTGTAATGGATGTAACGCATCAATACCAGCATCGATGAGCCAGGGGATCACCTTATAAATCGCCCCGCAAGAGTGCAACTGCACTGGTACGTCATACGATTTCGCCTGGTTGATAAGCTCACAGAAGTAAGGAAGGATAAACTCTTTGAATTTTTCCGGACTTACCAACAGGTCATTTTGCGTACCGAAGTCGTTACCAAAGAAGAAGCAGTCCACCGTATCGCGTGCCTCAGTATACACCCGTTTATTGACCGCCAGAAAAAAATCTACCATCTGACGGGTGACCGCGTGGACAACATCAGGATCGCTATACATCATCATGAAGTAGTTTTCCATGCCAAACATATCAGCTACATTATGAAAGAAACAACTCCATGATCCACCAAAACGCCAGCTCCCCTCCCCTTCGCTCACCTTGGTTCGCAAGGGAGCAAGGTCAAAATGCGAAGCATCAGGCCAGGGGTAGGCGTCTACCGTCGCAGTGTCCTCACATTCTGCGAACACGCTATAGTAAGAACCGGATGCCCACATGCCTTCCGAGTGGTTATATTTAGCAATCCAATCGGCAGGATACCAACGGCAGTCATCACCGATGAGTCGGCGCATTGCCTCATCATCGCTGACGCCAAAATGTTCTAACAACCGCGGCTTTACTTCGTCATGCGGGTTTCCCAGCCAAAAACCAGGGCGGTCAACTGATTGCCCGGCAAATATCCGTGCGATACGCTCATGATGGTTCATAATATTGCTCCAAACTTTGATGTTGTTTTCTTGTATATTTACTATTCTCCAACGGGTGAAGATTACCTGCCAGTAGTTGTGCGATCTTCATATTTAAAGTGAGTCCCTACTCAACTTCCTTGCACCCACGCATTAGTTGTACCGGATCATCACCACTGGCCAGCGGGCGCATGCGCAAAGAATATTGATACCGCCCCGGCTTTAGCAGATATTCATCGTGGACATTTAGCGTCCAACCAGTGTCACCACCCAGGCCCATGTGCCAACCATCCAAGTGAAGATAGACTTCCTCACGCGGCGCCAACTCGTAATAGTGCGTAGCGTCAGCGAGGTCATGGGGGCTGAAGTGCAACGCATCCATGTGGAATTGTGGTACACCCTGCACTAGCAGGCCGTTGCCTATGTCATCAGTCAGGCTCATCCAGCGCACATCTTCCTTGCCACCACACTCACCGCCGACAACATAGGGGTAATATTGCTCAGAAACCGTGCTGGAATACAACCCCACCGACGCGCTGGCTTTGCGGTCCACGTAGTTCTCGTGCGGCCCACGGCCATACCAGGTCAGCTTATTAAAAGTACCGGGTAATACTAGTTCCAGCCCGATGCGCGGTAAAAGGATGATGCTCTCGCTAATAGTCGCGGTAGTATCTACCACTATCTCGCCACTGCCATAAAGCGTATAGGTCGTTTCGATGACGATACGATGCGCGGCTGTCGCGCCGGTCATCTCGCTCTGCACCCGCACCAGCACGGCATGGGGGTTGAGTGCGGCAGCGACGATGCTCACCAGTTGCCGCGTGAGATTATCTAATCCAGCAGCCTGCCAGATATTAGTGTAGCTCTCTGCTTGTCCGAGCCGAAAATCGTTGTCCGTTGGGGGACGCCAGAAGTTATCACACGGGCCAGTTTGCAGTAGTTCGCCCGCCCCGCCGGATAAACTGGTGAGCACGCCGGTAGATTGTGAGAAGACAGCTTTCGTAGCTCCTGCTTGTACAACTATCTCACTGCCATCTTCCAGTAAAGATACGGCGGGCATCTCTGATAGTGGCAATTGCTCAGGCATAATATACACTAATGGCAAAGAGAACTGCTCCCAGGTGATGACATGGCCAATTTCCGCCCACGGCATCGGCTTGGCCAATGCCACGCGGAGATTCAGCCAGTATTCAACACTCGGTACTGCAGGCGGGATAGTCAGCGGAAACTTCACCAGTTCCTTGCTCCCCAGTGCGAAGGGTTTCTTAGCCGCCCCGCGAGCTGCTGGCGCCAAGGCTGGCGCAGGCACGCTACCGGATTGTGATACGACACCGTTAGCAGTAACCTCCCATTTGATCTCCAGGTGACTCAAGTCGCTGAACTGATATTTATTGACAATTTCCACTGTGCCTGCCAATAGCTGCGCAGCGGTGGCAGTGAAGCCCACCGGCGCCTGTACCTTCTTTACTTCCCAGGCACCGGGATGTGGATCAAGGTCTGCCCCCACTATTCCATTGAGCACCTGCGTGGGGTGTTCGTCGATTAGCTTATAGTCTGTGCCACAACCGAGGTCGCCGCCGTAACCCCACACCTTGCGCCCATCGGGGAGGGTAAAGGTGAGCAATTTGTCCGCCCAATCCCAGATAAATCCGCCTTGAAAGCTCGGTTCGGTCTCAATAAGTTGCCAAAAGTCGAGGAAATTACCGCTGGCATTACCTTTAGCGTAGGCATATTCGCACATTATCAATGGGCGCTTCTCATTGGCGTCAACCAATACTTCACGTACCCAATCCAACTGTGGATACATTGGCACCATTATGTCGGTGATAGACGGTCCCGGGTTGCCGCTCTCATATTGTACGGGGCGGGTAGGATCTGCCATACGCGCATAACCCGCCATCGCGGCATAAACTGGGCCAAAATATGATTCATTGCCCAGTGACCAGGCGATAACACAGGGGTGATTCTTGTCGCGTTGTACCAGCCGGGTGATGCGAGCCATGTAGGCCGTCACCCACTCTGGGTCGTTACTCAAATCTCCCTGGAGACCATGCGTCTCCAGATTGGCCTCATCAATAACATATAAACCATACTGATCGCACAGTTCATACCAGCGCTGATCATTAGGATAATGACTGGTGCGTACGGCATTGAAGTTCAACCGCTTCATTTGCAGAATATCAGCGAGCATATCTTCTGTCGTAAGGGCACGCCCGCGTTCGGGGTGATGCTCATGCCGGTCTACTCCTCGCACTACCATACGCACACCATTACAGAGCAATTGCCGCTGGCGGATTTCAATCTGGCGAAAGCCGACCTTGCAACTCTCAAAATCCAGCGCCGTCCCATTTGCACCGCATAGCGTCAGCACCAGTGTGTAAAGATAAGGGTCTTCTGCCGACCATTTCCGCGGCGCGGTCACCTGCTGGGCAATCTTCGCGCACAGCTTTTCTTGGCCACCCGTGCCATACATCAGCGTTCTCGGTTGGAAAATAGCCGGGGCTGTGGTGATGACGGTTTCGTTATTAGCATCGTAAAGCGTCGCGATTACCGAGTAGCTAGCAGGGTTATCCACCTGATTGATATAGGCGGCGACGAAAAGTTCGGCATCTTTGAATTCATCGTCGAAAGTGGTACGCACAGTGAAGTCGCGCAAGTGTACTACCGGTTTGCTGTAAAGTACGACATCACGCTGGATGCCACTCAGCTGCCAATAGTCCTGATCCTCCAGATAGGTACCCGCACTGTAACGCATCACTTGCACGGCCAGGGTATTCTCACCGGGACGCAAGTAGCCAGTAATATCAAATTCAGCAGGCAGACGGCTATCAGTACTGTAGCCAACCTGCACGCCATTCACCCACAGATAGAATGCACTGTCTACCGACTCAAAAACTATTGCTACGGTACGCCCTTCCCATGCTGGATCAAGGGTGAAATTACGCCGGTAACACCCGGTAGGGTTATGCTCCGGCACCTGCGGCGGTGTGGGCGTAAACGGGTAAGCGACATTGGTATAGATCGGCTTATCAGGATAGTCATAAAGTTGCCAATTACTCGGTACTGGAATACTATCCCATTCAGATACATCAAAGGAATCCGTATAGAACCCCTCCGGCACACTCGCCGGGTTATCGGCAAGGTGAAACGACCAGTCACCATTTAACACCTGCACATAAGGCGAAGCGGTGCGGTCACCTTGCCGCGCCAGCTCTGCATCATTGTACGCGCCCAGCAACACATGGGCTGCTGCACGATTTTGCTCGATTATTTGTGGGTTCTCCCAGTCCTGTTTGCGCATTTGATACTCCTAGCACATATTTTCACAACCATTATGATAGAGATGTAGACGCCATTTGTCCATAGAACAGCCGGGATGTACCTGGAAAATTATGAGGATAGCCGCGCATTGCTGCGTACAGCGAGAGGAGTGCGGCCGGTATGTTGTTTGATTATACGAGCGAAATAATGCTGGTCAGCAAAGCCAACCGCTGCAGCTATGCGATTGATAGGAAAGTCACTATGCTCCAACCACCGTAACGCCTCTTGAATACGGATTGCTGTGAGGTATTGAATGGGAGTCTTGCCAGTGAGCTGTTTAAAGGCGCGGTAAAAATAACCTTCGCTGTAGCCACAGAGCGTAGCCAACGCAGGCACGTCTATTTCTTCATGGTAATGTGCCTGCAGGTATCCCACTGCCTGCTCTAAATGATGAGCGGTGATGTTGCCACTGGAAGCAAGTGCCTGACGCAGATGAGCAAATAGAACCATGGTCAGACCATCAATTTCAGAGCCAATCTCCCCATACATATTTCGCGCTACGTTCCAACAGGCAAGAGCACTACGCAGACAGGCAGAAGACTGCGCTACCAGTGGGTGAGTTCGCGGCAAATGATCTAACCTGCTGCCGCGCAAGCCAATCCAGAGAATCTCCATAACCCCGGTTGACACCTCATTATGGGCCATTCGCGGCGGCATCAGACAGATCACGCCCGGGCGAAGTGGGAAGGGATAGCGAGTCTTCATCTCCCCCTCCCCGTCGCAAATAATGATCACCTCCCAAAATGGATGGGCGGTCATCAGACGGCTGGCCATGGGGCCGTGAAAATGCTCAATGTACAGTGGGGTGAGCTCTCGTGAACGTTGATCTACTCCCCCCGGCGCCCATAGCGCCTCTGGCAGGCGATCTATTTTATTCTCTGGCAATGTGCTCATAATGTCATAATATTCTACCATATTAGTCATAAATATACACAACATCTATGGTAATAGGTGATAATATTCCAAGCGAATCATCCTGGAGGTAACAATCAATGACATCAAACGAGCGGACTATTACTGCCGCCTATAAAAATGATCACTCTGTATCCTTGAAACCTTTGACGCTTAGACCTTTGGCGTCAAACGAGATCCGCCTGCGCGTTGATGCTTGTGGCATATGTGGCTCTGACCTGCTTACCAGCCCGGGAGAAAAGGCCGAATCACCTTTTGGTCATGAAGTAGCTGGCACAATTCTGGAACTCGGTTCTAAGGTTGAAAAACTGGAAGTCGGCCAGTCTGTCGTACTGGAGTCATCCAGTGCATGCGGACATTGTAGCAACTGTCGCAATGACCGGCAGGAATTATGTACAGACGTCCGAAATTTCTATATGTTGAATTACCTCGGTTTCGCCGAAGAGATGATCTCTCCGGCGATTAGCGCCGTTCCATATGACGGCCTGACACCCGAAATAGCCAGCCTCAGTGAACCACTCGGGGTAGCAATCGACCTAGGGACCCTCTGAAAAACAATTAATAAGACGAATCCCTCTGTGCCCTCTTCGGAGGGCACTATTTTAGAATATTAACATTTAGTCGCTACAACATATAACTAATCTACTCCGAATCTTCCATCTTTTACCCGATTTCTTACTTTCGGATGTCCTACTGCTACCTTTCGCGGCGTTTTGCGCCGCAAATCATG
>JBBRXO010000002.1:0-86680 GCA_038248345.1 Armatimonadota bacterium | reverse complement strand
TCACCCACGGGCGGAAGTAGCGCGTGCTGGCCTCCGAGAGGCACAGCCCGGTGGCTATCCCCAGATGCGCAGCGTTGCGCTGCAACAGGATGAGCATGACGGTGGATAAGCTGATTACCCAGAGGAGCGCATAGCCGAACTGCGCCCCCGCGGCCACGTTAGTCGCCCAGTTGCCCGGGTCGATGAACCCGACGGTGACCAGCAGCCCCGGCCCGATGTATTTGAGGATCTCCAGCGCGCCATATTGTGGTTTATGTGGGGCTTGCACCATGCGGCCCGACTCCTCACATATCTACGTACAGCTCATCCATCTCTTCGTCCACATCCACGCTTTCTTTCTTCAGTTGCGGGAAGAGGATGACGTCGCGGATGCTGGCGGCGTCGGCCAGCAGCATCACCAGCCGGTCGATGCCGATGCCCAGCCCGCCGGTGGGGGGCATGCCGTACTCCATAGCGCGCAGGTAGTCTTCGTCCATCGGCTGCGCTTCGTCGTCGCCGGCGGCCTTTTCGCGCATCTGTTCTTCAAAGCGTCCGCGCTGGTCGATGGGGTCATTCAGCTCGCTGAAGGCATTGCCCAGCTCGCGCCCGCAGATAAATATCTCGAAGCGTTCGGTGAGATCGGGGTTATCCGGTCGGCGCTTCGCCAGCGGTGAGATCAGCGTCGGGTAATCGGTGATGAAGGTCGGCTGAATCAGGTTCGGCTCCACGAACTCCTCGAAGAGGTTGTTGATGAGCGTGGAGAGGTGGGCGCGCGGATCCACATGTACGCCCAGTTGGATGCAGACTTCCTTGGCGGATTCGAAATCATTCAGCTTGCTGGTGTCGACGTTGCCATATTTTTGCAGCGCGTCGTAGAGACTGATGCGTTCCCACGGGGTAGCCAGGCTTATCTCTTGCCCCTGATAGTTCAGCTCCAGCGTGCCGCGGGTGGCCAGGGCGGCGGTGGTGAATATCTCCTCACACAGACGCATCATGCCATCCAGGTTGGTGTACGCCTGGTAGCACTCCATCATGGTGAATTCCGGGTTGTGCTTGGTGCTCATCCCTTCATTGCGAAAGTTGCGGTTGATCTCGTAGACACGCTCCAGCCCGCCGACGATCAATCTCTTCAGGTATAGCTCCGGGGCGATGCGCAGGAAGAGGTCCATATCCAGCGCGTTGTGATGTGTGACGAAGGGGCGCGCGGCAGCGCCACCGGCGATGGACTGCATCATGGGCGTCTCGACTTCGAGGAAATCCTTGCCATCCAGCAGGGCGCGGATGGACTTGATGGCTTTACTGCGCATGATGAAGGTGTCGCGCACCTCCGGGTTCATGATCAAGTCCACGTAGCGCTGGCGATAGCGTGCCTCCACATCCTTCATACCGCTCCACTTGTCGGGTAGCGGACGCATGGATTTGGCCAATATATCGAATTTCGTTACATGGATGGAGATTTCGCCCATCTTCGTTTTGAAGACGTAGCCCTCGACGCCGAGGATATCGCCCACGTCCACCAGCTTCAGCAGGCCGTAAAGCTCCTCGCCCAGGTCATTGATGCGGAAGAACCCCTGGATGCGCCCAGATAAATCCTGGATATCGGCAAAGGTCACCTTGCCCTGGCCGCGTCGCCCCATCAGCCGCCCGGCAATCTTCACTGTCACACCATCGTGCGCTTCGAAGTCACCGAGGATCTGCCCGGCGTTGTGCGTGCGCTCGTAGGTGGTGTGCAGAAAGGGGTTTTTTCCCAGCGCAGTCAGTGCCTCGCCTTTTTCGCGACGCAGATCCATCAATTCCTGTAACTTGTCGTTTGCCAATTGTACATACCTCTATTTCACCATAAGGCGGATTGAAAATAATAATTTCTTTGTTCACTCATAGTTTAACATGAAAGTGGGGTAGCTGCCAAAAGGCATCTCCCACAGTAGTATCGTTTTTAGCGACAAGCCGACCTCCCTGGCCTGGCCGTGAACGACCAGGCTGGAGGGCCTTCGGCCAATCGCCCTTCGGGTGGGACGGTTAAAAACTAGCGTTCCCGTCCGAAGGACGTTCGGCGAAGCCCACTAGCCCAGTCGTTCACGGCTGGGCGAATAGGCCGGACGCTAAAAAAGATACTTCTGGGCATCTCCCACAAGGTGATTTCAAAACCCCATATTTATGCTGGGACAAAAGTGCCCTGCAGCCGGGATTTCAATCCCAGCGAGAAAAAGGTTTTGCAATCACCTCCTCCACATACTGTTTTTGAAACAAGAGAAAAACTATGGTATAATTTCAATAAAGAGGAGTTCCGATGAATCAAAAAATATATCAGTTATCTGGACGGTTAGCGCAGCTACTTTTGTTGCTGGCGCTTGCTTCCTCTCTTGTGTTTGCCTCGCCGCGCAATGTCATATTGATGATCGGTGATGGCATGGGGCCGGATGTAGTCACGGCTGCCGGGGCATACAAATATGGTACCGACTATTTCAAATTCGGCGGCAAGGAGAAACTGACGCTGGAGACCTTGAGTAAGCACTATTATATGACCACCTTCAGCGCGTCAGGCAAGGGGTACGATTATACTTGGAACAACGGTGATACTGCATATGTAAAAAATGGAGCAACTGACAGCGCCGCCGCCGCCACGGCAATGGCCACTGGTGTTAAAACTAATGATGGCTATGTGAGTGTAGATACCGACAAGAAACCGGTGGAAATAATCACCGAGTATGCACGCAAAATGGGAAAAAAGACTGGTGTTGTCACAAGCGTATATTTTTACGATGCAACCCCAGCTGGTTTCTCCGCACATAATGGCGGTCGTGGTAATGCAAAAGAGATATCGCAGGAGATGTTTAATGTGACGCAACCCGATGTACTGATGGGTACCGGTGGGCTGGGCAATACACCGTTGGAGACGGCATTTAAAAATATCTCTAAAGAAAACTGGGATGGTGTGCTGGCCGGAAAAACCGGATACACTTACATGGAGAGTAGAGCAGATTTTCAGCAACTGATTACAAAGCCGGCGCCGGGTAGGATTTTGGGCTTGGTGCACGGCGATAGTCCGTTGAAACCACGCAATGCTGATGGTAAAAGTGCTGACCCCAATCAGCCGACATTGAAAGAGATGACACAGGCCACCTTGAGCACATTGAACAATCCTGCCGGATTTATAGTGATGATAGAGGGCGGTAATATCGATAAGATCGCTCACGGCAACAATCTGGACGGCACCATTGGTGAGGTGCTGGCATTTGATGAGGCCATTGCCGCTACGATAGATTGGATTGCCCAAAACGGCGGTTGGGAGCAGAATCTGCTGATTATCACAGCCGACCACGACACTGGATACCTGAATGATGTGCAACCCACAGAAGCAAATAAACTTCCGCTGGTAAAATGGGGCAACGATGGCAAAGGATGGGGTGGACACACCAACCGCATAGTAGACCTTTACACCATGGGCGAGGGTTCCGAGTTATTCGATAAGTACGCTAAGAAGAATACTGACTTCCTGCTGGGGACAGTGCAGGTCGTTGATAACACCGATATCTTCAAAGTTATGAAGGCGTCTATTCCGGTGAAATAGGAGAAGAGGGTACAGGCGGCCGTTGATCTTTCAGATCGCGGCCGCTTTATTTTTTGGTTAGCTTTATTTCCCCCGCCGTTGCGCCAGAAACCACGTGTACAGCTCCGGGGTGTTGTAGGTATCTGTCCAGGAATCATGGCCGTCCTCCGGGAAGATGGTGAATTTTACATTGCCGCCGGCTTTCTTCAGTGCGTCTACCATCTCCTGGCTGCGCGCCAATGGTACGGTGGTGTCGCGGCCACCATGGAAAACCCAGACGGGCAGGTTCTTCATGGCGGGGGCAAGCAGCGGTTGCCCACCGCCACAGATGGGGGCGATGGCTGCGAATCGTTCCGGGTGCAACGCAGCGGTACGCCAGGTGCCGAAGCCGCCCATGCTCAGACCAGTGAGGATCACGCGGCCGATATCGACGGGGTACTTGGCCAGAATTTCGTCCAGTAAGTCGATGATATCCTCACTGTACCACCACTGATCCAAGGGGCATTGCGGCACCACCGTGATGAATGGCAGCTCCTGGTGGGTAGCGAGGTAATGTTGTGGCCCGTATTGCTGGGCGGTAGCCAGATTGTCGCCGCGCTGGCCGGAGCCATGCAGAAAGAGGATCAGCGGGTATTTTTGTGTTGTGTCTACGCCATAGTTATGGGGAAGAAAGACGCGGTATTTGTGCTCCAACAGCGCTAATTTCTTCTTCAGCCCGAACCACCAGGCGGTGTTCATTTCACGGGGGTTGGTGATAGTATCCTGCTTCGTGGCGCCTGTCTTCGTCTCCTGCAAACCGGCGAAGATTATAGAGCTTTTCTCGCTGTCGGCCAGTTGTCGGGTGACGTAGATACGAAGGTAAGTATTCAGTTGCTTACTCTGCGCGGTGACAACGTCCGGGTCGATCCCCAGCGCATCCGGCAAGGGTGAGTTCAATTCAATTTTGATATTATCCCATTTGACGGGTTGGGCAGTGTGGTACAGGGTGATGAACCGATACGTAACGTCGCCATTTTTCCCGATAATCTCAACTACTGCACCGTAGCGACCTGGTTTGCCGGGCTTAGTCACCAGATGATAATTTTTATCGTAATAGCTCACCCGCAGCTGATAATCTCCAATTAAATCTTCGGCGGCAAATGGGAGTTCAAAGTCGATTGCGGGGAATGTATCGGCATCCGAGACGTAATATTTCGGGCGAACCGCCAGACTGGTCAGGGCGGCAGCACGTGCGGTTTGAATGTCGGGGACTGTGAAGCTAACGACGTTGTCATCATCGGTTTTTGCCGTAAGTTTAGCGTAGTTGGCGCCATACGGCGGTAGCGGTATTTCCACCAGAGTGGAGGCCCCCCCGTCTGAAGTTGCCAATTTACAGGTGCCTAGGGCAGTCTCACCCTCCAGAATGGTAACTGTTTTTCCGGCGAGTTCGCTTCCGCTGTTGATCTCCACCCGCATATGATGCAAGCGGTAATAATCGGCGCTTACCGCTAACGCGACCGGATTGCTGGCCTCGCGACTCAAGCGTAGACGGTGCAGTTTGTTGCTGTCATATGACCACTGGTACGGCGACCAGATGCTCCGGGTGCGGGTAGTTTCGGGGGTATCCTTGCTGTTGAACCACAAGGTAAAGGCGGTCAGTTTGCCTTCCGCAGCCGTCATCCCCAGGTTCGCCCAGGGGAGCCGCAGTTCAACATTGTAGCCGCCCGCTCTTGGTTGTGCGACCACATCAACATCAAGTTTTTTTAATCTCGGTGTATTCCGCAGATCAATGAATTGTTGCCGTAAGTTCGGGTGCTTCGGATCTAATCCGGGGGTGATGCCAGTGTAGTAGAGATCGGGTGACCCGGTATCGACAGCGCAGAGCATCTCTACTGAGGCACCGTCAAAAATTCGTTTGTCACCTTCAATGATGTTGTCGTCGGCCACCGTTATCAGCGCCAGCAACCCGTCTTTATCCCACCCGATACGCAACACGCTGCCCGGGGTAGTGCGGTTCGCCGGGGCGTCGGTATTGATGAAGGCAGCGACCCGGAAGCCCCGCTCCCCCCAGTCGTCCCCCTTGCCGTCGATGGTGATGTTATCCAGTTTGGGGATGTCATACGGCGGCTCCGCCCCCACCACCAGCGTGGTGGCGAAGAGCACAAAGAACGCCAGGGCAACTGTAGACTTCATGAGTATAACCTCTTATGCTACTTATACGCGCTACAGGATGAATAGTATGCAATGATCATCAACCCTAATGTGGGTTCCACCGATAACCCAATATAATTATCTGGCCTGCAAGCAATCGTGTTATGGCATTCTGCCCCAATGCTTTAATTTACAGGATATGAGGATAGTCAGGATAAAAAGGTGAAGGAATTAGCTTTGCATGATAATACTTCTCTGCCCTTTTTATCCATATTATCCTTCTATCCTGTGAATTAAAACGGTAGAGGATAACCTCTTCGCACCACCCGGCTTGAAAATAGGAGTTACGATAAACCCAGAACGTGCCGTTTTTTCCTATACAATAATTCAGACCTGCGGCAAAGCCCCAGGGATTGAAATTAGGCTTTACAATTACCCCCTACTTCCTCACATTATACTCCCCACATGCCTCAACGTATGCAAGGATATTCTCCCACGGAACTTCCGGCTCCAGCAGGTGGGTGGGGGTGCAGTAGAGGCCGCCTTGGGGGCCGGCGATGTCGAGGTTGCGCTTGACTACTGCGGCCACCTCGGCGGGGGTGCCGAAGGGCATGGTGGTCTGCGTGCCGACGCTGCCCCAGAAGGAGAGGCGGTCGCCGAATTCGGTGTGGAGGTCGGCGAAGTCCATACATTCGGGTTGCACCGGGTTGAGCACTTCTACTCCTGCTTCCATCAGGTCGCCGATGAGCGGGGTAACGTAGCCGCAACTATGGTAGGCGATGATCACGTCGGGCTTGATGTCTTTGGCGGCGGCGATAACGCGTGCCAGCCGCGGCTTGATCCAGGTGCGGTACAGCTCGGGTGCCATCATCAGGTTGTGTTGCATCCCCACATCATCCCCCAGGAAGACGATGTCGACGTCCGCGGTCGCGGCGAATGCGGCACAGATACAGGCTCGGTCAGTGATTTTATCGAAAAGCACAGTGGCCATATCATCTTCGCCAAGCATATCCATCATCAGCGGTTCCATTCCACGCATATACCACGCCGTCTCCCAGATAGTGCAGGCCATGCTCACCATGCTCGCCAGCCCGCGTGCGTGAACAGCGGCTACTTCACCGGCCATTTTACTGGTGTCGGCACTGGCCATGTCAGGATAAGGATAATTCTCGATATCTTCCAGCGTCTCCGCGTTCAGCAGTGGATGTAGCATTCGGTGCATGTGCATTGCCTCGGCGCTACCTGGTTCAGCCCCGACACCCCAATGGCTAAAGGTGGTGCCAGCACCGAACCCCTCGGGATAATAACTGCTCCAATCCCGATCTGATCCGCCCCACCACTGGCCAGCTACATGCTGATAGGGGTGGTGGAAATATTCTTCGTAGTTGATGCCTTCCCCGATTTCGGCGTGGAATCGCTCTATCAAAGACGGGCAGAATTCCAGTTGTACCGGGGCATATTCATAGCCCTGACGGCGCAATAATGAGAGAAAGTTCTCGCGTGGTGTCATTGTTATTCTCCTTGATAATAGTTTCTAGTTTCTAGTTCCTAGTTCCAAAGCCAGCGACCCCGGTATTTACTCTGGGGAAAAGAGATGCTATAATTGCAGGTTTTCATCCCCACATAATGAAGCGTGCTTCATTACTGATCCTCGATAATTATGCTGCCGCAGCGCCTCATACAGGACGATACTGACGGAGTTAGCCAGGTTGAGCGAGCGCACCTTATCTATGCGCATGGGTATTTGTAGTACGTTGTCCGGGTATTTGTCGAGCAATTCATCGGGCAGTCCGGCGCTCTCCTTCCCGAAGATGAAAGCGTCTCCGGGTTGGAAATTTACCTCGAAATGCGAACGCTCACCGCGGGTGCTGAAAAGGTAAAAGTGCGGCGGTCTCTCAGACTCCAGATAGGCGTCAATGCTCACATGCCGGTGAATATTAACCTCATCCCAGTAATCGACGCCCGCGCGGCGCAGATTGCGGTCATGCGGATGGAACCCCAGATGCCCCACCAGGTGCAGCGGCGTACCAGTGGCCGCGCAGAGCCGGGCGATATTCCCAGTGTTGGGGGGTATCTCCGGTTCTACCAGTACCACAGAATATGCGGGCGACGGCCAGGTAAAGGGCAAATCGTAGCGCCGCTCATGGGTGTGTTCGTGAGTCATAAGTCTTTCTTCATCAGAGCAACGGCGTCAGCAACTCCATTGCTTTTTTGATATCATCGATTTGCTTGGGGCCGCTGATTTCACGTTCGATGGTGAGGGCACCGGTGTAGCCACCGGCTTTTAACTTCGCCACCAGGGCGGGGAAGTTTACGCGCCCTTCCCCAAGGGCTTTTTCTACCCCCAGCTCATAGCCATCTACCGGGTATTCGCCATCTTTTGCATGGACGCCGCGGACATATTTGCCAAAAATGTCTAGCGCGTCTACCGGGTTGGCATTGCCGTACATGAGCAGGTTCGCTGGATCAAGGTTGATGCCTACGTTATCCATGCCGATATCCTGAATGCAGCGGAGCAGTACCATGGGGGTTTCCTGGCCGGTCTCGAAATTGAAATAGATTCCCTTGTCGTGAGCATATTCGGCGATTTCTTTGAGGGCGGCTACTGCATCCAGGTAGTTTTTATCTTTGGAATCGAGCGGCAGGAACCCCACGTGGGTGGCGATATCGGGAACGCCCAACGTGACGGCGATATCGACCCCACGTTTCAACTCCTGGGTGCGCAAGGCACGCATTTCAG
Organism: Armatimonadota bacterium; assembly: GCA_038248345.1. Classification (GTDB taxonomy): domain Bacteria; phylum Armatimonadota; class Hebobacteria; order CAIYQO01; family CAIYQO01; genus CAIYQO01. The sequence continues at coordinate 78,281 of JBBRXO010000002.1, read as the reverse complement.
GCGGCATCAGGCCGGTAAGAGCCGGGCCATCGATGTAGTTCCACGCCACGGGACCGCTGTAGCCGCACCAGAAGAGGGTAATCGTCACCCCAGCGGCGCTGGCGGCCGCTTTGGTACGCTCCAGCAGTTCCGGCGTAAGCTCATTGGGTTTCCATGAGCATAGCTGGCAGGTAGTCAGCCCCATCTCACGGACAGGGGCGAATAGATTTTCCGGAGTATCGGTTAAACCGACGATAACTCCCAGCGACAATGTAGTCATTAAGCAAACTCCCAGGTGGTTTTAGTTGAATAGTTACAACGCGACCGATTGGCGGCTACGCAAGGAATCAATTTCGGCGATTACTACTGCGAGACTATCGCGTGCCGCTGCGGGGGTGACAATTGCAGGAGCCACGTTACGTTCAATACAGTCGATGAAATATGCGATCTCCCGCTGGTAGCCATCGCCCGGTAATAGCTCTGGCACAAACGGTACGCCATCTTTCGGGTAGACGGTGAATGGGGCACGGGAATCATCTAACTCGACAGTAGCCCCCTCAAAAACACAGCGGAAAGTCATACGAAAGGGGAAATGTGGTGCATAATCCCAGCCGCTTTCCGCGGTGATGATCGGGCCATCAGCGTAGTGGTAATCAACGATGCCATAAGTGTTCAAACCATCGGCATTTTCTAAACCGCGTACCGATACCTGTGACGGTTTGCCAAGCAAGTAGAGGATATAGTCGGTATCATGGATGTGCATATCGAGCATGACACCGCCACTGCGCCGTTGCTGCAAGAACCAGTTATCTGCTACCCAGGCTGGCGAAGCAGAGACGCGGGTGAAATGCCCGTGGTGCAGCGCGCCATAGGTGTTATTTGCCACCAGTTCCTTCAGATAGACATATTCCGGCCAGAAGCGGATGCAGTGCGCCACCATCAGGAAGTGGTTGGAAGCGGTAGCAGCTGTGACCATCTGGTCGCATTCAGCCACATTCAGCGCCATTGGCTTCTCGCAGAGCACATGCTTGCCTGCCTGCAATGCGGCAATTGCCACCTCGGCGTGCAAATCCGTCGGCAGGCAGATATCTACCATCTGTACTTCCGGGTCAGCCAGCAAGTCGCGGTAATCCGTGTAGGCCTTCGCATTCAGGTCGGCGCTGGAGCCGCTACCGATATTGATAGTGAAATCTTTCGCCTTGCCCGCAGCGCGTTCGGGGATGATGTCGCAACAGGCGACGATATGCGCTTTATCTGCTAGCGTCGCATATGCGCCCAGATGGCAGCCGGAGATTCCGCCCATGCCGATTATGCCGATGTTAATCATGATTCTGCTTACTCCTACGAAAAAAGTTCCAAGTTCCAAGTTCCAAGGCCGGCACTCCGGTATTTATACCGGAGTGAAGCGGAGCGTATCCTCCTGCGCCATGATTTTTTCATTCCCCAGTAATGAAGCTCGCTTCATTACTGATCTTTCACAAAAATTTACCCGGCATAGCCAGCCTTTAGCGCCACCGGGCAATGGTATAATAATACCATACAGTGAAGCTATTACCTGCAAACGTAGCGGGTAATCAGCTATTCTTTTCGGATTTGTCGCTCTTTTTCTTCTCCTGCAGTTTCTTTCGGCGATATTTCGGCGAAGCTTCGACTATCTGATCATATGTTTTGCCTTGAATAAGGGGGAAAATTACCTCGTACATTACCACTCTGATCCCGGCGGAGATGGGAATGGCGATGAGAGCGCCAGCCAGACCGAGAAGGCTGGCGCCGCAAAGTACTGCCATTATAGATGTGATGGGAGGCATATCGACATTTTTCTCCATTACGCGCGGAGCCAACACATAGTTATCCAACTGGGTAAGAATGCCGAAGAAGACTATGACTGCGATAACCTGCCACAATGGAGCATGATTGACCAGCACTATAGTGAGCGCCACCCAAAAAGCGCCGTAGGCACCCACCATGGGGATCAGCTCACCAAAGCCGCCCACTAACCCGATAAGGATAGGGTAATCTATCCGTAATGCAGTCATCCCCAGCGAGATGGTGATGAGGATAATGCCCGCGATAGTGAATTGCCCGCGGATCCAGCCCCCCATCTTCTGCGCTGCCAGGTGTGCCACCGCACGTGCACGCCGCTGATAGGGTGTCGGGACGAACTGGGTGAGTAAATAAACGAGGTCATCTTTGCCGCTGGTGAAAAAGTACGTCAGCACCAGCAGTATGATGACGGTGAAGACTCCGCCGAGAATCCCGAAGATGGCGCGAGTCGTAGAGAAGAGGTATTCCAATACTTGCCCCGATTGCATACTGAGTTTTTCAAAGATCTGCGCTGCATCGGGTAGATATTGTTTTTGGCCGCTCCACCTCGTCAACTCCGCCTGGAGTACAGGCAAGGTCTTTTCTACGAAAGTGAGCGACTCTTTGATGGCGGTGACCAGCAGAAAGGAGGAGATACCTACTAATATTGCCAGCATACTCAGAATGATAATCAGAGTAGCCTGACCACGTGTCATCTTCCACCATCTTTGCGTCAACTGTTGTAGCCGGGTGACAAACGGATCGATACCGGTGGCGATAACCACGGCGAAAAGCACCAACATAATCAGCGCGACCAGCTGATGCACGAGATAGACGAACAGCAAAACGGCAAGAACAACCGCTGCAATGGTTATTCCAGCACGAATTATCTGCCCATACTCATTATTTTTTTCCATATTCTGTATATTCAGCGTCAATGAAAAAAGGCCTTCTCGTATATGTGGCGAAATATTACCATGAAATTGCAACTACCTTTGCACTTTCTGCGTATTATGCAGTAAAATAACTAGGAGAGGTGTAGCACAATGAGAACTCGCATGATGGTATTCCTATGCTTGTCACTATTTTTAGTGACTTCAGCCGCGTTTGCCCAGCAATATAGCCGAGGCAATCCGATTACAGTGACGGCACGACCGAATGCCACGTCGGTGACTGCCGGGCGTAGTGTCCGCATCACCGTTACGGCCACCGATACGGATGTTTCCTCAGGCCAGAGTGGCTTGGGTGGCATCGTGAACGACCAGGTGATTGTTTCGGCGCAGGCAAGTACCGGCACAGTTACAGAGCAGCCAAGCAATAACAACAACTTCAATGCCACCTCCTATACGGGAGATTGGTACTGGTATGCACCGGCACAGAATGGTACCTACGCAGTGATGTTCACCGCGCGTGATGGTGGACGTTACTTCCAGGATCCTCCAACATCACAAATCGTAGTCTTTACAGTGACAGGAGGAACATCGGCACCGAATAATACGTTATCTCTTTCGGCCAATCCTTCGACTGTCGATCTCAATCGGGCCAGTACCCAGGGTAGCAGTTCCACACTGACAGCTCGTCTGGGCGGTAGTGGAACGTTGTCCGGGCAAAATATCACCTTCTGGACAAGTGGTGGACGCTTGCAGCAGGGACAGACAACCACCGATACTACTGGTATTGTCACCCTCGACGTTTCTCTGGCTGCGGAAAATGTAGGTACGGTGACGGCGTACGCATTTAATGGGCCGGTCGGCGCTTCTACTCGTATTACTGTCCTTGGCTCCACTTTGGCAAACCCCAACAATGGGAATGTTAACAATCTACCGGCGAATAGCCCGGGCGTTACGGTATCCGTTACCCCCAATAACATCCCGGCAGATGGTAATAGCCGCGCGCTCATTCATGTTAACCTGATAGATCAGGGGGGCATGTACTTGAGCAATCGCCCAGTAATATTCTCGACTACCGGCGGACGACTACGCAGTATTCAAGGGATCACCGATAGCTATGGCAATATCGACAATGAGATCATGGCCTCTAATATCGCTGGCTCAGCGGTAATAGCGGTAGATGCGGGCGGTCTACGCGGCAACACAATGATAAACTTCACCTCGATTGGCAATAACCAACCATATGGTGGTGGCTATAACAACGGTGGCTATAACAACGGCGGCTATAACAACAATAATGGTGGTTACAACAACAACAACAACAACGGTGGCTATAACAACGGCGGTTATAACAACGGTGGCTACAACAACAACAACGGTGGCTACAACAATAACAACGGTGGCTACAACAACAATAACAACGGTGGCTACAACAACAACAACAACGGCGGCTATAACAATAATAACGGTGGCTACAACAACAACAACTACAACAACAACGGCTACAATAACAATAACAATGGTAACAACAACCAGCAAGGTGGCCAAAATGCTGGGCTGGCAGTTACTGTCGCACAGATTGACCTCGCAGCAACCCCGAGTGAGGGCATTGCCGATGGTGAAACCGAATATATGATCATCGCAACGGTTATCGGTTCAGCCACCGGCGGCGGTGCCGCAGCAGGTGGCGGAGCGGGTGCTGGCGGGGGTGCAGGAGGCCGTGGTACTGGTGCAGGTGGAAGTGGTATGGGTGCTTTAGGTGCCTTGCCAGCAAATGCAAAAGTATCCCCGAAATTCGCCATAGACTATAAAGTAGTTAAAATGGCAAAAGTCCAGGCAACTGACCCGATGGCCGGTGGCGGCGCTGGTGCAGCGCCACCGGCAGCTCCAAAGGGTGGGACAGCATTGCGCGGTGTGCCGGTGACGTTCGCCACAACCGCAGGTAAATTCAAATTAGGTAGAAGCCTGATGTACTCAGCAGCTGATGGCCGTGCTATCACCTATCTCATCGCGCCGGACAAACCGGCTGTAGTTACTGTGACTGCCACGGCAGGGGTGAAGGGCGATTTCACCGCTACTGTGACATTGAACTTCACGGCATATAAACCAACCGTTACGATCCCAGTTAAACCACTTGCTCTGGCAGGCTATAGCGGTATGGCTTCCGACTATGTATCCGATAACTTGCGACAATTGCAGACAAAGACCATTACCGCCACAGGCGTAACCTCTTCAGCATGGTCAATACTGACCATACTTGACCCGATAACGAAGGCACCCAAACAGGACATTCAACTGGGCGCTTATGGTATCCTGCTGCGCGACCAGTACGGAAAAGCACGTGGCTATGCAACAGAAACCGACGGCAATGCCACTATCGTTGTGCTGAATCCGGATGGCTCCGAAGCGCGTAAAGTAGCTTTTGCGCTCAATACCGGACGGCATATGCTGGAAGCACAGATAGCCAGCCAGGCGGGTAGTATCGCCGTTATCACTTCGGAAGCAAAGAATACCAATCCAGCGATACTGTTCTACAGCAAAGACAATGCCGATACTCCGATAATCAAGTTAGAATCTTTTCAGGCTGGACGCCCATTCATCGCTTTGACACCTGATGGCAATCTGGCAGTCGCCAACACAGAGATGGGCGTTGAATTCTACTCGGCCAGTGGTGATAGATTATCGTTGGCGGGCACACGTTCAGACAACCTACCGGTCACCGCCATCGCGGTCAGCCCTACCAGCGATTATATCGCCATTGCCACGGCGGATCCGAAGCAGACGGCCACCGATCCGCATGTGTTGGTATATTCCAAGACATCGGTAGATGTAATTGAGTTCAATAATATCGCGCCACGCAGTTTAGCCGCCGCAGGCCCCACCGGCCTGGTCGCTTCACTGCCGGATAAAACGCAATATCTCGATCTGACGAAATCCGAATTGGGCTGGACTGTTAAAGATTCTGGCTCGGTTGCTATCGGAGGATATGATCGCTTCCTGGCTGTTGGCAACATCGGCATTATCGCCGGATTGCGCAACTCCAAAGGGGCATTCATCTCACGGATCGAAATGATCAACCTGACGGACGGCAAAATTATCGGGGCACAAAACTTCAATAACCTCGGTAGTGTCGTAGGTCTGGCGCCAGAGAACAACATGATCAAGGTGATTGCTTCTGCATTCACCCTCAGCATCCTTATCCCGACGGACGCGGTTGCTATCGATACGACCGACACTGGTACCGGTACCTTCTAGGTCAGGTAATGACAAAGAAAACGCCGTGTGGTTTATACCACACGGCGTTTTTTGTATTTATTTTCGGCTGTGGATTATTCAGTTACTACTGACCGAATATCTGCCAGTTGCCGCAGGTAGGCAATCATGAAATTATCCAGGTCGCCGTCCAGCACGGCATTAGCGTTGCCGGTTTCATAATCGGTGCGGTGATCCTTCACCAGAGTATAGGGTTGTAGAAAATAGGTACGGATCTGGTTACCGAAAGCGATATCGGTTTTGACACCCTGCAGCTTCGCCATCACCGCTTCCTGCTCTTCTCGCTGCTTCTGCAGCAGGCGCGACTTCAGCACGCGCATTGCCGAGACTTTGTTCTTCTGCTGGCTTCGTTCATTCTGACAGGTAACCACTGTGTTAGTAGGTAAATGGGTGATTCGGATCGCTGATTCAGTCTTGTTTACATGCTGTCCACCGGCCCCACTGGCACGGTAGGTATCGATCTTCAGGTCGTCTTCCTTCAATTCCACATCGGCATCATCGCCGACATCAGGGATGACGCTGACCGAGGCGAACGAGGTCTCCCGGCTGCCTTTGGAGTTAAAGGGGGAGAAACGGATGAGCCGGTGCGCGCCGCGCTCGGATTTCAGGTAACCATAGGTAAAGTCCCCGGTTATTTCTATCGTCATCGACTTTACGCCTGCTTGCTCACCGTCCAGCTGGTCAATAACATCCGCCTGGAAGCCGCGCCTTTCTGCCCAGCGCAAATACATGCGTCCGAGCATCCCCGCCCAGTCACAGGCTTCGGTGCCTCCCGCGCCGGCGTTGATTTCAATAATAGCGTTGCTGGCATCCAGCGGATCGGCAAAAAGCGCTTCGGTATTTAGTCGTTCCAGTAAGAGGCGCACTTCTTCCGTCAGTTGTTCCGCTTCGTGTGCGCTTTCCTGGTCGTCAGCTTCCTCCGCCATCTCCGCCATTATCATCGCATCGTCTGCCATGCTTATGAGCTTGCGCCAGGGGGCAAGTGCATTGCGTCTCCTGCCCACGTCAGCCATCAACTTCTGGGCGGTCTCCGGGTCATCCCATAGGTTGGGTTCTTCAGTCTTTACCACCTCATCTGCCAGCTTTTCCTCGCGGGCAGGAATGCGCAACTGTGTATATAGCGCTCGGGCTGTCGCGCAGGTATCGGCAGTCTGCTTCTTCATTTCATTCAGGTCTATCATATCATGTAATTATAGCAGAAATGGGGGGTAGGATGGGCACAAAAAACGCCGACCGAAAAGCTTCGGTCGGCGCTTCCTTCACTTGTTACGAGATTAACTAGTTGGATTCGCGCATCCAGGACATCATGCTACGCAGGCTCTTGCCCACTTCTTCGATCTGGTGTTCGCTGCGCAGGCGGCGATGGGCGAGGAACTTGGCGCGGCCGCCCAGGTTCTCCTGCAGCCAGGTGCTGGCGAAAGAGCCATCCTGGATGTCTTTGAGCAGTTTGCGCATGGCAGCTTTGGATTCAGCGTTGATGATCTGCGGGCCGGCCACATAGTCGCCCCATTCGGCGGTGTCGCTGACGACGTAGTCCATCTGGGCGATACCCTTGCTGTAGATGATGTCAACGATCAGCTTCAGCTCATGGCAGCATTCAAAGTAAGCCATCTCCGGCTGATAACCGGCTTCTACCAGTGTCTCGAAACCAGCATGGATGAGGGCGCTGACGCCACCACAAAGTACTGCCTGCTCGCCGAAGAGATCGGTCTCGGTCTCTTCTTTAAAGGTGGTCTCGATGACGCCGGCACGGGTGCCGCCGATTCCCTTGGCATAGGCCAGTGCCATGGCCTTGGCGCTGCCGCTGGCATCCTGGTGGATGGCGATAAGGCAGGGGACGCCGCGGCCGGCTTCGTATTCGCTGCGTACCAGGGTGCCCGGGCTCTTCGGAGCGACCATGAAGACGTCTACATCAGCAGCCGGCAGAATCTGGTTGTAATGGATGTTGAAACCGTGGGAGAAGATGAGCGTTTTGCCTTTGCCCAGGTGCTCCAGAATCGCTTTGTACACGATCGGCTGCACGTGATCCTGCACCAGCATCTGGATTAGGGTTCCCTCTTTGGCCGCTTCGATAGCGGTTACCGGGGTGAAGCCGTCTTCCACCGCCTGGGCATAGTTCACCGTGCCGGGTAATTCCGAGACGATAACGTCAACACCGCTGTCGCGCAGGTTTAGCGCCTGGCAGCGCCCTTGAGCGCCATAGCCAATGATCGCGACTTTTTTGCCCGCGAGCAATTTCAGATCCGCATCATTGTCGTAGTAAACAGTTACCATAATTTCTATCCTCCGTCGGATTTCTTTCGATTTCCCATTACTATTTTCCAGCACGAACGTGTTTGTCCTGCCAAAAATGCAAAAGATACCTTAGCTTACCGGTTTTTGGTGCATTTTGTCAAAAAATGAGACGATGCTGGGCATCAGTTCATTTCTATTTCAGCGCTAATGAGGTTTGCTATCACCTCACATTGGTTAACGTTATCGCTACAAAGGTGGCAGGAAAATAAACGGACGCCCTGCACATCACTAAAACTCAAAATAATAATTTTTAGTTTTCTGCTGTTTGTCGTCCCTAGGCACTGTCCCAGAGTCCCCACCTTGGGATTCGTTTGGGGGTGGCGAGTTGTTTAATTTTGGCTTATTTTTAAGCTCGCCATCCCCAAAATGGCTTGCTTATGCCCAATATTCCAGTTTTTACCGCCGGATAGGCGTGTTTCATCAACAGCGCCTTTGGTTTGGCGCTTTTTGTGTCTGATTTCTATTCTATTTTCCGTTTCCGACCCTCGGTTATTGCTTTCTGACTGTCGGAAGGCGGGCTAGCACCCATAGATTGTGCGATAGGATCGCCCAGGCTACCTCGGTTTCGTGATTCTCATGCCATTTTGTACTCAATCTGCCGTCTAAAAAGTTGTTTTTGATGATGGCGATGCGTCCTTCGGTCTGGCTGCGGCGACGTTGCAACTCGCGAAAGACCGGATCGGCCAACTTATCTGCCAGCAGATTTGGGCTGCGCGGGCACATACCATTGCCGATACCCGCTTCCGCCAGCGCATTTCGCGAATCCTCACCGTCGAAGCCACGGTCGGTGACCACCATTTTGATCTTATCCTTGCCGTAGGCACTCTGCCAGCGAACGATGCCTTCCTTCAAATCCAGTAAATCTGGGTTTAGACTACGGCCCCGGCGCAGTTGATGCACAACGGAAGCCGAAGAAGAAGACACCCTCATCAGGGCGAGACTCGACGCGATACGCGCCACGGTAGTCGTTGCGGATGTAAGTCACGAACCGCCTTCGTAACACGCGGTATTTGCCACTTACCGGCCCTGTTGGGTCATTGCCAAGGGTGGCGGAGTTAGCGCCATACCAGTCCTCACACCACTGCCAGACATTACCCGCCATATCCTGCGCCCCGCACCAGCTGCCACCCACGGGGAAACTGCCAACCGACCAGGTGCTCATACCAACTTGATGTGAGTTTTTGCTGTTAGCACACTTTGTCGCATCCCACCCGTTGTAGCGGTCATCTTTTGTAGCATTACCGCCCTTGGGTTGTTGTTGCCTTTCGGCCCACGGGCGGCGTATTCCCATTGTGCTTCAGTGGGTAGTTTCACTCCCGCCCACTCGGCGTAGGCTTTGGCATCGTTCCAACTGACATTGACGATGGGGTTTTGTTGTAAATCGTCGTGCTCCCAGCTCTTTTTATTTTTCCAACTATAGCCATCACCTGGCCACTGTGGCATCGCCCGCCCGGTGGCGACACAGAAGGTGCGATACTGTGCTACAGTGACATCATATTTGTATATCCAGTAGCTGGAGAGGGTGACCTGTTGAGCGGGGTGTTCATCAGCGAAACCTACACCATCAGCACTTCCCATGGTGAAGGTAGCGCCGGGTACCCAGATCATCTCGGCACCGTCTACTCAGTTATAGTTCACTGGCGGTTTGACAGTTGCGGTTGCAGTTCCATCCTGTGAGATAAGGGTGATGGTGTAATCCTTGTAGATGACATCCGCAGGAACAATAGTAGACAATGAGGTGGCGTTATTAACGATATGAACGGTGGCAAACTCATTGAATTTAACTTCCTTCACCCCACTGAGGTTGTTCCTGATATTAGCGCTACTCGTCCGAATGACCTATCTTCGATAACGCAGGTGGTGATCGTCGGAGCTGTGGCTCCCCAGGCGAGGGCACTGGCGAGGCAGAGCGATGGTCAGCAGAGTTCGGAATTGCATGGTATGGTTCCTCCATTTCTAGAATAGTATTTGGCTGATGATTCATCTTATGGTGGGGGTTCGGCAATGGGGGGCGAGAGGAAGTAGAAAGTAGAAAATAGAAAATAGGGACGGCGGCGTACAAAGAGTTGTAGCCCGCGCCCGCCGTGGCGCGTTAAAAATGGGGGGTATATAACTCCCTGGGAACGCCTTCATTGTCTTAGAACCTTGATTCGCCTGATTAAAGGATTTATTGCTGCGCTATTTGTCTACACTGTTGGATAGCCTCTGCAGTAATGTTTTTACCTACATTCAATTATGCGCTATCCAACAGCAGAGGCAATATCCTTATGCTAATCCTCTAATCAGGTGAATCAAGGTTCTAAGACAATAGCCTCGTTGGAACCTAATCACAAATATCGTATAATCATCACGAGGTAATATCATGCGGACGTTGGTGCAGCGGGTTTCTGTGGCGAAGGTGGAGGTTGACGGCGTGGTCGTCGGCGAGATCGAGGCTGGGTTGCTGGTTTTGTTGGGAGTGGGGCAGGGGGACGACACTGCTGAGGCTGTCTGGCTGGCGGAGAAGGTGGCTAATTTGCGCATCTTTACCGACGCGCAGGGGAAGATGAATCTGAGCCTGCTGGAGACCGGTGGATCCGCGCTGGTGGTATCACAATTCACCCTCTACGGCGACGCGCGCATGGGGCGGCGGCCATCTTTTACTGATGCAGCGGGGCCGGAGGAGGCGAATCGGCTGTATGAGTTGTTCTGCGAGTTGCTGGCTGGATATGGAATATATACAGCAAGGGGCGTCTTCCAGGCGCACATGTCGGTGACGTTGACCAATGATGGCCCGGTGACGTTGCTGGTGGAGACGCCGGAGCGTTAAATATTCCTGCAGGAAAAACCTGTGCGGAGAGAGAATAACAATAAGAGAAGTTATTATCGGGTGAGTATTTCACCCATGAAAGATTGGTATATAGTATGAAGAAACGTGAATTGTTTGGCACTGACGGCGTGCGCGGCGTGGCTAACAAAGAGCTGAGCGTACACCTGAGTCTGCGCATCGCCCGCGCTGCAGCTACAGTGTTGCGGCGGCAGGGGGATGCCCGGCCCTGCGTGGTGATGGGGCGTGACACGCGCATCTCCGGCGAGATGATCGCCGCGGCGATGACGGCGGGTTTCTGCTCCGCGGGCGCGGATGTCATCGACCTGGGCGTGATGCCGACCGCAGGCATCGCCTACCTGGCGCGGGTGCTGGATGTCGATCTGGGCGCGGTGATCTCCGCTTCGCATAATCCCTATGAGTTCAACGGCATCAAATTCTTCAGCCACAAAGGCTTTAAGCTGCCCGATGACGTCGAGTTGGCAATCGAAGAGAAGGTCAATTCTACCGAGCATCTGGATCACCCGACGGGCATAGGGATCGGGCGTTTGATCCCCGCTGATGGCTACGCGGAGAAGTACCTGGACTACCTGCGCAAACTGGCCCCCGAAGGGCTGCACGGGTTGCACCTGGTGGTGGACTGCGCCAACGGCGCGGTGTCGCACATTGCCCCGCAGTTACTGCGCGAACTTGGCGCCAAGGTCACCGCGCTGCATTGCGACCCGGACGGCATCAATATCAATGACGGTTGCGGCGCGACCCACGTTGACGTGGTGATGAACAAGGTGAAGGAGCTGGGCGCGGACGCCGGGCTGTCCTTCGACGGCGATGCTGACCGGCTGATGATGGCAGATGAGCTGGGGCAGAAGATGGACGGCGACCATATCATGGCGATGGCCGGCTACATCCTGCATCAACAAGGGAAGCTGGCGTGCGACTGCATCGTGGGCACGGTGATGAGCAACCTGGGCTTCGAGCGCGCGTTGCAGGGGATGGGCATCGAGATGGTGCGCACGCAGGTGGGCGACCGCTACGTGCTGGAGGAAATGCAGCGCCGTGGGGCGATCATCGGCGGTGAGCAGTCCGGCCATCTGATCTTCCTGCAGGAAAGCACCACTGGCGACGGGCTGGTGACGGCGCTGCTGCTGCTCTCCATGCTGCGCGCCTCCGGCAAACCCCTCTCGCATTTCCATGACCTAATGAAGGACTACCCGCAAAAGCTCATCAACGTCACGGTAGCCTCGGTGAAAGGCTGGGAAAAGCACACCGACATCACCAACGCCATTGCCGCAGCCGAAGCCGACCTGGGCGACGAGGGTCGTATATTGGTACGCGCCAGCGGCACCGAGCCGAAGATACGCGTGATGATCGAGGCGTTAGACCAGGCTAAAGTAGACTACTGGACGCCGTTGACCGCGGACATTGTTAAAAAGAGTATGGTATAAAGGGACGAAGCTATGACTGATTTCTATTTCCCCGATAGCGAGCGGGCGTACTTGCGTGAGTTGGCCCGGAGGCAGGCGGAGATCGCTGCGATGCCGGTAATGCGACAGCGGGAGCAGATGTGGACGGACATGAACGACGGCAAACCTGGCACACGCCCACCGTTTGTGATTGAAACCTGGACGTTCGATCGCGACTTCATGCCCGATTCCATCTATCAGTGTACCTCAGATTATGGCAAACGCTGGGAGTCGCATTTTCTGCGCAATATTCGCCATCATGAGCTACTCAACGATGACCATGTCTGCCCTTCTACTCTCGATATAAGCTGGCACGTCTGGAGTAATGAATTTGGTATCGACATTCCTACCGACTATGCCAAGGACGCTGAAGGGGTCACCACTGGTTACCATTTCGAATGTCCGATCACTGATCTGGATGATGGTTTCGAGATGGTGAAACCTTCTACCTTCGGTGTTGACCGGGAAGGAACGTTGGCGGAGAAGGCATTTCTGGAGGTTACTTTTGGCGATATTCTGCCGGTAGTACTGCGTTCTGGCGTCTATGCCAACACCTGCCTGACGCAGCGGATGATGCGGCTGATGAGTATGGAGACCTTCTTCATGGCCATGTACGACTGCCCGGATAAGCTGCACGCATTGATGGGCTATCTGCGCGATAACGCCATCAGCATGGCGCGCTGGGCCGAGGCGGAGGGTCTACTGGAGCTGAACAATGGCAACCAGCAAACATGTGGAAGTTGTTTCAATTTCACCACGCTACTCCCCAAAAATGAAGTTAAACCCGGCCATGTGAAGCTGTCAGACATGTGGGTCGGAATGGATAGTCAGGAGACAGTAGGCGTTTCCCCCGAACTCTTCCATGAATTTGTCTTTCCGTATTATCGCGATATGGCGGAGATGTTCGGGCTGGTATATTGGGGGTGTTGCGAACCGGCGGATCCCATCTGGGCGACCTCCCTATGTAAGTTGCCGAATCTCAAAGCGGTGTCAATCTCCCGCTGGGCCGACCAAAGCTATATGGCAGATGAGCTTGCCGGTACTGGCATTATCTTCTCACGCAAACCCAATCCCAATCTACTGGGGCTGGATGTGGAATTGAATGAAGAAGCCTGGGCGGCGGAGATCCGCGAGACGCTGGAGCTTACTGCCGGCAAAAACGTCATGCTCGAATTCGTGGTGCGAGATGTCTACACCATGCACGGTAACCTCGACAAGCCGCGCCGCGCGGTGGATATTGCTCGACAGGAGATAGACAAATTCTATCCGGCATAGAAAAGTAAGTCCCAGGCGAATGCCTGGGACTTTAACTTCAGCCGAATATTTCTGGCTTATGGCGGATGATTTCACCTTCGATCATGTAGATGATATCTTCCGCGATGTTGGTGGCGTAATCGGCGATGCGCTCCAGGTGCCGTGAGACGGAGAGCAAGTGGATGAGGGCTTCCACATGCTCAGGCTGGGCACGGATGCTATCCTGTACATAGGCGTACATCTGTCGGTTCAACTCATCAATTTCTTCATCCTGTGCACCTACCTGGTGCGCCAGTTTGGCATTCATATCCATCAGCGCATCAAGTGAATGCTGGAGCATCAGTTTCGTTTTTTCCAGCATGATGGTGAAGTCGAAAGGTATCTCAAATACCTGGCTGTGTGCCAGATATAAGGCGCGTTCGGCGATATTTACCGCTTCATCTCCGACGCGTTCCAGATCATTATTAATTTTGAGTACGGAGATGACGAAACGCAGGTCTATGGCTACCGGTTGATGGAGGGCGAGGATTTGCAGACATTCCTCTTCGATATCCACCTCCAGCTTGTCGATATCATTATCGCTGTCGATCACCTGTTGCGCCAGGCGCGGGCTGCGCTCGCTCACAGCTTGCACCGCCATTTGCACATCCTGTTCCACGGCGGCACTCAGCTCCAAAATCATTTTTTTCAGTTTTTCCATACTACGGTCTAGATGACGAGATATCATTTTTCTCCAATCTGGATCAGCCGAAGCGACCAGTTATATAATCTTCTGTGCGTTTGTCGCGAGGGTCGGTGAATAGTTTTGTGGAGTAGTCGAATTCCACCAGTTCGCCGGTGAGGAAGAAGCCGGTACGGTCGGAGACACGCGCCGCTTGCTGCATGTTATGCGTGACGATGACGATAGTATATTCCTGTTTCAACTCGACCATTAGCTCTTCAATACGCGCCGTCGAGATAGGATCCAGTGCCGAACACGGCTCGTCCATCAGCACCATCTCCGGCTCTACCGCCAGCACACGGGCGATGCACAGCCGTTGTTGTTGTCCGCCGGACAGTGCGGTGGCGGGCTGATGTAACAGGTCTTTAACCTCATCAAAGAGGGCGGCGCGCTTCAGACTTTTCTCGACCAGGTCACGAAGGTTTGCGCCTTTTGCCAACCCGTTGATGCGGGCGCCATAGGCGACGTTGTCGAAGATAGACATGGGGAAGGGGGTAGGGCGTTGGAAGACCATGCCCACGCGGCGACGAAGCGCTACCACGTCGACATCCGGGGCGAAGATATCCTCGCCATCCAGCAGCACCGTACCTTGCACATGTGTGTCTTCGATGACATCATTCATGCGATTCAGCGTACGAAGAAAAGTCGATTTACCGCAGCCGGAAGGCCCGATCAAAGCGGTGATCTCCCGTTCGCGGATTTCGATATTGACATCAAAAAGCGTCTGTTTCTTCCCATAGAGGAAGTTCAGATTCTTAATTGACATCTTAACATCAGTTTCAACATTGTTTTCGTTCATAATGGTACTCATAACCGGATTTATCGTAAGACTCATCATTACCTCACCATACGATAACGGCCGCGTGTCGCATATCTGGCCGTTGCGCTTAACACCAATATCAATGTTACCAGAACCAGCGCACCAGTCCAAGCTTGTGCATGTTCAGCCTCATAGGGACCAGATGCATAATCATAGATTTGTTTTGGTAGACTGGCAATAGGTTTGTTGATATCCGTACTCAAATACCTACTACCGAAAGCTGTGAACAGCAATGGCGCGGTCTCGCCAGCGATACGAGCAATTGCCAGCAACACCCCGGTAATAATACCACCGCGTGCGGCGGTTATCACCACGGTGAAGATAGTACGCACACGCGTAACGCCCAGGGAGAGCGCTGACTCGCGCAGTTCCATCGGTACCATCTTTACCATCTCCTCGGTAGTGCGCGTCACCGTGGGGATCATCATGATGCCCAGTGCGATGCCGCCTGCTAGTGCGGAGAATTGATGCCGGGGGAGTACTACGATGGTATATACGAGCATACCGATGACAATAGAAGGGACACTGGCGAGGATATCGGCAGTGAAGCGGATTATGCCGCCAATCTTATTATTGCCGAATTCAGCCAGATATATCCCACCCAGTAGGCCGGTAGGCAGCCCGAAAGAACTGGCTATGGCGATCAACTCTATCGTCCCGATGATGGCGTGTTTCATGCCTCCGCCGGTCTCTCCCATCGGTTTGGGAAGCTGGGTGAAGAAGTTAAGCGAGAGATTCGGAAGCCCTTTTTCGAGCAAGTAGAAGAGGATCATCCCCAGCGGGACGATGGCAATCAACGTCGCGCCGATGCAGAATATCCACATCAGTTTATTGGTGAGATTCCGGCGGAACGCCAACCCTGCCTGTCGCAATGGCGGTCTATTCATCAGCAGGCCCCCTTATTTTCGCCCTTGCTGGAGACGCTCCAGATAAGCAGTCGGGCGATGATATTGATTATTATCGTTATCACCACCAGCACTAGCGCCACTAACGTCAGCGCGGATAATTGCATGTTCGAGGCCTCGTTGAATTGGTTAGCCAGCAAGCTGGGCATGGTATAGGCCGGACTGAAGAGGGAGGCGGAGACATTGGGCATATTGCCGATCACCATCGTCACCGCCATAGTTTCGCCCAGCGCCCGCCCCAGCCCCAGGATGATAGCCCCGATGATACCGGAGCGTGCATATTTAAATACCGGTCCGCGGATAGCTTCCCATTGTGTGGCGCCAAGCGCCAGGGCTGCCTCGCGTTGGGTGGCAGGTACTGCCTGGATTACATCACGTGAGACACTGGTGATATAGGGCAATATCATGATAGCCAGGATAACCCCAGCGGCAAGCATGTCAGCGCCACGTGGCGTGCCTGCAAAAAGTGGTATATAGGGGAATTTCTGTCCTAACCACACTTCACAGTTTTTAAGGACAGGCGCCATCACGAAGATACCCCAGAGACCATAGACGATACTAGGAACAGCAGCAAGTAATTCGATAAAAAACGAGGCCGGCTCACGAAGCCAGCGGGGTGCTAGCTCGGACAGACAGACGGCTGCCCCCAGACTAAGTGGTACGGCGATGATCAACGCCAGTATCGAAGAAACGATGGTACCATAGATGGCAAAAAAGACGTGATAGTCGTTTTTACCCGGATCCCAATTGGAAGAAGTGAGGAATGACCAGTTGAATTTGAACCAGGCAGCTGAAGACTCTTTACCTAGCACATACACCAACACAATGATCAGGATAGGTACGATAATAGCTAGTAGAAAGGTTATGGAACGAAAATAGCGGTCTACAATACCGGAACCGAAAATCCCCTGACGTTTTAAACTTCGCTTGTCCGCATCTAGTGCCATAAAACCTCCGCGTGAACATCCTATAATATTACATTTTTGTGTTATCAGGCAAGTTAGCGGGTGAGGGAAGGTAGTTATACCGACCCTCACCCAGTCTGATCATATTGCTATGATAAACTATTTCCCGGCTTTGATGGGCTTGCCACCGGTAGTGATGGTTTCCAGGGTTTTCTCGTTTACCTTCACCAGCGCGTCAGGTAGTGGCGCATAGAGTAATTCTTCGGCCATCTTCTCGCCGTCGTGAATTGCCCAGTTCAGGTAATTAACCAGTGCCTGGCCTTTTTTGGGATCCTTCTGGTCGGTGTAGATCATGATATAGGTGATGCCAGCTATGGGATAAGCATCTTTGTCATCCGAATTGATGATCGGGGACTTGATGTCTTTTGCCAAATCGGCAGCCTTACCGGCCATAGCGGCGGTGGTTGACTTGATGGTTGGCTCGATGAAGTTGCCAGCCTTATTTTTGATCGAAGCGAAGGTCAACTTGTTCTGCACGGCGTAGGATAATTCTACGTAGCCGATAGAGCCTTCACCCTTCTTCAGTTCAGCAGCAATACCGTCGTTGCCTTTGCCGCCGATGCCGATGCCTTCTGGCCATTTTGGTGATTTATTGGCGCCGATTTTGTTCCAGTCATCGTTCACAGCGGCCAAGTAGGAAGTGAAGATGTAGGTGGTGCCGGAACCGTCGCTGCGATGTACAGTACCGATTTCAGAATCAGGTAACTTCATGTCCGGGTTCAGCGCGGTGATCTGCTTGTCATTCCATTTTTTAATTTTGCCGAGGTAGATGTTTGCAACAACTTCAGGGGTCAGCTTCAGGCCGGAATTAATTCCCGGGAGGTTGTAAGCCAGTACCACTGCGCCAGCAACCATCGGTAAATGGACTACCGAGCCGCCCTTCATACCAGTCGTTTCTTCAGCGTTCAGGGGAGCATCGCTGCCGCCGAAGTCGACGGTGCCTTCCTGGAGTTGCTTGATGCCCGCGCCGGAGCCAACGGACTGGTAGTTGATCTTTACGTCAGGATTAGCCTTGGCGTAGGCATCCATCCACTTGACGTACAGCGGATTAGGGAAGGTAGCGCCGGCGCCCATCAATTCAACGGGCGTCCCGGTGGCGCCTTCGCTTCCAGGGGTTGGGGTTGGCTTTTCGCCGCATGAACTCAAGATAAATGCGGTTAGTAAGCAGATTGCTGCGATAGCTGATACTTTCATCCATCCAGCCAATTTCAGGGTCTTCATCTGATCTCTCCTCCGTTTGTTTCGTTTCCCATGAATGACCGTTAGCGGTCATTCATGGGATGGTGGTCGGCGATGCCGTACTCACCTATGCTGACACTGTATTGATTACAACCATATTTTAAAGTTGTAATGTTAGGGATTTGTTAGGGCAGTGTGAGTTGTAGGTGTCGTTAGAATTTTGTTGCGATGCCGAGGGAATACTGGTTCAGCATCTTTTTGCTGTCGCGTGCGTCGTTGTTGCTCACTTCCAGTTTTAGCTGGGTCATAGCGCTCATGCGGTACCCACCGCCTACGGAAAAGCGGCGATATTCGCTAACGGCCACCGGGCTGTCGGCCAATTTTTCTTTAGCGCCATTTTTAAGACTGGTTACGCTGTAACGCGTGGCGAAGTAAAGCTTTTTGTTAACGTTATACTGACCTTCGGCATACCAGTAGTCGCCTTTACGGTCGGCTGTGGCCGTCCCGGTAGCCTGGTCATCGAATTGACCGAAGGCGGCGGCGAACTGAAATGGGGTGGTGAATTTGCCGCCGATGGCCGCTTTCTGCCCGGTGGCGCCGTAGTTCCAGCGCATATCGGCTTCCCATACATTCCGTTTCCAGCTGGTGGCTCCGGCCGGGGCCTTTTGCATACCGGCAATTTTTAGATCGCTATCGGCAAGCGTGCCATCAGTCTTTACCAGGTCGCCGGTTTGATAATAGCTGCCGGAGAAGTACAGATCCTTGGTAGGGGCAACAGATACCTTGGTAGCAGTGGCCATACCTTTTGCAGAGATAGCGACATCCTTGCTGGCGTTGAGCAGGGCGAAGGAGTAGGTGGCGGGGGTGGAACCGGGGATGGCGCCGCGGAAGTTCACGCCTTCATCATAGCCGCCTATCGAGGCCACGGAGTTGGAAACCAGGTAGTTTTCTACCGGATTGTCGGTCCAGGTCTCTTCGCCGAAGTCGGCTTTAATTTTGCCAACGCGGAGCACGTTGCCGGTTTTGGCGCCATCATAGTTTTTTACGTCCATATAGAAGTAATCAAATCCATTAGTTGCAGCGTTTTTGGTGTCGAAACGGTTGACGATGGTTATGTTCTTGCTTGGGTTGATGGTAAAGCGAAGCTTGGCATCAGGGATAATGATGCTGCGATTGCTGTACGCGCCATCGCGGCCCGTGACTACTAGCCCGGAGTACATCCGGCCATCAATTTTAATGATGGTGGTGTCAACTGACGGAACCACGGCCACGGCCACCGGTTTGGCCGCCGTGGCCGACTGTGCCTGTACTGCCCCGGCGGCAACAAGTGCCATGCCGAGAACGACGGCTATTTTCCATGATCTGTTCATCTCTTCTGCTCCTTTCAAAAAGCCAGAGTTTTTTGACGTGCGGATGTTTTCAAAATTCACCTTCCGCGTTGCTACATTAGTAGAATGCAAGAGTTTTGTTAGGACTCGGTTAGCACATCATTGTGCGCATGTTAATTTTTAATTCGTATTTTGTTGACATAGAATGATGCTGGTATTTGTTATGTTAAGAACCGTTCAACCACGCGTGAATTTGACGATATACAAGCTGGACTATCTGTTAGGAAACTGTTAATTAACCACAGACAAAAGCGAATAGAAGAGGAATAATGATAAAAAGGATTTTGTGGTTTGATGGGGAAATATACTAACTATGAACTACCCATATGTGATATCCGCTATTAACCCGCTGCCGCTCCCCCTGGATGAATTGCTGGGGGAAATCGCTACTCGTCGTGAGCGCGGTGAAGTGATCGTTACTACTAACGGATGCTTTGACCTGCTCCATGCCGGGCATATCTCCTCGCTTCAAGCGGCGCGCGCGCAGGGCGATTTGCTGATTGTGGGACTGAACAGTGACAGCTCGGTACAGCGGTTGAAGGGGGCCGGGCGCCCTATCATCAATGAGCAGGATCGGGCTATCCAGCTGGCGGCGTTGCGGGCGGTGGATTATGTGATTGTCTTCAGCGATGCCGTGCCAGATGCGTGGCTAGCCGCGATTATGCCGCATATTCACTGCAAATCCGGTGACTACACGGTGGAGAGTCTGCCGGAGACATCCGTAGTCCGCGCCGGGGGTGGGGAAGTTTGTATTCTTCCGTTGATTGAGGGCGTGAGCACCTCGAAGATCATCAGTAGATTGCTGGCGCCCGAGGATGCTGATGCCGAGGTGATCTGTTCAATCTCCGATGAATTACTCACCGCGAGTAATATGCTACGCCAGACGGCCTATAAGCTGGCGGGCGAAGTGGCGCGCGCGGCGGAAGTAATTTCAGCAGCACTGCGGACAGGCAGCAAAGTCCTTACCTGTGGCAACGGCGGTAGTGCAGCGGAAGCCCAGCATTTCGCCGCAGAGCTAGTGGGGCGCCATAAGCTGGAGCGGCGTGGCTGGCCTGTGATTGCCCTCACTGCTGACTCCTCGGTGGTGACTTCATTGAGCAATAATTACGGGTTTAAGCATATCTTCTCCCGCCAGGTGGAGGCGTTGGGCTATGCAGGTGACATATTAATTGCGGTCTCCACCAGCGGCAACACCCCCAATATCGTCGCCGCCGCCGAAGCAGCACGGGAACGGCAAATGAAAGTGATCGCCTTTACCGGTGGGAATCCAAGCGCCCTTGCGGGTATGTGTGATATCATTTTTGATGTGCCCACCACGGATACCCCCAATATTCAGTTGGCGCACATGGCGCTACTGCATTGCATCTGTGGGACAGTGGAGCGCGACCTCGCTGGGATGGGGCGGTAGCTGCTTAAAAGGTTATACGCTCACGTCAGAAGTATATTTGCTATCCACTCGTCACTGCAATGAACTCACGTTCTGGGAGCAGTAGCGCTGTCAGCGCCCCACCGTATACGGCCCCGGTGTCGATGTTAATGCGGTTGGGGCGAATTTCTGTTTTATAAGCATGGTTAGGCGTATGGCCGTGAACGACCAGACGGCCCCAGTGATAGGCGCTGCTCAGGAATGGTTCGCGCATCCAGCAGAAGGTACGCTCTTCATTCAATTCTATCGGGATACCCGGCTCCAGCCCAGCGTGGACAAATATCGTCTCGGGGGTGAGGTGGTAAAGCTGCGTGCGCTTGATGAAATCAAGGTGCTCGGGCGGAAAAATCCCGTCGTCGTATTCAGTGATAGTCTCTGCGCCGCCGTTAAATATCCAGGTCAGCTCCGCCTGCTGGTCACCTTTCAGGGCATCCAGCGCCAGCATCTCATGGTTGCCGCGCAGGAAGACGCACGTGCGCTGTTGTTCCAGCTCCAGCAGCCGCTCAAGCACTTTGCGCGATCCCGGCCCGCGGTCGATATAGTCGCCGAGAAACACCAGTGTCCCCGCCTCCGGCAGGCACCCCAGCAGCTTGTCCAGCATTCCATCCATGCCGTGGATATCACCGATAACGATGTAGTCAGCCATATGAATATTTTATCACTGGCGGGGGCGAGGCGCAAGGGTGAGGGATTATCGTATTTAGATATCCGCACCCCGATGCTGTGACACCTCCACGCCCTAAAGGACGTGGCTATAAGATCAAGCACGCTAAAGCGCTCTATCATCTAATTGAGAATAAACGTTATGGCTTTTCGTGGCATGGGCAGATAAAGGAAGTAATTATTGGATTAGCAGCGCCCTTCAGGGTGCTTGATCTTATAGCCATGTGCTTTAGCGCGTGGTAAAGGATCGGAAACCCCGGAGTATCGTTTTTAGTGACTGGCGCTAAAAACGATACTCCTGAGAGGCTTACCCACTCACTCGCAATGAAACCCGCGTACCCGTTCCTGCCGTACTGGTCATCTCCCAGCTACCTCCAATTACCGCCAGCAGCGTGCTGTGCAGCATGACGCCGTGGCCGGTGCTGGTGGTTACCTGGGGGGCGGCGTGGCCGATGCCGTCGTCTTCGATGATGAGGCGTAGCAGGCCGTCGGTATCCGTTACACGCAGGTGCAGCTGAATGGGGCGAGAGGTATCGCCACCGGCGGCGTGGCGGGCGGCGTTGCGCACGGCTTCGCGCGCGGCGCCGAAGAGCACCTCGGTGGTGAGCGGAGGGAGGGCGGCCAGCCGCTCACCGTAGCCGGGGCATAGCTCCCAGCTGACGTTCGCGAAACTGTCGCGCAGGTCGACCTCGATGAACTGCTGCAGCGCGCCGACGATGCCTTTCTCCTGCAGGGTGTTGTTGCTGGCGGTGGGCATGGCGTGCAGGATATCGGCGATCTGCTGATGCACCTCCGTAAGTTGTGTCAGCAGCGCCGGGGTGTCCAGTTGCCCGGCGCTCAAGGCGATCATCAGCGTCTGCACACTGGGTAGCACTTCATCATGCAGCGTGCGCCGCGTGCGCTGATCTACCACCTGTTCCTCCATCATGCGCGTGCGTTGCAGCAGCACCAACCGCCGCGTCAATTCATTGCCCGCCAGCCGTTCCAGCAATTGCTCGCCGATGGCGCGCGCCACCTCCATCTCCTCCTGCGTGTAGAGGCCGTCGTCGCGCTTCGCGCCCAGCAGCAGCAGTCCATTCAGACCGCGCTCGTGCCAGAGCGGCACGGCCCAGGAAAATGGAGGCGTCGCAATCGGCAGGCAGAGCGTCTGTGGGTCAGTGAACTGCGCAGCGAGGGCGGTCACGGAATCCGGCAACTGGCTATCCGTCGGGTAGGCCAGCGGGCGCAGGAGCAGCGCATACGACCCCAGCGGTAGCAGGCCGGCGCTGCGCACGCCGAGGAACTTCTCGCAGAGTTGCTGGAAGTACAGCTCATGCTCCGCGGGGGCGTCGTAGGCGAGGTTCCCGGTGGTAAAAAGGCGGATATTGGCGATAGCGGCCTCGTGTTCGGCGAAGCTGCGCCAGGTGTTGACGGCGTAGAGCGCCCCCACCACCGCGCAGATGATGAGCGCGCCGAAGACGATGGGCAAATCAAAAACCACCAGTGCGCCGAGCAGTGCGCTGAAGCCAGCGGCCAGCGTCACCGCGCTGTACCAGCGCCGGCGCAACCCCTGACGTAACAGCGCATTGCCGGTGAAGATCTCGTAGGAGACGATGGCCTGCCCCATAAGGAAGACGGTGGCTGCAATCAGCGTGACAATAGCGAGGTCAATCCAACTCATCTGCAGGGCGGTCGCCGGTGCGAGGGTACGTGAGTGAATGTAGAGTATCTCCGGCATGAAGTGCAGCAACGTACCGCACACCAGCAGACTGACGGCAAAGGGCGCCAGAGTGATGCCCACCAGATATGGCCGTGCGCGCATGCGGGCGGTGTCGCCCATCAGCCGTGCCGAGGGTGCCGGATGATAGAGCACATCGAGCGCCAGCGCAATGCAGAGCACCATGACGGTGATGAAGATGAGCGCCAGCACCGGCACCCGGTGAAAATATGGCCCGGCGAGGATGTATGCCGGGTTGAAAGGGGATAACAATGCCCAGGGATGAGCACGGATAGTGGGATCAGAGAACACCAGTATGGCACAGGTGAAGAGAAAAACCACTAGCGCATAATAGGCGATGGTGTGCAGCGCCCGGTGTCGCATAGCACGGCGACTTTCCCAGAAGCCGGTGTGCCAGAGCACCGCCATATACCAGGCGCAGGGCAATAGCACCCCCACCACCCATACCAGCGGCCACTGGGCCAGCGCCAGCGCGGTGCCCGAGTTATGCCCATTGCTCATCAACACGGCATGCACGCCGAAGAAAGCCGCCCCCACCAGCATGGCCAGACAGATAAGCCAGACATACCGATCACGCCGCTCTGCGGTGAGGAACACGGTGACCGCCAGCCAGACGAGCAGGCAGACGATAAAGAGCGAGATAGCCAGCAACCCCCAACCCAGCACGTCCATTATCCACCTACCTGCCCGATGTTAGTGTACATGCCCATAGTATAGGAGAATCAGCGGGAGTTACCAAGCACTTGAGTGCGGGGGAGTTCGTAGTTTCTAGTTCCTAGTTCCTAGTTATTGTGAACCACGAAGGCACGAAGAC
Organism: Armatimonadota bacterium; assembly: GCA_038248345.1. Lineage (GTDB taxonomy): Bacteria > Armatimonadota > Hebobacteria > CAIYQO01 > CAIYQO01 > CAIYQO01. The sequence continues at coordinate 53,920 of JBBRXO010000002.1, read as the reverse complement.
ACGAAGAGAGAATAATATATAAATACATGGTATCCACCGCGAAGCGGTGGATACCAGATACGTCTCCCCATTTGCAGGAGAACCCCACCGCATACCCGAAAATAAACAGCATGGCTGATAAGATAACTTTGCGGGGGGTGACAGTGGCGCGTCCGGCGCTGGTGGGGGAGGAGATGCAGGTGTTGCAGATCCTGCGCGACGTCTCGCTCGTGGCGCCAGCGGGCGGCAGGCTGGCGATTATCGGGCCTTCGGGCAGTGGTAAGAGCAGTCTGCTGCGGCTACTGAACCGCCTGGATGACCCGGCGAGCGGGGAGATCCTCCTTGACGGCGTACCCCTGCCACAACTGGAGCCGGTGGCGCTGCGCCGCCGGGTGGCCATGTTATTTCAGCAGCCGACGCTCTTCGATGATACCGTGCTCGCCAACCTCGCCTATCCACTGAAGCTGGCGGGGCGGACGTTGTCAACGGAGGAGGCGGCGACGCTGCTGGTTGAGGTTGGCCTGCCAGATGAGTTGCTGGAACGCCGTGCGCGGCAATTATCCGGCGGGCAGCAGCAGCGGGTGGCGCTGGCGCGGGCACTGGCGCTGTCGCCGGAGGTGTTGCTCCTCGACGAGCCGACCTCGGCGCTGGACGAGGAGTCCACCGCTGCGTTGCTGGCCGCGTTGTTGCGCCGTAATGCGGAGAGTGGGCTGACGCTGGTGATGGTGACACACACGCGTGAGGTGTTGCTGCGACTGGCCTGCCCCACGTTGCTGCTGAGCGGGGGCACGGCAGAGCTTTACCCCGATGCGGAGAGCGCGCTGGCAGTGGTGACACAACGTCGGCTGGAGGTGGCATAGATGGAACCGACTATCCCCATCAGTTACCTGGATTTGCTCATTGCCGGTACGCTCGTTTTCGCCAGTATGGCCGTCTCCTGGCGGCTGCAACTGGGGCTGGAGAAGGAGTTGTTCTGGGGGATCATCCGTTCCTTCCTGCAGCTTTCCGCCACCGGCTACGTGTTACTCTTCGTCATCAATCGTGCCGGGCTGGGCGAGTGGTACTGGGTGTTGCTGGCGTTGGGCATCATGCTGGGGGTGGCGGTGCATACCGCGCAGGGGCGTATCAAAGAGCCGTTGCCCGGCAAGGCGCTGGTTTTCACCGTCGCCATTGTCAGCGGCAGCGTCTCGGTGCTGCTTTTTGTGCTGGTGTTGGTGCTGCACCAGTATCAACCATGGCTGAAGGCGCAGTACGTGCTGCCGCTGGCGGGGATGATCACCGGCAATGCCATGAACGCCGGGGCGGTAGCGGTGAGCCGCTTTGTCGGCGACCTGCGCACGCGCCGCAATGAGGTGGAGACGGCGCTGGCGCTGGGTGCCACTCCCGCGCAGGCAGTACATCCGCTGCGCCGCGACGCGTTGCGCACAGCCATCATGCCCAGCGTCAATAGTATGCTGGTGGTGGGGATTGTCTCACTCCCCGGCATGATGACCGGGCAGATAATCGCCGGGCAGAATCCGTTGCAGGCGGTGCATTACCAGATCATGGTGGTCTATATGATCACCGCCGCCAGCATGTTTACCGCGGTAATTGCCATCATCGGCACTATCCGACAGAGCTTCACTGCAGCGCAGCAATTGCGGTGAAGGTGAAGGCATAACCTACTCCCACACCACCCATTCGCCATTCTCTGCCTCCACGCGTGGGGTGCCGTCGGTATCCCAGGCCAGCAACCGGCCTGACTGCATGATAATCACTGCGCGGGTGCGGGCTATTTTTTCATCAGTGTTGCTGGCGTCCAGCCCCCAACTGGCATATATCTGCCCGTCGGTGCGGCTGATGGTGCGCTTATCGCGGAAGCCCAGTTGCGCGGCGATTTGCTCGTTGGTCATCCCCCGTGCGATCATGCGCGCCACCTCTTGCTCGTTCGGCTCCAGCAGCGCCATCGGGTCGCGCGCGTCTTTGTGGCGTACTTCCTGCACACGCGCCTCGATATCCGGGTCGATGAAACTGCGCCCGGAGATGGCATCCTGCAGCAAGGGCACGATCAACTGCGGTAGCAAGTAGTTCGACTTGCGCACGTAGGCGTAATGGCTGAGGATGCCCGCGTGGCGGAAGGCGCGGTAGTAGGCGTCGTCATCCTGGATGCTGTAGAAGACTACCGGCATACGCGCATATTCGCGTCGTATTGCCACCGCCGCCGCGATGCCGTTCATCTCCCCGGCCAGTTGCACGTCCATCAATATCGCCTGCGCCGTGTGCTCGCGACACCACGCCAGCGCCTCTTCCCCGCTCGCGCAGGCGTGCGCCAACCGCACTTTGCCGGTAGCGTTCAATCCACTCACCAGCGCCGGGCGCAACCGCGCGTTATCTTCCACCAGCAGAATATCGTACATGCCAATAGTATATGCCAAACCACCCCAGCCACCAAGCACCCAAGTGCGCGAAATAGTGGCCTCAGTGGGTGGAACGGGGGAGAGGGAAGCGGTAGGATTATGAGGGATAGGGAAAGCCACCCCCTGAAGGAGGTGGCTAACAACGGCAAGCACGCTGAAGCGCGCTATCATAGTTTGGGGATGAAAAGCCTTGGTCGACCTAACCCCCCGACCCCCTTCCCGGCGCGGGAAGGGGGAGAATGATCGTTCTTCAATAGATAATCATTGAATCGACACCCCTTCCCGCGCAGAGAAGGGGCTGGGGGTTAGGTAGACTAGTGGGGCAAAGTGTCCGCAAAATATTTTCTCGAAGGAGGCAGATGTGTACGATATAGCGATTATCGGGGCGACGCTGGCCCGTTTGTTGGGGGAGAAATACCGGGTGTTGCTGCTGGAGCGGCGGACGCTGGATACACCGCCGGTGCCGGAGAAGCCGGGCAAGTGCTGTGGCGGGTTGCTGAGCGCCAATGCGCAGCGGGCGCTGGCGGATATGGGGCTGGCGGCGCCGTCCGCTATCATGACACGTGAACAACCGCAGCAGGTGTACTTGATCGACGCGGACAACGGCATCACCGGCACGCACCCGCGTTCGTACATCAACTGCCACCGCGAGTTGCTCGACCGCTGGCTGCTCTCGCTGGCGCCGGCAACGGTGGATATCCGTTGCGGTGTGGTAACAGGTAACATCGAGACTGACGCCGATGGGGTGACGGTTCATTTCACCGCCGGTGGGCACAACTATAGCGAGCGGACGCGGTTGCTCATCGGCGCCGATGGCGCTAACTCGCAGGTGCGGTGGCGCTGTTTCCCGACGGCCACCGCCCCGCAGAAGTACATTGCATTGCAGGGGTGGTATGAGATGGATGCGCTGCCTGCCGACCACATCGCCATCTTCGATCGCGCTGTCACCAACTATTATGGCTGGGCAATCCCCAAAGGCGGCCTGCTGGCTATAGGAGCGGCCTTCACCCCGCATGATAATCCCCACGCACACTTCGCCGCGCTGTTGGTAAAACTGGCGGAATATGGCATCTCTCCTGGCAAACTGCGCTGGCGTGAAGGCGCGCTGCTGGAGCGTCCCCGCCACGGCAGCCAGCTCTGCACCGGCGCGGGCCGCGTGTTGCTGGTCGGCGAGGCGGCAGGATGGATTAGCCCCAGCACCGCCGAAGGCTTCAGCTACGCCTTTCGCAGCGCGCAGGCACTGGCCGCCGCGCTAGAGCCCGCACTGGAGTTCGCCGCCCCCCGCTACGCCACCGCCACCCAGCCGTTGCGGCAGGCGATCAAGACAGAGATACTCAAATGCACCCCCATGTTCACCCCCTGGCTGCGTGGGATAGCGTTGCGCGTGCAGGGACGCGGGGAGGTACTGACGCCAGCAGAAGAGGTATGTGCTACAACAGGGAGAGATGTACTAAAGTGGTCTTCGCCCACAACCCGATTGTAGGGGCACAAGGCTTGTGCCCACATCGTAACCATACCTTCAATTGGTCATGTATCTCATACCCCGTATTGAGGGCACATGCCATGTGCCCCTACCCATTTATCTCCAAAATATAAAATCAGCAGGAGTTCCCCACATCAACAGCCAATTATAAACCCAACAGTAAACCAATAAAGGCGGATGATGATGAGTAATACACCAGTTACCTGGGATTTGACGGATTTGTTTGCGGGGGTGACGGACCCGAAGATTGATAGTGCGCTAGCGGAGGTGGATGTGCGCGTGGCGTCATTTGCTGTCTCCTGCGCGGGGCGGGTGGGGCAGTTGTCGCCGGCGGAGTTCGCGGTAGCCCTGGGTGAATATGAGGGGATTCAGCGGACGTTGGCCTTTCCGGCGGCTTATTCCGAGTTGCTTTTCAGTGGCGATACGAGTAACCCGGCGCATGGGGCGCTGATGCAGCGGATGCAGGAGCGGTCGGTAGCAGCAGCGCAGCAGTTGCTATTCTTTGAGTTGGAGCTAGTGGAGTTATCCGAGGAGAAGTTTGCCGAATTGCTCTCCGATACGGGTACCGCTGCCTATCGGCACTACCTGGAGCATGAGCGCGCTGCACGTCCGCACCGTCTGAGCGAGGCGGAAGAGCGAATCCTGATGGAGAAATCCGTCACCAGCGGGCAGGCCTTCTCGCGCCTCTTCGATGAGACCATCGCCGCCATGACCTTCACCATGACGCTGAATGGTGAGACCGTCGAACTATCTGAGTCCGAGATCCTGAATAAATCCTACGATCCCGACCGCGCCGTGCGCAAAGCCGCCGCTGAGGGGATATCCGCCGCGTTGAGCAAAAATGAGAAGTTCTTCACCTACGTTACCAACGTGCTGGCCTATGACAAATCGGTGAACGACCGCCTGACACACTTCAATCACGCGGAGGAATCACGTCACCTCTCTGACGAAGTGGATACCGATACCGTACACACTATGATCAACTCGGTGGTAGAACACTATGATACTGTGGCCCGGTACTATAAGCTGAAGCGCGAGATCATGGGGTTGGATAAGCTCTACCATTATGACCGCTACGCGCCTATTCTCAGCGATACCGCCACCATAAGCTGGGATGACTCGGTGAAGATTGTGCGCGATTCCTACACTGCCTTTGCCCCCGAGATGGGTGAGATGGTCGATCGCTTTATCAATGAGAAGTGGGTGGATGCCGAACCGCGTCACGGCAAGCGCAGCGGAGCCTTCTGCGCCGGGCTGGCACCGGACTGGCACCCCTACGTGCTGATGAACTTCCTCGGCAAAAAGCGCGACGTGATGACGCTGGCGCATGAGCTGGGCCACGGCATCCACGACCTCTACGCGGGCGGGCAGAAGTTCCTGCAGTACTACCCCTCGCTGGCAGCAGCGGAGACGGCCAGCGTCTTCGGCGAGATGCTCACCTTCAACGAACTTTTAGCCGAAGAGCATGAGCCGATGGCGGAGTTGGCACTGCTCACCGGCAAAATCGAGGACGTCTTCGCCACTGTCTTCCGCCAGACCGCCATGTACCGCTTCGAGCAAGGGGTACACACCGAACGCCGTGCAAAGGGAGAGCTGACCCCCGCACAGGTAAATGAAATCTGGCAGACGAACCTGCAAGAGATGTTCGGCGACTCGGTAGAGTTAGGCGAAGGACACGCCTGCTTCTGGATGTATATCCCGCACTTCATCCACACGCCCTTCTACGTCTACGCCTATGCCTTCGGCCAGCTGATGGTGATGGCGCTTTACGCACGCTATAAAAAAGAGGGCGCCTCCTTCGTCCCGCATTACCAGGATATCCTCCGCGCCGGCGGCTCCGCGCGCCCGGCAGACATCATGGCAAAGGCAGGCATCGACATCAACGACCCCACCTTCTGGGACGACGGCCTGCAGATGATCGACGAGCTGGTGACAAAGGCAGAAGAGGTGTGGGCACAGACGAAGAGATAGTCGTGGCATGGGCGTCCCGCCCCGTAAACGAGGTGGCTAACAACTGCAAGCACGCTGAAGCGCGCTATTACCATATATGTAAAGTCCGCGAAGGCGGACTACCGGCATTAATGCCACGCAGCCGGTACTTTAGTCCCAGCGTAACTCTTTACTATTGCTTGCATTATCACACAAATACGATTGCACATTTGCAATTATTATGGGTATAATACTGTCAAAGGAGAATCTACTATGGCGACATTATATGTACGAGACTTTCCTGATGAGATGTATCAGGCGTTGAAAGCGATGGCGAAAGCAGAAAAAAAATCTGTCGGTACTGAAGTAATCAAACTCGTGGAAGTCGAATTGGAGAAGAAGCGGATAAAAAGTGAGCGTCTGGCATCATTAACACGTCTTAGAGAGAGCGACTACCTGTTTAAGCCTTCAATTGATGGCAAAACTACAACTGATTTGTTGCGTGAGGATCGGGAACGATGAGAACTGAGTTGCCACCGCGTTGTGTATATGATGCCAGCGTACTTATCAAGTATGTAGCGCCAGAGCGCGGAAGTCATGAACTTCGCGAACTTCTCGAAAACATGTTTGAGAGTGACGGATTTGTTCTTTTTGTCCCAGATCTCCTCTATATTGAATGTGCTAACATTCTCTGGAAAAAAGCTCAGCGTGGGGAAATTGATACCGCAACTGGAGCGAGCAGAGTTGATGAATTATCAGCTTTAGGACTGATAACCACCCCACTCAAACAATTGAGCAAACGCGCGCTGCAGCTGGCCTGCGAGTTGAATATCTCTGCCTACGACGCCGTTTATGTGGCGCTGGCGGAGCAGAAGAGTGTACCATTATTGACAGCAGATATGGCGCTCGCACGCAAGCTGATAGGGACGCAGCATATGGTTATCACGCTGGATGAGTATCTGCCGCTCACGCAATGATGGATCAATGTGATACGCCGATTCTACTTTTCTGGCACCAGGCAATTAGGCCCGTTTCCGATTAAATCCCCGCGTTTAGCGGCGCGGAGGGCGGTGCGGGCTTTGTTGTGGAATTCCGGCTTCTGGCAGAGCAGCAGGGCACGCTGCAGGGCCTTTTCCCGGTCACTACGCGCCACATAGATGGGCTTCTCGGTGGTGGGGTCGAGGCCGGTGTAGAACATTGCCGTTGCCAGCGTGAGCGGGGTGGGGTAGAAGTCCTGCACCTGCTCGGGGGCGATGCGCTCACGACGTAGGTAAACGGCTAGCTCGATCATATCGGCCAGTGTGCTGCCAGGGTGGCCGCTGATGAAATATTCTATCACCTGATAGGGGCGGCCTGATTTTGTGGCGCAACTACGGAAGTGTGATAGAAATTGCCGGTAGATCTCCGGCGGATATTTGTGCATGGCACGTAGCACGCGCGTGGAGATATGCTCCGGGGCGATCTTCAACCGCCCTCCAACGTGTGACTTTACCAGCTCCTCGATGTATCCCTTTCCGCCCGGCGACAAAGCCAGGTCGCAACGGATACCGCTGGTGATGAAGAGATGCTTGACCCCCGGTACCGCACTGGCCGCTTGCATTAGCGCTAGCAGTGGGCCGTGGTCGGTGCGCAAATTTGTACAAAGGGTGGGGAAGAGGCAGCTCTTCTCGGCGCAACGTGCGCGCCCCAGTGTGCAACCGGTACCATACATGTTGGCGGTCGGGCCGCCCAGGTCACTCACCGTGCCGTGGAATTCGGGGTCATGCGTCAACCGGGCTATTTCATGCAGCACATTATCCGCGCTACGTGAGCTGATCGCCGTACCCTGATGTGCCCCCAATGCGCAAAAGCTGCACCCGCTGTAGCAGCCACGGTGGGTGGTGATACTGTCCTTGATCATCTCATAGGCGGGGATATTCTTCCCCGCGTAGGCCGGGTGTGGGTGTCTGGTGAAGGGCAAGTCATAGACCACGTCGATCTCGGCGGTGCTCAGCGGCGCCGCGGGCGGATGCACCAGCAGATAGCGCTCATTATGGCGCTGTGCCAACATGGTAGCCAGGTCAGGATTGGTGAAGTTGTCGATATCACGTGCCATGCGCGAGAAGGCCAGCTTACCTTCCGGAGTCGGCTGACTTACCTCTTCAAAGGCAGGTAGTACATGCACGTCGGTTAGGTCGTCCAGTGACTTGCGCATCTCGGCGGTGCCGCGGATGTCGGTCAGTGGTTCGTTGTTGCGCAGGCGTTGCGCGATCTCCGCCATGGCGCGCTCGCCCATCCCGTAGACAATGAGGTCGGCTTTGGCATCCACCAGCACCGAACGGCGTACAGCATCCGACCAGAAATCGTAATAGGCGAAGCGCCGCAATGAGGCCTCCACGCCACCGAGGATCACCGGTACACCCTTGTAGGCGTGCCGTACGCAACTGGTGTAGACCATAGAGGCATTGGCGGGGCGGTTTCCTGCTTGCCCGCCGGGGGTGTAGGCGTCATCGCTACGCATTTTGCGCATAGCAGTGTATTTCATCAGTTGGCTGTCCAGGTTCCCTGCAGTTACCCCCCAGCAGAGGGCAGGTCGTCCTAACGCGCGAAAAGCATCGACATTTTTGGGGTCTGGTTGCGCGATAACCCCCACGCGGTAACCCAGATATTCCAGCCAGCGTCCGATAATCGCCGTGCCGAAAGATGGGTGATCGACGTAGGCATCACCGGTGACGAGGATAATGTCGCAACATTCCCACCCCCGCGCCGTCATCTCCGCCCGCGTCATCGGCAACGCTGGAGAATTGACCGGCGGAGTGGTACCAGGCACGCGCCAACATGAGGAATCAAGAACTTCTATATCATTCACACATTCAGTGTACCCGTTGGGCGATTGGAAGGCAAGGAGTTGGAGTACAATGATAGAATCAACTTGCAGACCTGAATCAGGTAAACCGTCCAATCGCTTGCAGCGCTTTATTTAGCGGTGCTTCGGAATCCAGCGATACTACCTCGATGCCAGCGGCGATGGCGGCGTTCAGCAGGCGTTTGTGTTCATTGCGTTGGGCTTCAACTTTTTTTGAATCGGTTTTCAACAGGTCAAGGCCCTCGAAATAATTGCTTATGCCCTTCAGCGTATTGGGGCGGGCGGCGGGATCGGGTTGCTCATTGATCAGGTATTGACTGGGATCAAGGAGCACTAACAAGAGCTGGGCGGATTTGCCGCGTAGATTTAAGAGTGCGCCAATGAGATTGACATCCAGCGAAGGTGTGATAACGATGGTGGTACAGCGACGTGAGGAAGGGGCCTCATTGCTCAATAGTGTTTGTGCCAAGGTGGCGGTGCCGTCGGCTTTTGCCAACGCCAGCGTCTCCAATGCTCGGTGTAGTTGCCGCTGCCCGGATTCCTGCGGTAGCTGGATGATCTTCTCGCCAGTGGTGAACAGACCTATCTGGTTGCCTGCGGCGATGACGTGGGTGAGAATTGAGGAGGAGAGAGTGATAGCCTTCTCCAGTGTCGAATTGTAGCTGCTGCCCGCGTGGACGTTCCCCTGCAAGTCGAGGATCACCTGTACTGCCCCGGCGTTGCGATATTCGTACTCTTTTACCACCATTTTATCCGAGTGGGCCGAGGCTTTCCAGTGTACGCGGCGCAGGTCGTCGCCTTCGGTGTAGGGGCGGATACTGTGGAACTCCGCACTTTCGCCCGCGCGCCCGGAGGGGCGAATAGCCGATTCCTGCCGTCCGCCCGCCCCGGTGAGGAGGGCGTCGGGCATGGAGAGCGCGCGTGGGTAGACGATCACTTCCTTATTTATTTCAATCTTACGGACAACGTAGATAAGGCCGAAGGGGTCATAGCTCTGCAGTTCAATCGGCCCCAGGCGATAGAGGCCGCGGTAGGGGAAGCGGAGCATGTCAGGTATCAGCAGTTCGCGCTTCTTCCCACCCAGTTGCGTCATCTGCTGTCTTTTGCCGCCAATGGTGGCGGTGGTGGAGCGGGTATCTTCCAATAATAGCGTCAGCTGCCGATGGCTGGCTTCATTGTTAATCAGGTTTGTGTGGTTATCGTGCAATTCCAGCATGCGCCAGCGCGCTTTGGACTCATGGATACTCAGTTTAGTGGGCAGTGGATCACCACTGGTGACGGTGGAAGCGTGAACCTCACGTGAGATAGTAATGTCTTTGGCCCCCCATAAGGCCAGCACCCAGGCGGTAAGTAAGCCGCCAATGATGACGACAGAAAAGATGTACATGATGGCTGATGCATGCACGAAGCCGATCAGGCTGGTTACGAGGAACCAGATGCCGATAATCCTTCCCTGACTGGTGAGAATACCCATTTAAAGCCTTTTCACTTTCCCCATGCTACGGCTCCGGGAATGAATTGTCTGCGCTTAGTTTCTTTTCGAAGAGGCGGGCGAAGACGAAGCGGCGGACGAAGCCAAAGTTGTTGAATATCCGGAAGACCAGTGCCACCATGATGGCCACGGCCACGTGTTCGATACGGAGTGTATTTCCCAGGTAAAGCAGGCCAGCGGCCAGAATGGCGTTGGTGAAAAAGCCGCTGACGAAGACGCGGTCGTTGAAGTGCCCCTCGGCCAGCGCGCGGATGGCACCGACGATCGAGTCGATGCCCGCCACCAGGGCGATGCCGATGTACGGGGTATATTCCGGCTTCAGCATATTATTCAGATGCTGTTGCGGCAGGAATACCGCCATAAAGCCGATGAAAAGTGCAAGGATGGGGAGCCACATTTATATTAGTATTGGCAGCGGCGTCAACGGCCGGGGCCACCCTCCTTCTTAACGTCAGTTGCTATTTTACCGGATTCGATAGGAGGTAGCACATTCAGCGCGGGTATGGTGATGTTGGTTTTTTTGTCTACCTGCACCTGGATGCCCAGCAGCATCAGATTGTCCAGCACCCCTTGCGGCAGTTTCACTGCACCGTAGAGGGTGTCCGTTTTACCGATGGCCAAAACCTTGAAAGGGGGGGCCACCTGGTGGCTATTTACCATTATTACCGGGCCGACACAGCGGATGGGGCTTTCGCCCGCCACGCGTTCGTTGTTGACGCTGATGGCCTCTGCGCCAGCGGCACGCAGCTCATTAACCAGCATCAGCATGTCCCAGTCGTGCACGATCAATGCCTTCATGCCTCCGGTATCCGAGGGGAATTTGGTGTTATTGGTGTCGTCGAGAGTGATGGCGATGCCCGGGCCGATCATGGAGGCGGTGCCAGCGCGCATGCGCAGATCGTCCATCTCCTTTTGAATCCCTTGGTTGGTCTCGGCGGCGGTGGATGATTTTTTCACGGCTTCATCTTTTTCTGCCCGTAGCTTGGCGATCTCATCTTCGTACTGCTTGTTCTCCTGTTGCAGCGCGGTGATCTCCTGTGGTGTTTTACCGAGTGAAGCGCTAGTGGTGGCGTCATCTTTCACGCTGGAGCTGATGATCATCAAGGCGATCAGGGCACCCAACGCTAGGCAGACTAACGTCACCGGCAACACCCATGGTTGTGGTTTACTTATAGGAACATAAACTCTCATCAATTTGTCCCCCCAGTCGGGGTCCGCGGGGTGTACGACCCTCTTAACATTTTGTTATCCACGCCGGTGACATTCAAGGATAATATATTCTCCGGTGCATTGCCTGCTTCTATCGCATTGTCGATCAAGTTCTTAATTACCTCCGCCTTCTGTTCCGGGTAGGTGAGGGTACCATATTCGATGATGATGCCATTGCTTAATTCATAGGTGGCGCCACTCTTCTCGTCTACCTTCAAGCTGGCAGCTTCAATAAGGAAGCCTTTGTTAGTTTTGGCGGGCAATGCCACGACCGCTTTCAACACCGGCACAACGTAGGCCTCTGTCAGCTTTTCTCCCATTTTTTTCTCCGTGGGCGCTTCAATGGCGGTGACAATTGGCACCAGGTTTGGCGTTGGTATTGGTCGCGTGAATAGGTAGCCCTTTTCATCCAGGTACATCGGCGGTTCGCTGGTACCCAGACGGCATACCGCTTTGCGCTCGTTCACCGTCAATATCAGCGTCCCCATGGCTCCACGCTCAACGATGACGTTATCCACGCGCGGATCTTGCGACTTGATCCGGGTAGCGATTTCCTGCAAGGGAACACGGAAGTAGTTTGTCTTCGGTTTCACAGCCGCGAGACGGATAACTTCTTCTTCCGTCATGGAGTCAGTATTACGTGTCTCCAATCGATAGATGTAATTGCGCGGCGAAAACCACGCCGCGATCCATGCCTCCACCAGGAAGGCGAGTATCAATGTCCATGCCACTGCCCACACGCGGCGATACAACGCCAACCGCTGGCGACGCCAGCGCATGTTAGCGGTTACCTGTTGTGATTCCAGGTATTCCCCCGGTATATTATTATTTTCCTCACCAGCGGTAGACATACCACGATCCCCTAGCTCACGAGCTACAGTATTACCCGATGGCGTATTTTGCTTATACCCGTTATTGTGTCGCATTATCCGTTATGTATTCCCCGCGCATCGGCGATAAGTATTTCTAGTAATTCACTGAAACTGATACCCACAGTACGCGCACAAAGCGGCACCAAGCTGGTGTCGGTCATCCCCGGCAAGGTGTTAGTCTCCAGCACAATGAGGTCATAATCGGTGACGATCATGTCAGTCCGTGAGATACCCTTCAGGCATAAGGCGCGGTGTGCTTTCAGCGCCAATTCCGCGGCGCGTGCTGCCTGCTCTTCCGTCAGCCGTGCCGGACATATCTCCTCGGTGGCTCCGGCAGTGTATTTCATCTCGTAATCATACCACCCGCTTTGCGGGATGATCTCTACTGCTGGTAATGCACGCAATACCTCAGTGCCCAGCACCGGTACGCTGATCTCCATGCCGCGCACGAACTCCTCGATCACCAGCTCGCTGTCGAACTGGAAAGCTCGCTCCAGCGCCTCCTCCAGCTCTTCGACATCCTGCACCAGTGAGATGCCGATAGTTGATCCTTCGTTGGCGGGTTTCACCACACAGGGGTAGCCGATATTACTAAAGACCGCCTCGGATAGACATCGGTCACCCGCTTCTGCCACTATACCGCGGGGTGTCGGTATCCCTGCATCGCGGTAGATCGCCTTTGCTACACCCTTATGCATAGCCAATGCGCTCCCGAGTACACCACTGCCGGTGTAGGGGATATGTAATAAATCGAGCAGCCCCTGGATACGCCCGTCTTCCCCTCCGGGGCCATGCAACATCAGCAATGCCACGTCGACCACCCCGGCCAACGCGGTAATCTGTGCAACATCACCGGTAAAATCCACCATGGTAACGTCAAATTTTTCCCGATCTAACGCGGCGGCGGCATTTGCCCCGCTACGCAGTGAAATCGCCCGTTCGCTGGATACTCCGCCCATTATTACTGCAACTTGTAATTTTATCATGACAACAAATACTTTCTGGTTACTGATTGCTTATATTATAACGGTTTTGTCGATAAAATGGCGGGTATTTTGGGTCAATATTTGCCACTATTTTCAACGATATTTCTGAAAAATAGGTAAAAGATAATAGAATACCGGGTAGCGCGAAGCCCACATTTAAAAAACAGGAACCGACGTGCATGGTGGCGAACAAATAGACACAGGTAATCGTAGTAGCAAAAAAGTCCGCATAGGCGGATAATAAGTGTAGCCCACAAGCCCTATCGTTCACGGCTGGGCGAGTTGAACACTCAAAACCAACCTCGAAACTTGGAAATTGGAACCTGAACTATTTTTGGAGGTAATAATTTGCTGACTGATTTAGATATCGTACATGCGCACACCGCGCGGCCTATCACCGAGATCGCCGGGGTGCTGGGGATTCTGGACACGGAGCTGGAGCAATATGGACGTGTGAAGGCGAAGATTGAGCTGAGCATCCTGCAGCGGCTGGCGGAGGTGCCGGAGGGGAAGCTGGTGGTGGTCACCGCCATCACCCCCACGCCGCTGGGCGAGGGCAAAACCGTAACCACAATAGGCCTCGGGCAGGCGTTGGCGAAGACCGGGCGGCGCGCCTGCATCACGCTGCGGCAACCCTCGCTGGGGCCGGTCTTCGGCATCAAGGGTGGGGCGGCGGGGGGCGGATATTCACAGGTGCTGCCCATGGAGGATGTCAACCTGCACTTCACCGGCGATATCCATGCTATTGGCGCAGCCAATAACCTGCTGGCCGCCTTCATCGATGCCTCGCTGAAGCACGGCAATCCCCTGCGCATTGACCCGCAAACAATCACCTGGAAGCGCGTGGTGGATATCAGCGACGGCTGGGCGCTGCGCAACATCGTAGTGGGGCTGGGTGCTGATCTGCCGGTACAGCGGCGTGGCGGGGTGCCGCGCGAGACCGGTTTTGATATCACCGTCGCCAGCGAGGCCATGGCGGCGCTGGCGCTCACCAGCGATATCCACGACCTGCGCAAACGTCTGGGGCGCATCATCGTCGCCACTAACGTCGACGGCGAACCGGTGACTGCCGAGGACTTGCGCTGTGCCGGAGCCATGACGGTGCTGTTGCGCGACGCCATCAAGCCGAACCTGATCCAGACGCTGGAGGGTACGCCGGTGCTGGTACACGCCGGCCCATTCGCCAACATCGCCCACGGCAACAACAGCGTACTGGCCGACCGCATCGCTCTGAAGTTGGCCGACTACGTGGTCACCGAGGCGGGCTTCGGCGCGGATCTGGGTGCCGAGAAGTTCTTCAATATCAAGTGCCGGCAGAGCGGGCTGCGCCCCAGCTGCGCGGTGGTGGTGGCGACAGTGCGCGCATTGAAGATGCATAGCGGCAAATATACTGTGACGCCGGGTAAACCGCTCGACCCACGCCTGGGCCAGGAGGATATGGAGGCGCTGGCCGCCGGTATCGGCAACCTGGAGAAGCAGGTGGAGAACATGCTGCTCTTCGGCATCCCGGTGGTGGTAGCGCTCAACAGCTTCCCCACCGACACCCCTGCCGAGGTGGCCTACATCCGCGAGCGCGCACTGGCCGCCGGGGCATTTGCCGCCTGCGTCAGCGATGTCTGGGCACGTGGCGGAGAAGGTGGTATCGAGCTGGCGGACGCCGTGGTCGCCGCCTGCGCACAACCATCGGAGTTCAAGTTGCTCTACGCCGACGATGACACCATCAAGGAGAAGATCGAAGCCATCGCCACGAATATCTACGGCGCTGCAGGCGTCAGCTACACCCCGCTGGCCGAGGAGCGCATCAAACGCTACACCGCCTGGGGACTGGACAAACTGCCCATCTGCATGGCCAAGACCCACCTCTCGCTCTCGCATGACCCCAAGCTGAAAGGCCGTCCCACCGGCTTCACCATCCCCATCCGCGACATCCGCCCCGCCGCTGGTGCCGGCTTCCTCTACCCGCTAGTCGGAGAAATGGCCACCATGCCCTCGTTGCCCAGCAACCCGGCTGGCACGCATATTGATATCGATGAGAACGGGGAGATTGTGGGGTTGAGCTAAGGATAGACCACGTCAATGCAAATGGTCATGGTTCCGCTACCCGTAGCAGTGGCGTCCCGCCCATTAGAGCGGGATTGCGATTCCCGGCGCCACCCCCTGAAAGAGGTGGCTAACAACGGCAAGTACGCTAAAGCGCGCTATCATTCGATTCAGAAAAGTCCGCGAAGGCGGACGACCGGCGCGCAGCGCCCTGCAGCCGGGATTTCAATCCCAGCGGGAAAGAGTATTGCAAACACCTCTCTCTTATGATCTACCCCTTCATCCCACCTTAATCTCCACCGCCGGTGGCTCATGCAGGGTATTGTGGATCAGGCATTTTTCTACCGTCGCTAAAAACGGCTCTTTCATTTCTTCGGCGATGCCAGCCGGTACGGTTATGGTCACTACAAAGTCTACCAGGCGGGCGGGATGTTCGGCTTTGGCGTACTCGGTGGTGACCTCCATGCCGGTAGGGTCGATGTCGTGTTTAGTGCAGAAATAGAGCGCATAGACGCCGACGCAGGTGCCGAGAGAGGTGGCGAGCAGCTCCGGTGGGGTGGGGCCGGAGTCGTCACCGCCACTCTTCATCGGTTGCCCGACGATTACTGTATGGCCACGGATATCGGTGTCGAAGCGCATCGGGCCAGTTAGTTTACTCGTGATCTTCATGGGTTTCCTCCTTGTTAAAATAGTTTCAAGTTCCAAGTCAGGTTTTATAGTGTTCAAACCCGCCAGCCTATCGCCCAGCCGTAAACGACAGGGCTAGTGGGCTACGCCGATCGTCCTTCAGGGCGGGGAGAAGGGATTCCGCGACATCAGATTATTATTGCCAAGTAATAAAGCGTACTTTACCACTAATTCCTCACCTTATCAATGCCAGCTCAAAGGCCTGCTCGATATTGTGGAGAGCATGGCATTTGACGCCGGGTTTTTTGCCGGGGTATTTGCCCGGCGGGGTCAGGCAGCTGGTGAACTCTAGCCGCGCAGTCTCGGCGAGGCGGCGGTCGGCGTGCGATACTGTGCGGATCTCCCCGGTCAGCCCTACTTCGCCGAAGCAGACCATGCCCGCCTGCACCGGTACGTCACGGAAACTACTCGCCACCGCCAGCGCCACCGCCAGGTCAGCGGCCGGCTCGGTCAATTTCAACCCGCCGGGAACATTGATGAATACATCGTATTGCCCGAGTGGCATCCCCGCGCGCTTCTCCAGCACGGCCAGGATATGCGCTACGCGGCGGATGTCGATGCCGTTGGCGTTGCGCCGTGGTGCGCCGAACCCACCGCTGGGCGTCACCAGCGCCTGCACCTCGGCTAGCAATGCCCGCGTCCCCTCCATCATCGCCACCACCGCCGAACCACTCATGCCAGTCTGGCGCTCGCTGAGGAAAGCGGCGGAGGGGTTGGGGACCTCCACCATACCGCGGTCATTCATGGTGAAGATGCCCAGCTCATGCGTGGAGCCGAAGCGGTTCTTTACCGCGCGCAAGATGCGGTAGCTGAAGTCGCGGTCGCCCTCCAGCTCCAGCACTACGTCGACCATATGCTCGAGTACGCGCGGCCCGGCGATCTGCCCCTCTTTGGTAACATGCCCGATGAGCAGGATTGTCGCCCCCGATTCTTTGGCGGCGCGGATGAGCCGCATAGCGGCATTGCGCACCTGGCTCACTGCGCCCGGCGCGGATTCGATATCGGCGTCGAAGGTGGTCTGGATGGAATCCACCACCACAAAGGCCGGCTGCAGCAGCGCGATGTGCTGCAGGATAGACTCCAGCTCGGTCTCCGCCAGTGCCAGCATTTCCTCATGGATGGTGCGCAGCCGTTCCGCACGCATGCGCAGTTGCGGCAGCGATTCCTCCCCGGTGACATAGAGCGCACGATGCCCGGCACACGCCAGCGCGTAGCCCACCTGGAGCAATAAAGTGGATTTGCCCACCCCTGGAGTACCGGCGAGCAGGATGGATGACCCCGGCACCGCGCCGCCGCCCAGCACGCGGTCAAACTCGCTCAGCTTTGTTTCACGGCGTGGCTCTGTCCCCGGCGGCACATCGCTGATGGCAATGGCGGAGGAGGCGCGGAGGACATTTATCGGCTTGCCGCTGACGGACTTGGTCTTCACCACAGCCGCAACGGCCTCCTCTACCAGCGCGCCCCACGCCCCGCAGTCCGGGCAGCGCCCCGCCCAGCGCGGTTGCTGGCAGCCACATTCCGAGCAGACATAAATGATGTTCTTCGGCATGGAGGTATGGTAGCATATTTGGTTCCAAGTTCCAAGTTCCAAGCCATGTGCTGATTCAAATAATAAAAAAAGGGCGGCGCATACGCGCCGCCCCTTGGAACTTGGAATTTGGAATTTGGAACTAATTCAGCCTTCTTGCTCCCAGGTAATGATCGGCGTAGTAGCCGCTTAACTCCGATTCCTTCACGCCTGCTTTGGAACTGGCGTGGATGAAGGTGTTGTTGCTGATGTAGATGCCGACATGGGAGACGCCGTTGCCGCCGGTCTCGAAGAAGACCAGATCGCCGGCTTTAAGGTCGCTGCGGGAGATGGAGGTGCCCATGTTGTATAGTTCGGCGGCGCGGTGGGGGACTTCGATCCCTTGTGCTTGCATGGCGCGCACTACCAGACCGCTGCAGTCAATGCCGCGTGAAGAAGTGCCGCCCCACGAATAGGGTGTGCCGGTGAATTCACGGGCGCTGGCTACCAGTACTTCACCGCTGTCTTTAGCTGCCCGTTCCTGAATTATGCGGGTACGTTCGGCAAAGAGCTCACTAGCAGATACGATGGTCTTTTTAGCCTCTGGAGGAATCACCTCGGCAACTGGTGCCGGCGGGGCGACAGTTACTGGAGTAGCGGTATCTACAGAGGGAAGGGCGACGGTGACAGTTGAGGTTGCTGATGCCGTCATTTGCGGCCCGGCTATGGGAGCTATGTTTTCCGCCTGTAATGGTTCGATGGGAGCAGCGAATCCCTGGGAGATCATCGCCAGTGCGCCACCATGCTTAACGGTAGTGTCAATGTCCGTGAGAAACGGACTTAAGATCATCATCAATATTACAAAAACGCCGTAAATCGCGGCGAGCTTACTGTTATTTTTTACCAAATGCAAAACTTGCACCTCCTAATTGTGTTGAGAAAAATACCTCAACACGATGGTTTTGACGATCTCTAAATCGCCCAAACCAGTATTAGCTTAGCACGTAGCGGATGCACGAGTCAAGCTTTGCAAACCATTTTATTCTTTTGATACGCTACTAATGTGCGCGCTAGGCGTGGGAGACACTAGTGGTGGGTAGGATTTTGTCAGAACCCAGATTTGTAGGATTTTAAGGATTTACCTGATAACTGGACCGTTGGGTCGATGAGATACTCCCCCAAGCAGTAAATTATCAGGAAAATCCTAATAATCAAGAAAATCCGGGTTAAGACTATTCCCACGGCCTTAGTAATCGCGGTGTAATAGGTAGTGTGGGCAAGTCAGTTTCTACCGTAATATGCGGTGGCAGGCATAATAGTTTCACCGGTATGTGGAGGAGTTTGGCCAGAATTTGGGCACCCGCCAGCCCTTCCAGCACATCTTCAGCGGTGGTGAATTGGCCAAGGTGGGTGTTGCTGACGATGCCGGTGATTTTCATGCGGGTTTGCGACATAATCTCCTGCAGCAGTACTGAGGCTATGGCCGGGGTAGGGGTGGTGGGGCGGCTGAAGTTCACCACCGCCCACATATCATAGTTGTGCAGGTAGGGCGCGTATTGCCCCAGCACCACCGCGCCCGTCGGGTCACCGCCCAGGTCGATCACCGTGTGCCCGCGCGGATGCAGGATATGTTCCGCCGCCTCCGGGGGGATGCTGGGAGAATCAATGGCAGCGGTGCGCAGATCCGACGAAATTACCGTAACGCCCTCCGCGCCCAACTCAGCCCGCAGATCCTGCGCACGGAAATAGGGGGTGACGAAATCCATATCGATCAATGTCACCGCTTCATCACGCGCCAGTGTAATCGAGAGCGCCAGCGCACACTCCGTCTTCCCGCTGCCATAAGCGCCGGTGAGGATGAGAGGGGATTTTATTGTTGGTAAACTCACCGTGTTTTCCTTTTCACCCCGCGCCAGGCGTCGCGGGCATAGTCATCGGTCATCCCGGCGATAAAGTCGCAGACCAGGCGGGCACGGGCTCTGGTGTCGTTATCGGGGGAGATGTCTGCCTCGGTGGGGTGATCCATGTAATGGCGGAAGAGGCCAGTGATGGTCTCATCCACGCTACGGCGCACGCGGGGGGCCATGCTGCGGGACAGGTAGAGATTCAGATACATGAAGTTCTTCAATTCGTTGGTGATCTCCGTCATCTCCGGCGTCATGCGGATGAAGAAGAGGTCACGGCTGGCATTGATGATATCGCCGATCATCGCGGTGAGGCGGGCGGAGTGGGTGGTGCCCAGGCTATTCACGATGAAAGCGGGGAATTGATCGAGGGTGAGCAGCCCGGCACGCATGGCGTCGTCGATATCGTGGCTGCTGTAGGCGATACGATCTGCCAGTGCGACCAGCTGCCCCTCTAGTGTTGCCGCACGCCAGCTGCTCTTTTGTGGCCAGTCTTTTTCACCTTTGCTGTGATGGGCAATGCCGTTGCGTACTTCCCAGGTAAGGTTCAGCCCGCGCCCGTCACGCTCCAGCAGGTCTACCATGCGCAGGCTCTGCTCGGCATGGTGGAAGTGCGCGTCCGGGTCATACTCCTGATAAATTAAATTCAACGCCGTCTCGCCCGCATGACCGAAGGCGCTGTGTCCCAGATCATGTCCCAGCGCTATTGCCTCGGTTAAATCTTCGTTCAGTCGCAATACCCGCGCTACCGTGCGCGCCACCTGGCATACCTCCAAGCTGTGTGTCAGGCGGGTGCGGTCGTGGTCATTGCGCGGGGAGACGAAGACCTGCGTCTTCCCCGCCAGGCGACGAAATGATTTGCTATGCAATATCCGGTCACGGTCACGTTGGAAGTCGGTGCGAAAAGGACAGGGTAGCTCAGGGCGTTGCCGCCCACGCGAGTAGATGCTGCGCGCAGCTTCCGGCGCCAGCATAAGATCCTCCCGCGCTTCAATCTGCTCCCGCAAACACAATCCATTGGCATCGATAAGCATGTTTCATTGTACCCATGCGGGGAGGGAAAGGGCAAGTAGAGAAAAGCGCTAGCGCCACGCCACGCTCATCCCGGCGAAGAGGTTCTGGCGGTCGCCACCGAGGATTCCGTTGGCGTTGGTGGTGCCGATGGAATAGTCATAAAGGCGATAATGTTTGGTGTAGCGCACTGAGGCGATGGCCCTACTTTCATAGAGTGAATCGCCAAAGGTCTGGATTTCTCCGCAGACTTCTTCGTTACGTGGCATTCGCACGGTCACGGCGAGGTAGCCGCGGGTTCCGGTGACATTTCCAGTTATGGCATGAATCTGGGCGTGTTGGACGCCGACGGTGGCTTTGACATCGGAGATGAACTGATGCTCGACCGCCGCATAGATGACGCGTTCATTGAAATAGGGGTATTCACGGTAGGCAATCCCAACGGCAGCCGGGAATTCGGCGTTGTGCGGGGTGAGGCGTAGTTTGCCATTCACACCGCTAGTGCTGCCGTCATCTGCGCCATAGAGCAGGCCGACCTCGGCATCACCTGTGCCATAATTGACGCGCAATAAACGCCCGCGTTGGTTAGTATTATCGATGATATCTGCCGCCGTCACAAAGCCGGTGAGACACTCTGCCCCCGGCAGGGTTACCGCGCCGGTGGGGCCAAGTTGGGTGGGTATAGCATCGACGATTATTCCACAGGTGAAAAGCAAAAGTATATACAAGTAGCGCATAACTAGCCTCCTAATTGTTTTTACGTCGTCCAAATCTATGGTTGATGATCAACCCCAATATGCAGAAGAGAAAGCCGCCTATTGCTCCATAAGCCAGATCAGGTTTATGCAGAGCAGCAAAAACGTATGCTGAAACCAGGCAAATAAGCAGCAGAGCGAATATAATAATACCGCGATACCCCAAGCTTTGCAGCACGGCACCGCGCATGTGCAACACAGTGCCGCATTGCCAGCATCTGCCGGGGCTTTTTACCTGAATGGTGCGGCAAAGCGGGCACCGTATTTGCCCACTTTCCCGCAATGCCTGCTCATCCTGCAGGCACTCCACACGGTAATTCATATTTATTTGTTTGGGGTCGTTAGCCAACGACGCCTCGTAGGCCTTCAACGCCTCTGCAGGTTTGCCGTCCCGTTCCAGTAACTCCCCCAGCATAGCGTAGGCCGCTGCGTTGCGTGGATCACGCGCCAGAATACGCTGGCATTTGGCATAATCTTCCCGTCGCATAGCATCTTCTATTTGTTTTCGACGCCAACGCAGAAAAAAGGTGATGCCAAAAAAGATGATAACTGCGCAAGGGAAGAGTAACTGACTCACTTTATGCCACCCCGCATACGAGGTGGTTATCGATGGCTGTTACCCTGGTTGTTACCGTATATTTCAAGTGGTCATGTCTCCGAACCTTCAAACATGATTTACAGCACGCGATGGTCAATAACGTGTTTCGCTTTGCCTTCGCTGCGCTGGATTGACTTTGGCTCTACCAGTTTTATGCGGCAGGAGACGTTGAGGACGCTTTGTAGCGCGTTGCCGATACGACGGCTGAGGGTTTCCAGCGAGCGGATTTCGTCGTTGAGCACCGCCTCGGTTACCTCTACCCATAGCTCCATCTCATCCAGGTTGCCTTCGCGACGCACATGTAGCTGGTAGTGCGGTGCGGTTCCTTCGATGGTTGTTAAGACATCCTCAATCTGCGACGGGAAGACGTTGACGCCGCGAATGATGAGCATATCATCGCTGCGCCCGGTGACGCGATCCATACGCACCATGGTGCGGCCACAGGAGCATTTCTCGTAGTTGAGCGAGGTGATATCGCGCGTGCGGTAGCGGATGATGGGCACCGCCTCTTTGGTCATGGTGGTCACCACCAGCTCACCGATGCTCCCTTCGGGGAGTACTTCACCGGTATCCGGGTTGATGATCTCCGGGTAGAAGTGATCCTCGAAGATGTGCAGTCCCTGCTGGTGTTCGCATTCATTGCTCACTCCCGGGCCTATCAGCTCGCACATGCCGTAAATATCCAGCGCCTTCAGCTTCAGTTTGCTCTCCAGCTCCCGGCGCATCCCCTCTGACCACGGCTCGGCGCCGAAGATGCCGATGCGTAGTTTCAGCTTGTCGAGTACCCCCGCTTCGGCGGCGACCTCGGCCAGATACAGCGCATAGCTGGGAGTGGAGGCGATGACGGTGGAGGCGAAATCCTCCATCAACATCACCTGGCGGGCAGTGTTACCACCCGAAACCGGGATAACGGTGGCGCCGTACAACTCCGCCCCGTAATGTATGCCCAGGCCACCGGTAAAAAGCCCGTAGCCGTAGCATACTTGCACGATGTCTTTGCGGGTGACGCCTGCGCATCCGAGGGAACGCGCGATCACCTGTGACCACAGGTCGATGTCGTTCCTGGTATAGCCTACCACTGTGGGTTTGCCGGTGGTGCCACTGGACATGTGAATGCGGATTACTTCCTCAATGGGCACACTGAACATGCCGTAGGGGTAATTATCGCGGAAGTCTGTCTTGATGGTGAAGGGAAAGTGAGCGATATCGGCCAGCGTCTGCATGTGCATCGGAGTGACGCCCAGCTCCTCGCATTTCTGGCGGTAGGCCGGGATATGATTGTAGACGCGCGAGACCACGTCCTTCATGCGGCGCAGTTGCAGCGCCCGCATCTCCTCGCGTTCCATGCATTCATATAGAGGGTTGTAAATGGTTGAACTATGGCCGGTGTTTGACATGGCTTTTCTCCTGCAAGACAGTTTTAAGTCCCAAGTTTCAAGGCTGGTTTTCGAGTGTTCAATACGATAGCCTGGCGCATATTCGTGAACGGCTGGGCTAAGGGTTTCTGCGACATCAGATTTTCACCCCATAGAGAAATATAACAATAACATTATATAGAGATATCTCGTCCACATAATAAGGATAGAATATCAGCAATATGAGATACTGTCCATACCTCCCCCAAGTATAGATTTTTTAGCGTCCCTCCTGTTCGCCTGGTCGTTCATGGTCAGGCCAGGGAGGACGGATTATCGCTAAAAACGATATTCCTGCCATACCACATTTGAGGTAAATGCAAAACCTCTTTCCGCTGGGATTGAAATCCCGGCTGCAGGGCGCTACGCGCCGTTCGTTCGCCTTCGCGGACTTTTCGGAATCGAATGTCCAGCGCCCTTCAGGATGCATGATCTTATAGCCACGTGCTTTAGCGCGTGGTGTTAATCCCCGTTCTCATGGGTGGGACGCCCATGCTACGGGGACTTCTTACTTCACCCTGAACTCATAAACCGTAGTAGGTGGCGCAACCACCGCCGACCCGGTGGCGGTAATGGTATAGCTACCCGCCTTGCTAAAGGTCACGTCCCCACCCAGCATATCCGCCTTCGGCAGCCCGCTCACGTCATCCACCACGCCACTGGTCACAGCCCAGGTTGCCGATGCGAAGGTGGTGGTAACCGGCTGTGCCACCCCGGCTGGGCAAGTCTGCGACGTGTATTGCTGGCTCTTTGCTGAGAGCCAGGTGGTGATATCCTTCCCCTTCAAATATTCTACATGACCATCTAAGAAGCTACTACAAAAATAAGGTTTGTGCCGCTTCATATCAATATTCGTTTGATCATAGGCTACATTGGCGTATGTCCCAGAAATTTCACTGCTTTTTCCGTCAGCAGTTAAGAAACAAGTGGTTGAGAGGGGATAGCTAAGATCGCTCAGCTTTCTTTAGCTGAGTCTCGCATTGAACACGTATCCATTCACTGCAGCACTATGATCTGGGCATCTATAAACTGGTGCATTTTCTTTTTTAAATAGGGTCCAGGCAATACTGGCATCAGGGAAGGTTTCATCATGTCGTTGGACATACTCCGACCATGCAAGGGCGATCTGGCGTTGGTTATTCGTGCAGTGAAGTGCCGTGGTATTTTTTTGATTGCTTGGCGTTAATACCGGGAACAGGATAACGGCTACTATCACCAACGCAGCAACGACAATAATCGCCTCTACAACGCCGAAGCCGCGTGGCATGGATATCTTGTATCGCATGATAGACCTCCCGGGTAGGATACTAATGCAATATTATATCACGGTATTTAAAAGTTTGTGGAGGAAATGGCAAAAAATCATCGCTATGTGCAGTGAACCCAACTACCGCATAGCGGTAGTTGGGTCTGTTATGCACTATACATTACGCTCCGCCCGCTCATACCCGCGCGCGAAAGCGGCGAGGTTTACCTCTACATACTGTGGCTTCACGGTCTGCGCCAGCGCTGTTTCCCAGTTCTGGCGCGGTAGTGCCGTGTGGTGCGCCAGCATCCCCAGCAGTACGCTATTTACGGCGCGCGCGTTGCCCGCGGCTTGCGCCTCCGCCAGTGCGTCGATGATCACCGCTTTGGGGCAGGCGGCCAGCAGTTGCTCCTCGGCGTCCTCCGGGTAGACGGCGCTGCCGTAGGTGACCGACGCCGGGGTGATGCGCTGCCGGTTGGCGATAACCAGCCCGCCGGGGCGCATCCGCTCCAGCCCGCGCAGCGCCTCCAGCATCTCGAAAGCCAGCACAAAGTTGGCGCCGGGCGGGGGAATCAGCGGCGAGGAGACATGTATCCCATAGCGCACCTCGGAGACCACCGACCCGCCGCGTTGCGACATACCGTGAATCTCGGAAGCTTTCGCCTCCAACCCACTCAGCCGCGCCGCCAGCCCGATGACATCCCCGGCCAGCACAATCCCCTGCCCGCCTACGCCTACTATCAAGATGTTCGTTGTTAATGGCATGATTTATTCCTTTACCTTCAACGCCCCAAAGGCGCACAGTTGCGCACAGACGCCGCAACCGTTGCAGAGTTGCGCGTCAATTACCGGCAGGTAGCGGGTTTTGCCGTTGTACTCCTCGGCTATTTTGCCGGTGGCCGGGCACCCCAGGCGTAGGCACTTGCCGCAGCGCTTGCAGAGGTCGGCGTCTACCGTGAGCTTGGGCCGAATCTCATGCGGGATGAGCATACACGGACGACGGGCGATGATTACCGAGACACCGGGATAGGCCAGCGCGCGCTTAAGCTCTGCCTCGGTGTTGGCTAAATCGTAGGGGTCGAGCACTGTCACATCCTGTACACCGAGGGATTTCAGTAGGCCTTCCAGGTCAACAGAGGGGGCGGGCATGCCGTCGAGGGTCTTGCCGGTGCCTGGATGCTGCTGCCGCCCCGTCATGGCGGTGATGCTATTGTCCAGGATCATGATAGTGCCGTGGGAGCCGTTGTACACCATATCCAGCACGCCGGTGATGCCGCTATGCAGGAAAGTGCTATCGCCGATGACGCCAACGATTTTCGCGGGATCCAGCCCCGCGCGCTCCAGCCCATGCGCCACGCCGACCGATGCGCCCATGCAGACGCAGGTGTCCATGGCATTGAGAGGGGCGAAGACGCCCAGCGTATAGCAACCGATGTCACCACTCACCGTCAGCCCGTTTTTCTTTAACAGCAGGAAAACGCCACGATGCGGGCAGCCGGGGCAGAGGCTGGGCGGGCGCGTGGGCAGACCAGAGGTGGCAGTAGCAGAGGGTTTCACTTCTAGCCCCAAGCCTTTGGCAATAATGCCGGGGAGCAGCTCGCCGAAGATGGGGAAGTTCGCCTTGCCGATGACAGTGATACCGGCAGCGCGTACCTGTTCTTCAATAATCGGGTCCAGCTCCTCTACTACATATAAGGTTTCAATCTCTTTGGCAAAAGCGATAATTGCCGCCATCGGCAGCGGGTTCACCATGCCCAGCTTCAGCGTACTCGCCTCCGGGGCGACATCGCGCACGTACTGGTAGGTGACGCCGCTGGTGATGATGCCGATCTTTTTATCGCGGTATTCGGTTTTGGTGATATCCGCGCTCTCCGCCCATTCCTGGATACGCACCTGCCGGTCTTCCACCACCAGGTGGCGGGCGCGGGCAAAGCCGGGGACCATCACGTATTTCTGCGGGTTCTGCGGCGCTACCGGTGCCGGCAGGTCAGTCTCCGCGGGTGCCTCGTGGACGGTGCTTTTGCCGTGCGAGAGGCGTGTGGTGGTGCGCAGCATTATCGGGGTGTCGTACTCTTCGGAGAGCTGGAAAGCCAGGCGGGTGAAATCGTAGGCCTCCTGCGAGTCCGACGGCTCCAGCATCGGCAGCTTGGCCGCGCGGGCGAAGTGGCGGCTGTCCTGCTCATTCTGCGAGGAGTGCATGCCGGGGTCATCGGCGGCCATCACCACCAGTCCACCGGCAACGCCCGTGTAGGCAGCGGTGAAAAGCGGGTCCGCGGCGACATTCACGCCCACATGCTTCATCGTCACCAGCGCGCGCGCCCCGCCGAAGGATACCCCGATGCCCACCTCCAGCGCCACCTTCTCATTGGGTGCCCACTGCGCGTGTCCACCCTCCAGTGTCACCAGCGTCTCCAAAACCTCAGTAGAGGGCGTGCCCGGATACCCGACCCCCAACGCCACCCCCGCATCGCGTGCAGCACGCGCAATAGCCTGATTCCCCGTCAATATTAAATCCACAATAAGTCCCCCGGTAAATTATGCGGGTAATGAGGGGGTGACGTCAACTGGAGGTGGGAGGTAGGTTGCTGGGAGCGCACGCATCCTGCGTGCAACTTGACACGCGCCACGGCGGGCGCGGGCTACGGGCCAATGCGGAGATTGGCGTTCTCAGGGGTTCATCAAACCAGCAGGGCCTACCCCGATGGAGTAGACCCTGCTGTTCAGACCGTATTCAGTTGTTCGTTAGATCGCGCCTTTGCCGGTTTCGCCGGTGCGGATGCGGATGCACTGGGCGATGGGGTAAACGAATATTTTGCCATCCCCGATGCTGCCGGTGCGGGCGGTGTTGATGATGGTGTTCACCACTTTATCGGTATCCTCGTCCGCTACCACCAGCTCTATCTTCGCTTTGGCCAGGAAGTCTACTGTGTAGGCGGCACCGCGGTAGGTGGTGGTTTGGCCTTTCTGGTGGCCAAAGCCGCGTACTTCCCAGGCTGTCATGCCGGCAATGCCGATTTCTGCCAGCTTATCTTTCACTTCATCGACCAGTCCGTCGCGGACGATCGCTTCGATCTTCATCATCTTAAGTTCCTCCTTTTTCTGTAGGAGCACATGGTATGTGCCCAGATAACGGGTTATTCAATTCATGACTGACTTCCTTGTTTGGTTACGATTAGGGGCACAAGCCTTGTGCCCCTATACGTCCTTTTGGTTCCCCCGGTTACTCCATGGCCTTCGCTGCTGCCAGCGAGGGAATGGGGGCGGGGTGATGGCCTACCGGGGCGGGGCTGCCGCCGTGTCCCAGTGGGATGTCGCCCAGGTTGTAGCCATTCTCGCCGTGTTCGCTGATATCCATACCTTCGGCTTCCTCGGCCTTGGAGAGGCGCAGGCCGCCGGTGACCAGACTGGTAAGCTTGAGCAGCAGGAATGCGCCCACGCCGCAGAATACTACCGAGATCAAAACCGATAACAATTGGATTCCCAATTGCGCCGGGTTGCCGTAGAGCAGTCCGTTGGCGCCCGCCGGGTTGACTGCGGTGGTGGCGAAGACACCGGTGAGAATAGCGCCGAGCATACCACCGATGCCGTGTACGCCAAAAGCGTCGAGGCTGTCATCGTATCCGAGCTTGAAGCGCAGATTGACGGCTCCGTAACAGATACCACCAGCCGCCAGGCCGATAAGGATGGCCGCCCACGGTTGAATAAAGCCAGCAGCAGGGGTAATGGCGACCAGGCCAGCCACCGCGCCGGAGGCCGCACCGAGGACAGTCGGCTTGCCATGGTGCATCCATTCGATAAATACCCAGGCCAGTACTGCAGCGGCAGTGGCGGTATTGGTGTTGACGAAGGCGTAGCCCGCCAATCCATTGGCTCCCAGAGCAGAGCCGGCATTGAAGCCGAACCAACCGAACCATAAGAGAGCAGCGCCGAGAACGGTCATGGGCAGGTTGTGCGGTGGCATTGGTTCATGCGGATAGCCGCGGCGCTTGCCGAGTACCAGCGCTGCCACCAGTGCGGTGATACCAGCCGAGATGTGCACTACTAGACCACCAGCGAAGTCCAAAGCCATGGCGCCACTGCCGAAGCCAAGTTGGGCGAATAATTGCCCAGGGCGCAACAAGCCGTTGAAGCCCCATACCCAGTGTGCCAGCGGATCATAGATAATGGTCGCCCAGAGCAGCAGGAAGATTATGAAAGCCTTGAACTTCATACGTTCTGCCACTGCGCCGAAGATGAGCGCCGGGGTGATGATGGCGAACATCATTTGGAACGCCATAAAGACCAAGTGCGGAATGGTCGCCGCATAATCGGCATTGGGCACGCCGGTGACGCCGTTCAAACCTGCCCACGACATGCCGCCGATCCACCCGTTAATGGTGGGGCCAAAGGCCAGCGTGTAGCCGATCAATACCCATTGAATGCTGATGACTGCCATGGCCATAAAGCTTTGCATGATAGTTCCGAGTGCATTCTTGCGGCGTACCATACCTGCGTAGAAGAGCGCCAGCCCCGGAGTCATGAGGAGTACCAGCGCGGTGGCCATGAGCATCCACGCGGTATCTCCCGCTGAAACACCAGCGGACTTCGCATCTTTTACAGCATCGGTAATGGCTTGCGCATCCATAGGCAGCACATCAGCGCCTGCCCCCTGTGCCATCGCTACCGCGCCCAGCGTCAGCAGCATAGCGACCAGAATTGCCAGTCGCCACATCGAGATACCTTCAAGGTGTTCTCTCATCTTTTTCATCGTTACTCCTCCCTTTCTGGATACAATATCTCCACGCAAGTGTGAAGGTTACGTTTATATGATATCCACTCAATGTTGCGCGGCTGTGTACGCAGATTGCCGGGATGTGTCGAATTGTTAAATGTTTGTTACGTAGCAGTTGATTGTATAGTTTTAATTCACAGGATATACAGGATAGTGTGTATTGGAAGGATAAGATATATATTTTATCCTTGATATCTTTGTCGTATCCTGAAATCCTGTGAATTAGAAGCACAGAGAGCATTTTATTGAATGATTGACCAGACCTTATGGTTTGCTTCTAAAAGGAGAAAGAGATAAAATAGTGCAAAGAGTTATGCGATAGGAGAACCAATGAGTAAGACATCATACAGAGCAGCTATTGACGCGATTACGCCGTATTCGCCGGGGAAGCCGATTGAGGAAGTGGCACGTGAGTTGGGACTGGATCCGAAGTCGATCATCAAACTGGCGTCGAACGAGAACCCGCTGGGGCCGTCACCGCTGGCAGTTGCGGCGATGCAGGAGCACCTGCGTGATGTCCGCCTCTATCCCGATAACGATAGCTTTGAATTACGCACAGCACTGGCGGCTACTCTCGGCGTGGAAGCCGGGCAGATAATCGCCGGACGCGGCAGCGACGAGGTAATGCATTTCCTCGCCACTGCCTATCTGGAGCCGGGCGACGAAGTGGTGATGGGCGACCCGCCTTTCAGTATGTACGAGATCAGCACCTTATTGATGGGCGCTGTCCCGGTGAAGGTGGAGCTGCGCGCTGATTTCGCTCATGATCTGGAGGGGATGCTGGCAGCGATCACCCCCAACACAAAACTGTTGTATATCGCCAACCCGCACAACCCCACTGGAGCGGTGAATACTAAGGCGGAAGTGGATTCCTTCATTGCACGCGTGCCGGAGCACGTGCTGGTGGTGCTGGACGAGGCATATTATCAGTATGCGACCAACCCGGCCTTTGGTTCGGCGATGGAGTATGTGAAGGCGGGCAAAAACGTCATCGTGTTGCACACCTTTTCGAAGATCTACGCCCTCGCAGGTTTGCGCGTCGGCTATGGAGTGAGTAGCCGCCCGGAGGTGATGACGGCGTTGAACCAGGTGCGCGAGCCATTCAACGTGGCGAATCTGGCGCAGTGGGCGGCCATCGCCAGCCTCAACGATCCCGAGCAGATCCCGCGTAGTATCGCCGCCAACGAAGCGGGCAAGGTGCTGCTCTATGGCGCGTTTGATCGGCTGGGTCTTACCTACGTCCCCAGTGAGGCCAACTTTGTGCTGGTAGATACCGGCAAACCGTGCCGTGAGGTGTTCCAGCAGTTGCTGAAACAGGGAGTGATCGTACGCACTGGCGACATCTTCGGCTACCCGACAATGATCAGGGTGACCTTCGGGACGGAAGCGGAAAATAAAAAATTCGTTGCCGCGTTGGAGAAGGTGCTGGGGTAGTGGGGTTGAAATATCGGCACGCAGAGAATCTGTACATAATTGTAAGCCGAAAAATTGAGCGGCAAGCAAACAACAACCCGATTATAGGGGCAAAAGGCTTGTGCCCATGTCGTAATCATACCTTACAATTGGTCATATAATCCCATATCCCGTATAGAGGGCACATGCCATGTGCCCCAACAAAAAATGAAGACTTGTCTATTTTCTCAAACATTGAAAAAGATATTGACTTAGACCCGTTCTTATGATAATTTAAACAATAGTGTACAACCAGTGGATCGGCAAACCGCTATGAGTCGGAAAATAGACGTCATAGATCGCAGGTGTAAGCCGCGCCGCCAGGAGGAATTATGATGGGAAGTCGATCTCAGTTCGGGTTGTTTGTAGTTGCCCTCGCGCTCACGTTATTAGCCGTGGTCGTTCCGGTGCAGGCACAAGATGGTGGCATGCAAATGCAGTTATTACTGCCGTTGCCCAATAATCCCATCTCCACTTCGGCCTTTCCGGTGGCCGTGCAGTTCGTCAATCCCATTGACGCACAAATTAATCATTACGAGACTACCATCGATGGGCGTCGCTTCATAAAGGGTGATGTTAATCTAGCCAAAGCCCAGCCGGGGCAGTCTTATTCCTTCCGCATCGACGGTGATCTAAGTGTCTATACTCCGATGTTGGAGCCTGGTACGCACGTATTTAACATTCGCCTGTCCGATACCCGCGGTCGTTATGCGGAGCGTCAGGTGAGTTTCTATCTGCAGAATACCATCGCTCCCAAGAAGGTCACTCCTCCTACTGTGCGGATCATCAGCCCGACAAATGGGGCAGAGATCGTCGGCCCGGTAAATATTAAAGTAGAAGCATCAGGTGATGCCGGCATCAAATATATCACGGTGTATGTCAACAATGTCCCCTACGGTATCACCAGTGAATACCCATACACGATCTCCTGGGATCCAATTAAAGCGAAACTAACTCCCGGCGAATATGTTCTATCCGCCTCAGCTCTCGATATATCTGATAACCGTGCAGTCAGCCCGGTGGTCGCAGTAAGAGTAGGGCACGATCCATCACAGAGAGTTGAGACGTTCTTAAACAACCTGTACCCTTCGACGAAATCGATCAATCTAAATGATTATCTGGGGTTATCCCATCCGACAATGCTCGGTAGCGTAAATGACATGCCCTTCGCCTCCCGCGCAGATTACGGCGTCCCCATGCTGGCTTATGGCCTGTCAGCACGCCCGAAGATGTATACCCCCGGCATTTTGCAGGATCTCATCGCGCTGGTACCTGTAAGTAATAAGTCACTGAACAACGTATTTGCCAGCTCATCACCATTGCGCGCATATGGGTTAACTACCCCGATGGCATTGGCATATAAGGGAAATTCTCTGGCTCCATTGAATACCTATACGTCATATACACCGATGCGCAATCCGATCATTGTCCCGGCGGTCGGTTACAATGCATATTCGCCAGCACAGCTGACGGTCGGCGCTCCGGTCGATGCCATGAATCCAATGTTAGGCCGCGAATTTCCGACCTATACTACATTGCCGAAGGAGATCGTTAACAAAGTAAGTCCGGCATTGGCTACAACACCGGTACTGAATGCCGCCATTGCGAACGGTGGAACAACTATTGGTTCGACTAATCCACTCGGAATGGTAATGGCCACAACTATGCCGAACATCAACCTGAATGACACACCAGCGCACCAATTGCTCACCTCGGGCAGCCCACAAAATAATGCTTTGATGGTGAATCTCACCGAGCAGCCGGTAGCCGGATTACCCGGAAATGTTGCAATAGTGGCGGGCGCGGTTAATAGTAGGCCGATATCACCAGACGAAAAAGTCTTACCGATACTGATGGCCTCGATAAAAGTCGGGAATAATTATTCAGGCAGTAACTACGCTGTTCCAATGTCGCCAGCTGTAGCCACTGCATCAACCAATGTAGGAACCCCTCAATACAATTCGACGATGACTATCCTGGCGGTAACGCCGGGAAGTAAAATGCCTGCACACAATGCGGTGATTTCTGATGTTGCAAATGCCCGGACTATTAATCCGAATGTGCCGAAGACGCCGCAAGCATATTCAACGGTAGGTGCTGGGAATATTAAGAGCGAAACCAGTTTCGGTGTACCGGCATCCCCCAATACTCCAGGAGTAGCGGAAAGAACAATCATTGCCCCGGTGCAAGGGATGTTTGCCGCGCCCCGCCGCCAGACAGGGAATGGTGAAGTCAACAATTACGCCGCTTACACTTCTACCACCCGCACCCATGAGATCACCCCTGGCCAGCCGGGACATAATGAAGTTGCTGGCTATGCCAAAGCTGGCACATCGTTCAGCCGACCTGCCTGGTTGTCATTAGCATCATTGCCATCAGTCAGTGCGGCTAACATGAGCATTGACTATCCTGGCATCAGCAGCTACAGTGAGCTACCGCGCTCATATCAAGCCAACGATACCGAGGCAGCGAGTTACTTTACAACGATTATTGCTAGTGTGCCAGTTGCAACAAATATCGATGTAACCCCGATAGGGTCAAATATCAGCGCACAGTCCAGCTATATTATCAGACAAGGTGATTCGATCAATTCCATCGCAGAAGCATATCATAGTTCCCCGGTAGAGTTACAACAGCTTAACCCAGGAATTCAATTTGTCCCGGAAAAGGAGATTATCGTTCCGTTGGCGAATGGAAGAATATACTTAGATAACAAGCCGGTAATTGCCAGCGGCGCGTATTACCCATCACCGTATGTAGTGAATGACGTAGCGATGGTGCCGATGCGTATGCTGATTGAAGCCAAGGGTGGCGTAGTAGTCTGGTTAGAGAAGAATCAGGCAGTGAATGCCTGGGCAAATGGGTCATTTGTTGATGTCCAGATTGAATCAGCACAAGCCAAGGTGAATAGCGATATTATAGACCTGAAACGACCGGCACATATTGTTGGAAACCGTACAATGGTTCCGTTAAGCTTCCTGGCGAAGACACTGAATATGGAAGCTACCTACAATACCACGAGTGGTACATACGCGTTGATTAGTAAGAAATAACCTGGTAGTATGTCAGTAGTTGATATTCTAGAGTCAGGATTGATGCATAGTATTCGCATCGGGAGAGGAGTTGCCAGATATGAATCTGTTGAGCAGATTCTCCGGCACCAGTGAGACCGTGGGAATTGATATCGGCAGCCACTCAATTAAGGTAGTGGAAGTCGTATATACACGCAATGGTTACCTGCTGACACATGCCGGAAGCACGCCAACGCCGCCCGACGCTATCAAGCTGGGTGTCGTTGATAATCAGTTGGCAGTAGCTGAAGCAATTCATACACTGTTGCAGACTTTAGGGATTCAGACTCCGTTGGCAATTGCCGCGGTGGCTGGGCCTTCGGTGGTAATACGTCAGGTATTGCTACCATCTATGCCAGAGAACCAGTTACGCAAATCAATTTACTGGGAAGCGCGTAATTACATAACCTTCCCGGTAGAAGATAGCCTGGTGGAGTTGCAGATTCTGGGCACCAGCGCAGCTGATGGTACACCGCAAATGGACGTCATGTTGGCAGCCACCCCGCGAGATCTGGTGGATCGTCGTGTCCAGGCGCTGGAACAGGCTGGATTAGAACCACTTGCCATCGAACTGGAACCGTTTGCCTTGATGAGAAGCGCAGTGGAATTAATGCAGGGGTCGCAAGTACAGGAGACCGTGGCATTAGTTGATATTGGCGCGACCTATACTTCCATCACTATCGTCTCGGATGGAGTCTTCAAACTGACACGATCAGTAGCATCTGCGGGCAATGCACTAACGGAGGCAATCGCTTCTGCAATGGGCATTAGTTCATCGCAAGCGGAAGAAGTTAAGGAAAACGAAGTTAAGGTGGTAACAGATGAAGTCGACCGGGCGATGCTAACACCACTGGGGCAGGAAGCCAGCCGGGCGCTGGAGCCAGAGTTGGAAGAGCTTGTTCGCGAGATTCGCCGATCCTTCGCTTTCTATGATTACCAGCGGACGCCAGATTCAGCAGCCATCCAAGGTGTCTCGCGAGTTATTCTTACAGGCGGCACTGCAAAAATGAATGGCCTGTGCGAATACCTTGCCGGACAACTCGGAGTGCCGGTGCAGGTATTGAATGTAATCCATTCTGGCGCACTACTCTTGCCAGAAGGCGCTGAGGGTCTGGAATCCCAGCTACCGCTACTTTCTACGGCTTTGGGACTCGCATTGCGGGAGCCGATGCTCGCATTTGAAAAGGAGCCACGCCGATGATCAATATTAACTTGATCGCCGAGCGCCGCGCCAAACGATTGCGCGAGATGAACATCATCAGATGGTCATCTATGTTCGTAGTAGTGGTGCTCGTTGCGATGATAGGTCTCAATGTGGCTGCGGGGATATCCTTGGCGACATAGAGCAGAGACCAGGTATACCAAAAAGCTGATCTTGATTCAAGGATGGAATCCAAGAAGGAATACGATGCAATCCAGAGCGAAATTGATAAGATAAAACCGCACATTATGCTGATTAATCAAGTGCGAGTAAGCGAAGCAGTGTGGATGATCATTCTGGCGGATGTCAGTAAGATCAGCCTTGCTTTTCCAGGTGTAACGATTACAAGTTTCACTGTTAACAGCACTGATAAAGGTGTCGATATCAAGATGGCTGGCTCTGCCCCAGATGAGAAAACGTTGGGAGAGTACATGGTCAGCTTGTCGAAGACAGACTGGGCCGCTAACGAAAAGACCAAAGTCGGTACCATTAGTATTGAGCCTGGCCCGGGCAACACAGTAAAATCTGTACATTTTGAAGTAACGGTTCCAATTGCAGATATGAAAGGAGGAGACTTATAATGCAAAAGAGTAATTCTCGTTTCACTATCGCACTTGTCATCATAATCGCCATAGGCCTGGTTATTATGGCCCTTGGAGTAGTCGGTTATCAAATGCAGATGATTGAGGTAACCAAGAAGGTGACCGCCAATGCGGACACCAGGAAGCAGATCAAGGAGTTAAAAGAGAAGTTAGACAAAAAAGGTGAATTGAAAGCGGAATTGGAGCGGAACATATTATTACAGGGTGAGCTTGACAAGGATCTAACAGACGTTAAGTACCTCCCGACCTACTTGGAGCAGATTCAGAAAGTCGCTTTTAATACGGGGAACGACCTGATTGTAATCAACCCAGGTGATATCAAACCGTTTGATCCTACAAAGGGGCCATTCGCTAGCCAGGCACCTCCGCCGCCACCCGCACCTACGGATGCAGCCGCGGCGACACCCGCCGCAGCCCCGAAGGCTCCGGCTAATGCTACGCAGGTGATGAAGATAAGCCTTACAATTAACGGAACTTACACCAGTTTGATGAAGTTTCTTGATGGTCTCCGAAATTTCCAGAAGCTAGTTTACGTCAAGTCGATTGCGGTGACTCCTTCCGGGATTAAAGATGGCAAGATGCAGATAACTACATCGATCGAAACGTATGCGATTATTATTCCCTCGCAGAATCAGAAAGAATCTGATGTAGTTAAGGCGGCCAAGTTGAAGGGAGGGGAGGCGAAATGAGCATGAATAAACAGACAATTCAATATATTGTATTAGGAGTAATGCTGGTAGGATTGCTGGTTGCAGTTTATTTCACCATCAAACCGACAACCCCGGCACCTTCTAACGCAACCAAGCCGGCTACAACATCTACGACAACTGTTGATGCTCTACCAGCGTCCGCCCCTTTAGACTGGGCGCGCAACAGGAGTGTAGATAATCTCGTCGGTGAGATAGTTCGTGATCCATTTGTCGGTGAGAAGAAAAAAGACGATGTTGTGACAGTTGAACCACCGGTTTCGGAAGGTACAACTGGTACCTCAAAAACAGGAATAGGGAAATTGCCCGATGGTAGGACGGACTATTCGTCTGATGATATTAAAATGAAGAGTGAACCGCACAAGCTGTTGTGGATTGACGGCGAGACAGCCAAAGCAGTTGTAGAAAAATCAGGTGTAACTGTTACCATTAAAAACGGTATGCTCACGTTAGAAGGGCCTTCGATGGAAGTGTTAGAAGCGTACAACCTGTTACTCGCAGCTGATGTTGAGCCGCCGGTGCCCGATTTTGGACTCCGCGGAATCATTATGACAGAGGCGCGCCCGATGGCATTCGGCATGTTTAATGGTCAGTATTATCAAGTGGTTAAGGGTCAGGCGATCCCCGGTTCCGGGTGGAGCGTGACTAGAATAACAGATAGTAGTATGTCTGTAACGGATGGGAAACGTAACAAGCAAATCATAGCAGGAGGTAGCAAATGATAGGAGCACGAATAATCGCAAATCTCTATCGATTGAGCCGGGCGGCTAAGGTCGCAATTATTCTGGCATTGACAGTAGCAGTAAGCTCGGCGTACGCAGAAACGAAGATTCAGTCATTGAATTTCGTCAATGCTGAATTGCCGGTAGTACTGCAGGCTCTGGCTACCGCGACGGGGACAAACATCGTAATCTCACCGACGGTCAAAGGCCCAATCAGCTTACGCCTGAGCGACATGACAGTAGATGAAGCGTTGTCTGTCATCACCGGCATGACCGAGTATTCATACCGAAGTGTCAATGGCACCTACGTGGTGAATACCGCCAAGGCGCTCGATGACCAATACGGTGTGCAAAATCAACAGATCGCAATTTTGACATTACAAAAGATCAGTCCGGCTGATGTCGAGGCTGCGCTGGGGGTAATGTATAAGGACGTGCAGGTTAAGACGGTCGATGGCCGGGTACTGCTGGTGGGTTCAATTTCACGAATCAAGGCCGCTAAATCTTTCATCGATCAGTTGGATTTTACCGCAGCCTCAATTTCCGGGACAAGCGCTTCCGAGATATATCAGGTAGTGAAACTGGATAACGTTACTGCTGCGGATGCAGAAGCAGCACTGGGTGTGGTTTTCAAAGATGTCACGGTAAAGTCCATGAAGGATAGTCGGATTGTGCTCATGGGGGCGCCATCACGGCTGAAGGCCGCCGTCTCCTTCCTGAATGTTCTAAACAGTCCAAGTACAAACGGGACAAATCCTCAGCTGGAGACACAACAGGTAGTAACGCTCCATAATATGACGACGGCTGATGCTGAAACCGCGATAAGCCTCTCGGCGCGGGATGTTCGTGCGAAAGGTTTCTCAAATGGTACGGTACTCCTGCTAGGTTCTACCGAGCGCCTTCAAGCGGCGAAATCCTTGCTGGAGTTAATTGACGCCTCCTCGGCGGCAGTTAATTTGCCGCAACCTGATGAAACAGTGACCTATCGACTGCAGGCGTTATCCAAGGAGGACGCCATCGCGGCATTAGGCACCGTATATAAGGACATTAAAACCGTTTTTCTGCCGGTAGATCGGCTGGTATTGGCGGGCACCGCGCCACGTCTGGCGGAAGCGGTGAAGTTCCTTAATTTCATTGACACTGAAAAGGTACAGGGACCTGAACCGATCACCAACATGTTAGTAACATTGAAGTATATGCGTCCTGCAGAAGTAGCCAAAGCGCTGGAGCTCCCCTATAAAGATGTGAAAAGCGCTCCCGTGGGTGAGACTGGTAATCAAATCGTGCTCATCGGCACGGTGTTAAATTTAAAGAGCGCAAAAAACTTCCTCGACTTAATTGACAGGAATCCTGAAGTAGAAGGTAATCTTACCTACACACTGCAGCAGTTGACTATTGCCGAGGCTACTACCGCCATCACCAATACCTACAAAGACCTGAAGGTGATGGGGATGGGAACCAATCGAATATACATCGTCGGAGCAAAAGACAATCTCGAATCCCTTAAGACTTTGCTGGCGAAAATTGATATCGCACCGGGTGTAAATGTAGATGCCAGTACCAATGCAGTGTTGACACTGACAAATATTTCGCCTGCTGCAGCCATTGAGGCGTTGAAAATTGCCTATAAGGATATTATTGCAACCGAAGTCAATGCACACTTGATGCTTGTCGGTCCGGCGCGCAGCATTGCAGAAGCAAAAGGTCTGATTGCCTCCATTGATCTCCCCACTACCGGCGCGGGCAATACGACAGCCGCAACGATTGTGGAGAGCAGATACCATATCAAGTCACTTATTCCGGCACAGGTGAAGCAGTACCTGGAGAACAGCTATAAGGATGCTGGCTTGAAGGTATCCTACCTCCCTAATCCGAACTGGGCAGCTATGCCTGGCGGTACGAGTACTAATTGGACCAGCAACGATATCATTTTGAATGGCCCAAAGAATGTCATCGACAGTGCGCTGGCATCACTGAATACTATGGATGTCGATATCCCAATGGCCAAGGTAGTCACCAAGGTTGATTCCATCCCGGCCTCGACGGCGATTAACTACCTGCTGGGGCAGTATGAGGCTAAGGGGTTGACGATCATCACCTTGCCGCCGAGTATCTTCAGCCTAGCCGCGGGCAACAGCTCACTCGGGATGCCAGTGGTACGTAAGGCAGATGGGACATTGAGCATTGTAGAGCCGATTGGCAAGTTTGAGTTACAGGGGCCCAAAGAGACAGTAGAGATGGCCTTGGCTACGCTCAACAGTCTGGACAATGGGCCGAGAAAAGTGATCAGACAAGTGATCCTGCGCTTCGTTAAAGTTGATAGTACCAAAACGATGTTGCTCGACCTGTATGGCAAAGATGGTCTGATGGTATCGGTTGGCCCTGATACGATGGGCACTACGCCTACTCCAACGAACTCAGGTACTGGAGTTGCATCACTTGGCGGTGCCACTGCCGGCGCAAGCGATAACGTTATTTTGCAACTATCGGGTCCGGATGATATCGTTAAATTAGCGGAAGCCAAGATACTTGAGACAGATACTGAGCCTTCGCAGATTCAAATCACGGCAACGATTATCAGTGTTGACGAAGGTCAAGTGAAGAACCTGGGCATCACCTGGGGTGGTGTGAATGGCGGCGTTGTTACGCCTGGTGGGGTCACGATCGGTACCGGAGAAACGCAGAGTGGCAATCCGTTAGTGCTTGGGCGTATAATCCGCGACCCCCTCGCCTTCAGCACTAGTCTGGCGGCGCTAACATCCACGAATAAAGCGAGAATTGAAAGTAGACCTTCTACTACCGTACAGTCAGGCAAAGAGACGGTCTTCCAGGCTGGCGGTAAGATTTACTACCAGACCGTTACCAATCAGACGAATAACGGGCCGGTATTTACCACCCAAACAATTGATACTGGTGTAGTAATGAAGGTTCGTCCGCAAACTACCAACGATGGTATCATCACTTTGGACATCACCACATCAGTGACAGATAACCCGACCTTCCGCAGAGATAACGGGGTTGACCTGCCGGTGATTACCACCAGTAACTGTTCTACCACCGTCAAGGTTCGCGACGGAGAGATGCTGGTAATCGGCGGCATGATCCAGACCACTAATAGTGTTGTCCGTACCAGCATCCCGGTGCTAGGCCAGATTCCGCTAATCGGTAACTGGTTATTCAGCTCGACAAAGAAATCTCCACAACGTAAGGAGCTGTTGATTGTGGTACAACCGAATATCATCAAATATGCGCAGGCTAAGGCCAACGCGACAGGACAAATTATCTCTATTCCGGCGGCATTGGCACCGCCGGCCCACTAAGGAGGGATTATTATGAAACAATGGCAAAAGATTATATCTGTAGCGGCGACTCTCTTCATATTGGGGATAGGGGTAACCGGATGCTTTGGCCCTTCACCGGATCTCGATCCGGTGATAACCTGGAATTTGGATAATGCGCTGGATTTGCAGAACTTCCCTTCTGGTGCCACCCTGAATATCAAGGCCGACGTTGCCGTAAGTGACGCTACCAAAAACGGTGTAGTAAACGCTGAGTGGTCAATCATACCAGACCCCCTATATCCTGCTAAAACGGGTATATTTCTGGTCACTGCACCATATTCGCTGCAGAATGTATGGCAAGCACCAAATATTGGTAAGGATGAACAGCCGGTAAATATTGTGTTGAAACTGCATGTGAAGACGAAGCTTGGGGGTGAAACCACTTCCGAACTTAATATTCGGGTAATACCGCGTACTTCAGTCTATTTCGCCTTTGACTATGACAACATCTTCAAGGATTCTTATGTTCCACCGAAGAACCCTTTCCTGTATTCAAACGTTGAGTCGGGCAAGCGAGTGAAGATGTTGGACATCCCTTTTGATGCCAGTAAACCTGCCGAAACAATTATGTCTGATATTGGGATCGACGGGAATGCTACATTTGAGTGGTCGGCAACACCTGATGTAGGCGCATTTGACAACGCTAACATTCGTAATCCGAGTTGGACAGCACCGGTGTTGACTCCTATTTCGAACCCGGCGGGTGGATTCACCTACCCGGCGATATCCGTAAAAGTTTCTGTGAAAATCCGCACACCAGATGGGAATGTCAGCATCAACTCTATGATTGTAAATGTAGTCAAGGATTTGGCTAGTCCAAATCTGTAGCTAAATTGAGTTGATATCGGTACAAATAAAGACACACGGTAGTTGCCCCGGTATGATATCATGTTACCGGGGCAGTATCCGTAATAAAGAGGGGTAGTTCACGTTGGCAGGACATCGTTTATATGGATCAGTAATAATGGAGCTTACCGGATTGAGTCAGGAAGATCTCGATCGTGCCTTGCAAGTGCAGAAAGGTACACGCGAACCGCTGGGGCAGCTGCT
Source organism: Armatimonadota bacterium (assembly GCA_038248345.1). Classification (GTDB taxonomy): domain Bacteria; phylum Armatimonadota; class Hebobacteria; order CAIYQO01; family CAIYQO01; genus CAIYQO01. The sequence goes on along the minus strand of JBBRXO010000002.1, from coordinate 12,649 downwards.
GGTTAAAATGAGTCTGATCAGCGAGCGGGATCGCATCCGGGCTTTGGGCAGGCAGTGGAATGTCCCTTTTGTCGAAATCCGTGAAGACGAATTAGATCAGGACATTGTAAATCTTATTCCCAAGCATCTTATTCAGCGTTGCCGCGCCTTGGCTATCGCCAAACGTGGCAATCGTCTGACTGTTGCGATGCAGAACCCACTGGATATCTTCAGCATCGACCAGATTCGCCTTACTACTGGGTTAGAGATCGACCCGGTCATTACTATAGAAGAGGATCTGAGTAACGCAATATCATCGCTATTCTCCTCGGGCGACCGAATGGATGAAACCATCCGACGTGTTGTTAATGAAGCCACCGTGGATAGTGAGGAGATCTCCTACGAGGGAACCAAGGAAGACGATGACATCTCGCTGGATAAACTACGTGAACTGGTAGACGATGCGCCAATTATCCAATTGGTAAATATGATAATCCAGCAGGCGTTGAATGAGAAAGCCTCGGATATTCACATTCAGCCTGAGGCCACGAAAGTCCGGGTACGTTATCGTATCGACGGCATTCTGCAGGATGAGACCACCGTACCTAAATCGGCGCAGGCGGCGTTATTATCCCGTATTAAAGTTATGGCTGAGATGGATATCTCCGAGAAACGCGCCCCGCAGGATGGCCGTATTTCAGTAAAGATGAATCGTAAAGAGTACGATTTTCGTGTATCTTCGCTCCCGAGTGTGCATGGCGAAAAGATCGTTATGCGCGTACTCGACAAGAGTGGTATCACCGTCAGTTTAAGTAAACTCGGCATTCCCACGGCAATGATGGAAATCTACGATCGGCTTATACACCGCAGCTATGGTATTATCCTTGTCACCGGTCCGACGGGTTCGGGTAAGTCGACAACACTCTATTCTACCTTGAACTCACTCAATAGCCCAGAAAAAAACATCCTTACTGTGGAAGACCCGGTAGAGTATCAGCTCGCGGGTTTAACGCAGGCCCCGGTGAATGTTCGTGCGGGCATGACCTTCCCGGCGGTACTACGCACCTTCCTCCGACAGGACCCGGATATTATTCTCGTCGGTGAAATGCGTGACCAGGAGACAGCTACCATCGCTATTGAGGCGGCGCTTACCGGTCACCTGGTATTCAGTACCTTGCATACTAATGACGCTCCAGGGGCTATCGCACGTTTGACAGAGATGGGCATTGAGCCGTTCCTTTCGTCTTCTTCCATTATCGGTATCCTGGCACAACGACTGGTGCGCGGCATCTGTCCACGTTGCAAAGAATCGTACACGCCATCGCCAGAAGCATTGCACCGCCTGGGTATCTCGCTGGATAGTGATGCCACCTTCTATCGTGGAGCTGGGTGCAGTTTCTGCCGCGGCACTGGGTATAAGGGTCGTTTGGGCATCTTTGAATTTATGGAGATGACTAACGATGTACGTGAGTTGGTGCTGCAGAAGGCTCCCACACATGTTATCCGGCAGACAGCCCTTGATGAAGGTATGATATCGCTGAAGCAAGATGCCATGGGGAAGATTCTGGAAGGTATCACCACCATGGAAGAGGCATTGCGCGTCATATATGCCGAGTAGACATGGGGAGTAGTCATCCATAGTGCAATAGAAGCCCCAGGTTTACGGAGATACTGCCATTACTGCTGATCTGTTAGTAATCATAATTCTGCTTTTCCCGCTACTCGCGGTGGGGGCATTGATAATCTACGCGCTCTCCATCCGGGCATTGCGTCGTTTGCCGGAACATGAATACCAGCAGGCAGTTCGTGCCCCTGCGTGGTTTGCAGTGGCAATAGGCCTGGGTATCTCCGTGCTATCCCTGGCAGCGCTCCCTGGCATTATCGAGCCAATATTTATAGGATCGCAGCAACAGCAATTCCCCCTCCTGCGTGCGGATAGCTATTCCTGTTGGGGGACGGCACTGCTCGGTCTTACGTTGGCGTTACTTTCCTGGGTGCCCGCCGCGCGGCGAAGTCTGGTGCCGAATACTATTCTCCCCTTTGGCATCATCTTTATTATAACATTCCTAGCTGAGTTACTCCTCTTCAGTATCAATCAACCCCTCACTCTTTGTTGCTGGCTGCTGTTATCAGTAGGGGTATATCTCTTCTGGTGGTATATCTGCCGCCCTGACTGGCGTTGGCGCGACGTAGAGATCAGTCTGGTATTGTTACTCTGCGCAGTTCTCGGCATGGTGGGACTCTGGTGGCTTATGCGTATCACCAACGGCGCCCCGCTTACTAATCTATGGCAGGTGTTATTGAATTCGTCTGTAGGTGCCAGCAGCGCCGCTTTGCTGATGGTGATGCTGGGAATGCTGTGCCCGGCAGTATATCTTCCCTGGTGGCTATGGTTACGCCGTGAAGATGCCCGGATGGTCTGGCAACCGGCGGCGGGGATACTCGCACTCACCGGCGTACTGACGCTAGTGCGGTTGGTCTGTTTCACCTTTCCCGGTTCCGAGTTACAGGCACTTCCGAATGTGAATATTGATCAACTATATCTGCTGAATAAGGTTCTGGTGTGGCTGGCCGGGTGGGGGATGCTCGCCGTTTATGGTGGAGTAATCTGGCAGGTGTATCTGGCGATAGTGGCACGCAAGCGCCGGATTTCGCTTGCATATCTGCACCCGCTCGCGCTCGTCCTCGGGGGGATGCTACTATTGGGACTGGCGGCAGGTTTTCAGGCGCACGGTGGGGCAGGGGTGAAAGACAATATCAGCGGCATCCTCTGGACGCAATTCGCCTGGTTATCGGCCATGCTGGTGTGGCTGGCGGGGGGCGGTATATTGCCCGCGCTCACCCTTAAGGAACGAAGTGAGCGGGTGGTCGTTATCGTCAGTATGATTGTGGCACTGGCGTCCCTCTGCGCGGTACCATTAACACCGGGGTTTATCGCGCTAAAATCCCATTGGCCTATCCTATATGCTCCGTGGCTAGTGGTGGTCGCATTAGGGTTAATGGCAATAGCTGTGGGATTCACTTTACCGCGCTGGCTGGCACACCAGACTACGCCTTCCCTGCGGGATGGCGCCGGGTGGGGGATATTCCCCGCCTTTATCGGGGCGGCGTTGTTATTGGCCGCAGCATTGTTCGCTACACCGCTCATCGACATCGTACGGCAATCGCTGCTAACTCGGTAGCAGTTGATCCAACACTCGTGCCCAGTTGCCGCCCATTATCCCCGTAATTTCTTCGTCGGTGAAGCCGCTCATCGCCAGGGCGGCGGAAATTTTTGCGTAATCAGCGCAGGAATCAAGTTCGCATGGGATGTCGTCACGCCCCAACCCGCCGTCCATGTCACTCCCGAGCGCCAAATGTTTTGCGCCGATTGTCGCCGCGATGTAGCGAGCATGTTCCAGCAGGTGATTCAATGAAACAGCATCCTTGCCATCTTTTTCGCTCCAACCATTACGAATGAAGCGGTTGTAGAGTACGAGGCCGATTACACCACCATGCGCCACTATTTGCTGCATGTGCGCGTCGGTGAGATTGCGCTCTACCGCGGTAATGTGGCGGGCATTGCAGTGGGAAGCGATGATATTGCCAGGGAAAAGCGCAAATGCCTGCGTACAGGCTTCCTCGGCCAGGTGGCTGATATCCAAAGCGACACCCAGGCGATCCATCTCCTGCAGCAATTCCCCTCCCATTACGGTGAGTGGCCCCGGTTCTCCGGTACCTCCGGCGTAGCGGGTGGCGTGCCAGGCAGGCCCAACAATGCGCACACCGACGGCAAAGTACTCCACCAGGTCGGCGGGGGTGCGAAGCGGTTCCGCGCCCTCTAGGAGCAAGACGATGCCGGGCGAGGCACCTTCACCAGCGATGGACTCAGCGAGCTGTTGCCGCGTGCGGATGATGCGTATTTCTCCGTCATCTTCCAGTTGCTGGTAATAGCGAAGTTGTGCTTTGCCTTGCGCGTAGGCTTCTTCTGCTGTGTGGTATCCGTCTGGTTGGTGCTCGCTGTGCGGAGCGGCGAATATTGTCGCTATTGCCACGCGCACGCCTGCAGTACGCAAGGAAGGGAGGCATACGGTGGCCACCCCGGCACCATGCGCGGGTACTTCACCTTCAAGGGCGCGAATCACAGCCAGCGGCTGGGTTATATCTCGGCCCAACGCGAGAGCATTCCACGCCAAGTCTAGATGTCCGTCGATAATCAGCATGGTTGATAGCCGACATTCTTCGCTGCCGCTGGCATTCTCTGAGGGTGGTGTTGATCGAGTGCCATACCGACTTCAGCGAAGGCTTTCAAACGCTCAGTCAATGCCGGATATTTCGAGATGACCAGCGGTTGGAAGAATCCGTATTGTGGCGCTACCGAGGCCAGTTTCTCGTGTCCGATGAGCGCCCAGGTGGCGCTGATGAGGCCAGCGTGGCGCGGGTCCAATATCTCCGGGCAGTTGAAGCTCTGTCGTGAGCTGTTGATGTCCACGCCGGAGATCTGCAGCAGGCCGTTTTCCTCGCAGAGGGCGCCGATACGCGCAAGTTGCGCCGGGGTGTTGCGCGGCGGCATGTAGGTGATGGCGCGGAAACCTAACTCGCGCAGGCAGATTATCAGCTCGTCCAGGAACTCATCCTCAAACTTCTCCGCCTTCTTATCACCCGTGGGGGACTCGGTGACATCGCCCAGGTAGGCGTAGGCGGAGATTGCGCCGATCTCCTCGGCTAGCGCCAGAGCTGCACGTACATCGGGACATTCGTCCGGGCCGGGATCGATGAAGAAGGCATCTGTGTAGCTCGACTTGAGCACGCCGAGTAAATCATACAGGTAGTGGGGGTTGGTAGTGTCAAGCAGAAAGCCACGGATTTTGCCGGGCAGTTCCAGCTTGAGTTTCTCCTTCAACATGGTCACCAGCGCTGTGCCTTTGCCGTACTCGTCGATGAGCTTTTGCGAGAGCGCTGCAAGGATGTGCCGCTCGGTGATGCTGCCCCCCTCGGCGGCGCAGGAGTGCGCGTAGACCTCCGCCTCGTAGTCGACGGCGGGGACACCTTGCTCAGCCAGCAGCTCATTCAGCCGGGCTACCATGGCGCGGTTGCGGGCGTTGCGGGCGGCATTCACCGGGCGCAGGAACTCCGCACAGCGGCCCACCATGGGGGCGGGGATGCCGTGGATGGCGATGTAGGCGATGCCGGTGAGACCGGGGCCGTTGAGCGCGCGCCCGGCGAAGGGGGTGTCATTCATACGCACACGTACCTCGAAGCCGGCGGTGGTGGCGATGCCGAAGATAGCGCCCGCGGCCAGCATCTCCTCCACGCCCGCCACCGAGTCATGATCCATGATCCCCACCGCCTGCAGCCCGGCGCTCATCGCCCCCCACGCAGCGGCGGTGGGCGAATAGGGGCTGAAGGAGTAGCTGGTGTGGACGTGGTTGTTTACCTCCACGGTGCGCACTGGCAAGGTGATATCACCGCAGGCGACCCCGGCAGCCAGTTCCCGTGCGGCGATCAGTCTTTCCGCGCAAGTGTGGGCATTCAGGCGGGCAATGGCAGATGAATATTTAGCGGGTATTTCCATGATGTTTGTAACTCCAGAGATTTAATAGGCGATATCGCCACTAATTAGATTTTCCGTGTGTTGGGGGGGAAGTCCTGCTTGGTTTTTAGATTGAACCACGAAGACACGAAGCGAGATGAAGGGGATAAATCATGGTGGGTAATACTGGTATAGCGCAAAATGTCAGAATTAGTGATAAAAAATTTTATTTATAGCAGGGATTCTATTAGTAATGTCAAAAGTATTGGATAGTGCGCCAAAAGAATGTGCTATCATGCAGGCGTAATTTTAAAGGAGGTATATCAGGTCATGTTTTGCAGAAATTGCGGTCAACAATCTGGGCCGGGTGCGGCGGTATGCGTCAAATGTGGCGTTTCACTAGGTACGGGGAGAGCATTTTGCCCGAATTGTGGCAATGGTACTGCTCCTATTGCAGTTGCATGTGTGAATTGTGGCGCTGGATTAAACAGTCCCAACATGCAGCAGGGGGGGATCGGGGCGATGCCCGGGCAGCGCGATTGGCTGACGGCAGTATTGCTGTCCTTCTTCCTCGGCGGTCTGGGAGTAGATCGTTTCTACATGGGTTACACCACGTTGGGGATTATCAAATTGATCACTGCCGGCGGCTGTGGGATATGGGCGCTGATAGACTTGATCATGATCATCACTGGTAACCTGCCGGATGTTGATGGAAACCCATTGGTGAAGAGGTAGTCCTGCATTTTTTTTAAACACAGAGAGCACAGAGGGCACAGAGAGAATAATAAACTCCTCTGTGCTCTCTGTGTTTAAACTATTACTCTTTCTTCTCCGCATCCGCCGGTACTACATAGAACATGTTGCCGACGATGCGGGTGATGCGTACGGAAGAAAAGCGGGGGATGGTGGTGCCGGTCTCGTTGTGTGCGGGGGCTACGTTGCGGCTGCCCATGGCGACGTAGGCGATCTCGCCGACGCCGGTGGGGGGCAGGGCTACGGTGACCTCCGCCTCTAGTCCCACCAGGCTGGCGAGTTTGATCTCGCTGCTGCTGGGCAATGCGCCGAGAAGCTTATTGAAGCTGAAGATGAGCAGGTAGGCCAGCACGAGGCCGGAGACGAAGGCCAGCAACATGGCGACGATTGGCGAAAAATGCGGAGCCAGCAACACCCCGGCGCCGCCGAAACAGGTGAGGAAAAAGGCGATGACCAGCGGGGAGAACGGCCCGAAGATCATCTCAGTGCCGCTGGCGGAGTCATTCCCGGTAGCGGCACCATGGCCGGATGTGCCTTGCCCGCCCATGCCGTAGTTGTGGTTGAAATCCCCGCCTTGACCCATGCCACCGTCGGGCCCGGCAGCCCCATGAACCCCGCCCATCGCTAATGCAATTAGTGAGTAGCCGACTCCGACGATCAGGCAGATCCAATATACCGAAACTGACCAAGCTTCCATAACATTCTCCTTTTGTCAGGAAATAGGAAGAAGTAGATAATAGAAAATAGGTTTCTACCTCCAACCTAGTTCATTTTATCCTTACATTGTATAAACTGCAAGAGTATCGTAGTTCCAAGTTAGAATGAACCGCGAAGACACGAAGGCACGAAGAGAAATAGAAATAGGGAATAGGTGGGGGAGGAACACAAACATGACACCTGAGTTGGGGTGGGTAGGGGCACAAGGCTTGTGCCCACGTCGTACACATACAACTCAACTGGTCATGCCTCCGATACCCCGTTTAGCGGGCACATGCCATGTGCCCCTACATACCCCCGCGTGCCGCACCGGCGGGCTACTCCTGATGTTGTGCCATGATAATCTCTTTGAAGCGTTGGTATAGGTAACTCGCTCCGAAGAGGATGAGGCCTAGCGTGATGATGGAGAGCACGCGGTAGCCTTTATCCAGGAAAGCGAGGTCGAAGATGAAGATCTTAAAGATGGTGATGGTGAAGACCATCATGGAGAGCAGGCGCAGGTTGCGCACCTTGCGCCAGAAGCCGTAGGCGAGCAGCAGGATGCTGAAGGCCAGCCAGCCGAGGGAGAGCACCAGTTGTTGCATCTCCTGCAGGTGTTTGATGGCCGCTCCGGGCTGTTGGAGCATATAGTAGTAATAATCGAGCACTTCACAGGAGATTAACTCGAGAAGTAGCAATGAGCAGACGATCTGCATGAAGCGGGCCAGTGGGGCAGCCCAGGTGAATTCATCACGCGACTCCGTCAGTTTGCGGGTGGCGGTGATGATCCCAGTGACTACCAGCAGGAAGGCGAAGAAGCGCACATTGATGAGAGGTGAGTAATTGCCATAATGTTGATATGCGAACCCCATAAGGCCAACCCAGAGCACGCCGATGAAGAGGGCAATAATACCCAGATAGGTAAACCAGGTGGCCTTGCGGCGTAGCCCCAGGAAGATGACGGGAATGGCGAAGAGCGTCCACGCTACCGGCAGAATCATTCGCTGCATGAATGCATAGGACTGGCGAACGGAACCACTGCTAGCCAGGGCGTAGTACTGGCGATGGAAGTAGTCGTTGATCTCCAGCGTGGCGAACTCGAAGATGAGCATGGCGATGAAGACGCGGAACACCTCGCGTATATCTTTGATCTCGCTGAACACATCCTCATGCAAACCCAGCAAGCGGTTCTCCCAAGCCATACCAGCCAGCAGAAGCAGGAAGGGGATGGCACGCAGATTGAGAATCGGAATGAAGGTGCTGATAGGATTATAGACCACAGTGTCCGTACTCATGATCACCACCGCCAGCAACTGCAGCGCTAGGCCGAAATAGAGTAGCGGGCGTGATTTTTGCTTCAGCGCGTACCCAACCAGCGGCACCGCATAGATAGTCCACAGTAGCGGCAGTCCAGGCTGGATGGAGAAGAGCAGCATATCGATGATGTTATGGTCGACGATGCTGTCGAGAGCGGCGAAATGGCGGAGTGTGGCGCTTAGCTCCAGTGTGAGGAAGAGGAAGCCGATGCTCGCGGCCAGCAAGCGGGTGATTTCCAATGCAATTCTGCGTTCCGGCGTCTCTTCTGCGATAATCTTATTGATGAAATACGAGTACAGACAAAGCCCACCGACAATTATTAACAGCGGAATGGCGCGCATATTGAGCAGTGGGATGAAGTAATTAACATCAATCTGGATAAATGAGTTGTATACAGCGGCTAACACCGTAATGCAGAGGATGACAATACCAGTGACGACTAACCACTTCTTCGCGTACCGTAGCCCCATAAGTACCAGCGGAAGTGTGTAAATGATGATTATGGCGCAATTCAATAGCGCCTGTGTGCCGGAATAGATGGCATTATAGTTGTCTCGCGTAAGCATCTGCATCGTCGTGTTGAATTCGGTAGCGATCAGGATAAGGCCGAGGGCAGCGACGGCATATTTCATCGTGGCGCCCATTACTGCTTGCAGATTCTCCTCCAGCCGCAGGAAGATAACGCCGCTCGCAGCTAGTGCGCCGATGAGCGCCCCATAGGCAGCAAAGCGCATATTCATAATAGGAAAGAAATCTTTCCCCAGGGAATATCCCAGGGCATCCGTTGAAGTGATTATAGCCAGTAGCGCCAGTGTGAATATACCCTGCGCGGCAATCCAGACGTGACGATAGTTCCCCTGAACGCCCAGCCACACGAGCGCCAGCCCCTCTGCTGCATAGACGATAGCTAGGGTGAAACCGTCAAACTTGTAGTAGCTACCCAGTGCCAGCAGAATTATCGCCAGCAGGTCGATGCGCATGATCTCGTGACTATCATCTTTACGCAGATTGCGAACCCAGAAGCCGGTGACAGCGTACACGGCGGCAACGCCCAAAACAACAGGCGCGAGCAGGTAGTGGAATTCTGGCTCTAATAGCTGGTAGAAACTGTAAACTACCACCGCTGCATTAATAATCAGCACCAGGATGGCAATTCCTTCGTAATTCCGGTGGTCGGTGTAAATACGTAAGCAGTGGTAGCCATGATAGAGCAACCAGAGGACGGCGATAAAGGGTAACGGCAGTAGGGTAGAGACAGGGGAATTGCCCGCCAGCCAGTAGTTGAAGAGGACGAAGGTGCATATCTGCGCCAGGGGGGCTATTACCACCCATCCTTCTTTCTTTACCTGGACGCCCAGCAGGGCGAGGTTGAGGAATACCAGATAGGTGAAGAAGGATACATGGGAGATGGCGCTGGCCGTCTCACCGTGCAGCACTATTGGAGTGAGAAAGCCGCCGATCATAGCGAGTAGCACGACCGCAATGGAGTTATACCGCAGCGACTGCCAGATGGCAACAGCGGTAACAGCAGAGAGCGCCAGCAGGGTGACAGACTTCTCCATATATTGTAAATGGTAGATGCCGTAGGCGGCATAGACTGCCAGATAGAGGATGGCGATGCCGGCACCGACAAGACCATGAGAGAAGATGGGCAGGCCCTTGCGGTGGAAATGGTTGCCCATAAAGAGCAGTGACGCCCCGACTACCAGTCCGAGCAGAACGCGTAAATCCTGGGTGATCCAGCCCGCGTCGACAGCCATCTTATAGAAGAAACCGAGGCCGATGACCAGCACGATTGCCCCTAGCCAGTTCATCCACTTGCCGCCAATGAGCATCTCCCACTCTTCCATGGTGCGGCCACGCTTCTCGCTGAATACCGGAGAGGCATACGAGCTATTCTCTTCCTCCTGCGCTTGCACAAAGGCGGAAGTATGTGGCTCTATACCGGGCGGTGGTGGTACCAGCGGCGATGTCACTGGCGCCGGAGGCTGGGATTCATGATAGGTATACACTGGTGGGGTAACCATTGGTCGTGGTTCAAATGTAGCTGGCTGTGGGGCAATACCTTGATCTCCTGGAGCAGGCGGGGGGATTGATTCGGTGCTCTGCTTTCTGCCGGAAATAATGCGTAACTGGTTAATTTCGCTTTCTAGCTGCTTTACTTTTTTCAGCAGATGAATCGATGCAAAGAAGGGGAAGAGAAAAAATGCGATTATTGCTAATATCAGTATCAGGCCGATGAATTCCATAACAAAACCTCCACAGGATGAAAGGCTGCGGTAACATCAGTACTCCAGTGCAACTATATTAACGATAGTGTACGTGGTAGCAATGTTTGTGTCAAATATGAACGGGATTCTTCAGCTTAATTGGATCGATATCGCCAATTGTCCGGCAATCCACTACATTTGACGATGCAAAAGTATTACAATAAAAAGAGGGGGTAGTATAAATGCTACAATTTGCCGTTGATGCTGATTTATGCATCCGTTGTGGGGAATGTGCGCGGGATTGTGTCTCGCGTATCATCGTTCAGGAGGGTGATGTGGTGCCGTATATCCTGCTGGAGAAGGAGGCAGGTTGCATCCACTGCCAACATTGTCTGGCAATATGTCCCACCGGAGCGGTATCGATATTCGGTAAAAACCCCGCAAACAGTATCCCGCTATCCGCCGATTCTTTCCCAACTATAACAAAGATGATGCGGCTGGTGCGAGGACGGCGAAGTGTGCGGAGGTATAAAGATGAGAACGTCGACCCGGTGTTGTTGAATCAATTACTGGTGACACTAGCTAATGCACCAACGGGGGTGAATGCGTGCGAGTTGACCTTAAATGTGATTGATGACAAAGATGTGATGCGGAAATTGCAGCACCAGATATTAGCAGCGCTCAAACAGGCGGCTACTGAAGATCGTATCCCTGCCGGAATCGCATACCTGGGGCATATCGCCAGCCAACCGTTTGAGGTGGGTGTGGCTATACTCTTCCGCAATGCTCCGCACGCGTTGATTATCTCCGCCCCGCCCAATGCACCGTGCCCCAATGAGGATGTCGCGCTTTCCCTGGCCTATTTCGAGTTGCTGGCGCAGAGCGCTGGCCTCGGTACGGTATGGTGGGGGATGTTGAAGATGACGTTGGAGTCATTGCCGGAGTTAAAATCTCTTATTGGCCTGCCATTGGATCATGCTTATTATGGGATGCTCTTTGGCTACCCTGCCGTCAGTTACGCCCGCACGGTGCAGTGCGATGATGCAGCAGTGCTGCGGCGGGTGAATCTGTAAGAGCGATACCTATCTCCTTGACCATAGGCGACTAAATCAGTAATATTCTACTAGTAGGTTATGCAGGAGGATGCTAATCAATGAAACAGGTAAAATCCGTGATGTTACTGGCCGTGGGGCTATTGGTGGGCTTTTTCACCGGTGCTCTCGTCACCGGTGGGTATAGCGCTGTCACATCGTTCAATTACAGCCAGCCGGTGTGCCAGGTGGGGGAGACAACTATCACCCGCGGGCAATTGGCAGAGGCGACGATATTGCAAAGTGGTATGAGTGTGCTGGAGAAGGATATGAAGTATCGGGCCTATGTCGAGGAAGTTGCACGCATCAACAAAATAACCGTGACCCCGGAAGAAGTGAAGCTGCGCGTCGAAGAATATAAGAACCTGGTGGGGCAATTCGACCAGCTAGCTGATATCCTCGGTTCCAAGAGTATCCTCGATTCTATTCCGCAGGAGTTGCTGGATGAAGAGACTCGGTTTACGATGCTGGCAGAGAAGGTGATGAAAGTCTCCATTTCGGAAGCCGAAATGACTGAATGGTATGTAAATAATCCCAAAATCTTCTTCCGCCCCCGGATGGTGAAGCTAACCGCCATCATCACAAAGAATTACGCTGAAGCAAAAAGCGCCTGTAATCGTCTGGAGAAACATGATCCGCTGGATAACGCGCAGATGATCTCTGTTGAATTGTCTAATGATGAGAATTTGAAGAAAGTAAAAGGTGATGTAGGATGGTGGACGAAAGAAACCATGCAGATACCGAGCTTCTCCGATGCTATTTTTAACGCGCGTAATGGTCAGGGTTTAAAGGCTGGACAGTATACCACCATCCCGCTTTCCTACACAGATAGGACGACGGGTATCACAGATTTTCGCGTGTTTTATGTCGAAGAGATTAAAGACGAGTGGGTACCAGCAATTGCGGAGATCAAACCGGCGCTGCGCTTTCTAACGCGTATGGATAAAATACGTGCTGCTCAACCTGGATGGCTGGAGACCACGCAAAAACTCCTCCCTTGGAAGCGGGTAACCAACCTTCGCGATCCAGCAGCAAAAGTCGAAATAATGGATTTACAACAATAGGTGTGGGTAACCCGGGAGTGAATGTGG
>JBBRXO010000001.1:0-134945 GCA_038248345.1 Armatimonadota bacterium | reverse complement strand
ACTATCGCTCTGACTGCGTATACTAAAGAAAAGGGGCCAGGGAATGTTATATGCATTGCCGATATCAACGGACAAAATGTTCGGCGTGTCTCTGGAAATATAGATGATCGGCTAGCTCATTATCGTTTGATGGGGATGTTCCTCTATGTGCCGAAAGATAATATTTCATTTGGTTTAATGGGGAAGCTAGGTTACAGAGACTTTCGAGATATCGAGTGGCCATTAATTAGTTGGGGGCCATTAACTCGAGGTAAGTAGCGGTCACATGTATCTGAATATTATAATTGAGTAACCGCCCGTCCTAAATCATAGGACGGGCGGTTATATTTTATATTTCACCCATGGCTTTCGGCATTCGCCACTTTGGGATCGAGAATCCTTTACGCTGCGTCTAAAGAGAAGCGGCGGGAATTAAACCGAGTAGACGATTAACGATGCAGGCCGGTATTTTGCGCTGATTTTTGGTATACTGGGCGGGGAATATGATTATAACGTATCGTTGATGGGAGTCCTCTACATGATTGAACAACGTGAGAATGAGCACCAGGAGTTATTTTTCCTGGGCAGCGATCCTTTGCTACCCATCCCTATTCACATTCCCAGCGCCCTGGGGCGCTTGCCTTATTTTGTTTACGTTCGCGTACCACGCGCGGTGGCGGGGCTGTTGTCAGCGGTTACTATCCATGTAAGTGTGGGCGGATTGCGCCCGGATGAGCTGGAGTTTATCTCGGCAGCGGGCGCGCCAGATGCCGAGATGGTGGAATCAGTTGATAACCTCGTCTGGGTCTGTCTGGGTGTGGCCGAGGTCTCACGCGGGAGTGGTACACTGCAGTTAATCGGTTGGCCGGCGTCAGCGCCAGTAGATATGCTGTTATGCACCTGGCCGCGTTTTGTGCAGGATGGTTCTGCTGACGCCTGGATCGCGGCGCAAGTGGATCCGCACTGGGCGCCATCAGGGGTGCCGCTGGGGGGAATAGGCGGCGGACGGGTTGATCTGTGCCGTGATGGGCGTTTCCGCAATTTCACCATGAATAACAACCAGGATTCGCCGCTGGAGTACCCGGACGGCCTTCCCGGCGCCTTCCTCGCAGTGGCGGAAGGTGATTGCATCGTAGATATTGCCACGCGTGCAGTGGCGCCGGGCCATCATGCTTGCGCAAAGCTCGATTACCAGGCGCGTTTTCCGCAGGCTACCTTGGCGGCAACGGCGCTGCCAGAGTTACAGGTTACGGTGACGGCCTCGGGCACTCTTTGCCCGCAGGATCTGCGCCGCTCAAGTATTCCCGGTGTACTGGTACGCTTCCGGGTGGAGAATACCAGCAATAGCGCGCGCACGGTGCGCTGTATCTGGGGGTGGCCTAATATTGTGGGTATCGGCGGAGGTGTTGCGGGTCTAGAGAGCAGCATCGGCTACGGTGACGGCAGCTATTGCTCCTGGGATGACGCGGCGGGGCGAGAGATCACAGCGGAGGTAACCGGCGACGTTACTTGCCTGCATTTTACGGGTACTCCGGCCACGACGCACCGTGCTTCTGCCGGTGAGCAGCTACTGGGAATCCGGGGTGGGGAAGTCACTACCGAGATTGGCGATGGACATGGCGAACTTGCCGTCACCCTGCAGGTACCGGCAAGGGGGAGCGCGGAGGCAACCATGGCGCTGGCGGTAGCCATGCCGCAGTGGATTGATACTTTCGGTAACGACTGTGGCCATGCCTGGCAACAGCATTTCGTCGACGGGCAGGCTATTTTAGGTACGTTATTGGGCGAGGCGGAGGCCATACTGACAGAGGCGGGCGCGCTGAAAGCTCACCTGGATGATAGTACGTTGCCGGAGTGGATGCGCACGCGGCTAAGTAATTGCAATTATCCGCTGGTATCCAATAGTGTATGGTATCGCGACGGGCGTTTCAGTATCAATGAGGGCCCCACGGAAATGGCGGGCTGCTATGGAACCATTGACCAGCGTCTGGCCGCACATCCAGCGACACAACTGTTATTTCCGCAACTTAATGCACGGGAACTGAACGAATTCGCCGCGCTGCAGAGCCCGCTGGGTGGTATTCAGCATGACCTGGGAAATGGACATCTGGAGCGTTCAATCGGTGAGATGAGCTGGCCAGACCTGACCTGCTCTTTCATTCTGCAGACAGCCCGTCATGCGTGGTCTACCGGCGATGCGGAGTTCAACGCAACGATGTGGCCGCGGGCGAAACGCGCGCTGCAACGCCATGCGCTATGGGCGGAGGAAGGTGATGGCGTAGCGCAGGTGGGCAAGAAGCTGGGTACCAGCTACGACGGCTACCACTACTATGGAACGACTGGCTACATGGCTACGCTCTGGTTGATGGCATTGGCATTGTGTGAGAAGTGGGCACAGCGTGAGGGCGACGGCGAGTTGCAACCGGAGATCGCCCGCTGGCGTAGTGCGGCGTTTGCACGCCTGGAGGCTGATCTATGGAACGGCAGCTTTTACCGTGCCTATGGTAGCCCGACCGGCCCAGTACGCGAGACCTGCCATGCGGGGCAACTCGCCGGGCAAGTATTTACACGGCTATTTTGTGGCGAAGATGTACTTGACCCCGCCCGTATAGCTTCCTGCCTCACCCAGATTCTGGCGTTAAATGGGAGTTCGCAGTTCGTGATGCCCCCGGATGAAGCAGATATAGACGGCGGCGAAGGTTCGGATTTCTGCTGGGCGCCATATGTGGAGGGTTTCATGATAACTGCCGCGGCCACGCAGGATGACGACCGATTTCTGCCAATCTGGGAACGAATGGTGCGAAATATGGACAATGACGGTGCAACCCCCTGCGATACTCGCTTGATGTATCTGCCGAAATCCGGGGCCGCGAGCTGGGGAGCATATTACATGACCGCACCGGCGAGTTGGCTGGTGTATGATGCCATGCTTGACTTCGTTTTTGAGGCTGGGACGGGAGTGTTACGCCTGAATACCTCGCGACCGGGCCGGTATCCGTTGATACACCCGATATGTTGGCTCACCGCTGATGTTTCCACCGAAGGTACAGTCACCCTGAAGGTCAGTCGGGTATTTGGCAAGCCGTCAGTGCTACACGTACTGGAGGTTCCTGCAGGCGCCAGTGTGCTGCTAAACGGGAAGGAACTCCCGGTAACCGGTGAGCAAGGACGCTATAGTTGGCATAGCTTGGAGAAGGCTATCGAGCTGACCGAAGGTATGCAGGTGCAGTGGCAGGTGCGGTAGTTTTCTATACATTGAAAGGCAGCATGGTATGAGCTTATCGTGGCATGGGCGTCTCGCCCATGAGAACGGGCATACAATGAGAGTTGCTTTGAACGCAATTCTCATGGGCGGGGATGCCCATGCTACGATAGCCCCGTCCTTCAGGGCGGGGTAGAGGCTGGCGGGGTAGAGAGCATTTAAATCAGCCTTGGAACTTGGAACTTGGAACTTGGAACTTGGAACTTGGAACTACTTCCGAAGGGGATAATATGACAGCTGTAATTAAAAACACCAGCCCAACGTGGGAGAACCCACAGGCGGTACACCTGAATCGTGCGGTGGCGCGGGTGCCCTTTGTGCCTTTTGCTGATAGTGCAACGGCATTGCGCGGTATATGGGGGGAATCGCCTTGTTTTCGTCTGTTGAATGGGCAGTGGAAGTTTAATTTTGCGCCCAACCCAGTGGAAGCGCCGCAAATCCATGATGATATTTCGCAGCGGGCGGAAACATGGGCGAACATCCCGGTACCCAGTTGTTGGCAGATGCATGGCTATGATGTTCCCAATTACACCAATATCCGATACCCCTTCCCGGCTGACCCGCCGCGCGTGCCGCAGGACAACCCGGTTGGTACCTACTTTCGTTCCTTCCTGCTGCCAGCTAGTTGGCACGGGCAACAGGTTTCAATCTGTTTCCTCGGAGTGGCTGGATATTTCACCCTCCATGTAAATGGGAAAGAGGTTGGATTCAGCAAAGGCTCGCATAATCCGGCTGAGTTCAATATCACCCCATATCTGCATAATGGTGAAAATGATGTGGCAGTGCAGGTGTATAAATGGAGCGATGCAAGCTATATTGAAGATCAGGACATGTGGCGTTTGAACGGGATTTTCCGTGACGTCTACCTCACCGCGGCCTCCCCCGCGCACATTCGTGATTTTGAAGTAAAGACATTGCTGGACGCCGATTATCAACAGGCAACGTTGCAGACAACAGTGCAGGTGGGCAATGCCGGGACGCAGCTGGTCAACGGCCTGCAGGTGCAGGCTACCTTGCTGGATGCAGCCGGTGCCGTGATTGCTGATGGGTTGAAAGCGGAGGTGGCTACTTTAGCTGCGGGCGCGGAATTAGCGGTGTCATTATCGGCTACAGTGACGAGTCCCAAGTTATGGAACGCCGAAGAACCGTACCTGTATTCGCTGCTGTTGACTTTAGTAGACGCAGATGGCGTGGTCATTGAAGTCATCCCGAGTAAGGTCGGATTCCGCAAGTATGAGATCAAAGAGCATCAGTTCTTCGTTAATGGGGTGTCAGTGAAACTCCAGGGGGTGAATCGGCACGATTCCGACCCGGATCTGGGTTGCGCGGTAACGGCGGCGGGGATGGAGCGCGACATTACACTGATGAAGCAGCACAACATCAATTGCGTGCGAACATCGCATTATCCCAGCCATCCGTACTGGTATGATTTGTGTGACCAGTATGGCATATATGTGGTAAGTGAGACTGATATAGAATCGCATGGAACTCATATATATGGCAAAGCTGACCAGATATCCGATGATCCGCTTTGGGAAGCGGCCTTCCTGGATCGTGTCGAGCATATGGTGGAGGTACATAAGAACCACGCTTGCGTTATCTTCTGGTCACTGGGTAATGAATCGGGCTATGGTTGCAATCATGTGGCGATGGCAAAATGGATACATGAGCGGGACAGCAGTAGTTTAGTCCATTATGAAGGTGCCTCTAACTGCTATAACCGGGAGACCCTGAAGCCGTCTCTGGGCGTGGTAGATATGGTCAGCACCATGTATCCTACAGTCGAGAGCCTTATCGCCGAGGGGAAAATAACTCCCGCGGAGGATCCGCGCCCGTATTATATGTGCGAGTATGCGCATGCGATGGGCACCGGGCCGGGGAGTTTGAAGGAGTACTGGGAAGCGATCCGCACATATCCACGGCTCATCGGTGGTTGTATCTGGGAGTGGTGTGACCACGGCATACGCCAGCATACCGCGAGTGGTGAGGAGTGGTTCGCCTACGGAGGCGATTTCAATGATTTTCCCAACGACGGTAATTTCTGTATTGATGGGTTGGTGAGTTCTGATCGCGTGCCGCATACCGGATTAGTGGAGTATAAAAAGATCATTCAGCCAGTGCATGTGGATGCGGTGGAGCTGGCGACAGGTGTCATCCGCGTCAGCAACCGCTACTTCTTCCGTGATCTGCGTCATTTGCAGGGGAGCTGGATGTTGTTGGAAGATGACACCGTGCTCGCGCAGGGGATAATGCCGCTGCTGACCACCCCGGCAGGAGCGAGTGAAGTGGTAGCGCTACCCTATAGCCTGCCGCCTGCAAAGGCGGGGGCGAGCTACTGGCTTAATTTGCAGTGGACATTGGCGGAGGAGACTTGCTGGGCACCTTTCGGCCTCCAGGTGGCCGCTGAGCAATTAGCAGTAGCATGCGCTGATATCCAGGACACCGATTCCCCCGTAGTAAAGATCGTTGAACCGCTACATATGCAGGAGACGGCGCGGATGCTCACCATCGAGGGGGAGAATTTTCGCTTGTGCTTCGATAAATTCTACGGGCATATCGCTAGCTGGGAGTATGCCGGGATGCCACTTATTGCTGTTGCACCGCAGCTTAACATCTGGCGTGCCCCGACTGATAATGATAGGAGTGATGCGAATTCATTGTGGAAACCGGCGGGGTATCATCGTCTGCAACACCGGGCGGATGAATTTTCGGTGCAACAGGTGAGCGAGCAAGCCATCCAGGTAGCGGTGCGGACGACGTTGGGGGCGTGCTATCTGCCGCCATGCTTCGGTTGTGATTATCACTACACCATCTTTGCTTCAGGAGAAGTGAAAATTGAAACTCATGTTACTCTCCTGGCCGAGAAGTTGCCGATCTTCCCACGGGTGGGCTTGCAGTTGACGATGCCCGGTGGCTTTACTCGATTTGCATATTATGGCCTGGGACCGCACGAGAACTACGCTGATATGCAGGAGAGCGCCAGGGTGGGGGTTATCCACAGTGCCGTGCAGGAGCAATATGTCCCCACGGTGTTTCCGCAGGAGCATGGTAACCATGGTCAAGTGCGCTGGGCAGCAGTGACTAACCCGCGTGGCATCGGTCTATTGGCTTTAGCGCAGCCAATTCTGAATGTAAGCGTCTCGCATTACACAACAGAGAACTTGACTCAGGCGCAGCATACCACTGATTTAGTGCGTAGCGATGCTACCATTCTCAATCTGGATTACCACCAGGATGGCCTCGGCAGCAATAGCTGCGGCCATCCCCCGCTACCACAATATCGACTGGAGCCCTGCGATTTATCTTTTAGTGTGATATTACGTCCTTTCAATGAAGAAGTGGAAAAAGCGATGGAGATATATCGGGCGCATGTCTAGCTAAAAGCTGGGGCGGATTGTGGTGATCCGCTCCAGCGTAAGTTAAATATTGATTAAGGACTTGACATTTTATTGAGTACTTGTTAATCTGTTATCTAACGTTTGTAGTAGAAAGTGTTAGATGTTATGGCTCGAAAATTAAAAACAGTTAAGAATACTCCGGTAAAACCGAAATTGCCTGCGAAAGACAATAATGTTACGCTAACAGGTAGGAAGCTCCCGGTTAACCCCCAATTGCCTGCGAAAGACAAGCATGTCACGTTACAGGATATTGCGAATTATTGTGGGGTCAGCAAGTGTGCTGTGTCACTCGCGTTACGCGGAAAACCTCCCATTTCGGAAGCAACACGAGCCATTATTTTGAAAGCCGTAGATACCCTGGGATATCAGGCTGGCGCCAATGAAAGTGCACGACGGCTTTCACTGTTGAAGCAAGGAAAGCGCCCCGTCAGCAATATTATCGCGCTCTTCCTGGCGGTGGTGCCAAATGAAACGAGCTATTATCATAATATTCTCTTTCACGGTGTTCTAGATGGCTTGATGGAGGAGGAGTACGGTTTGCTCACTTTGCACACCCCCGGTTTTATTGCAGCCTCTCCTTCCAGTCCATTGTGGTCTATCTTCTCACGAGGTGATGTGGACGGGGTAATTTACGGCCATGCAGTAGAGAAAGAGCTATCAGAGCGTTTGCGAGCTAATCCCGGTTTCTCTTCCAATCCCATCGTTCGCTTGATCAATGATCAAGAAGTTGATAGCCTTGTTTGTAGCGATGATAAGCATGGGAGCTATGTTGCCACCAAACACTTACTATCATTGGGGCACCGATATTTTTGCCAATCGACATTTCCTCCAGAAGATGGGAGCTTTCCTGGTGAACTTATTGCTCGTACTGAAGGTGTAAAATGTGCTTTGATGGAGGCACAATTGCCGCTAGAGCAGCACTTGATTTACTTTCCCCATATATGGAGGTGGAATAACCCGGCGTCAGCTCCGCAGACGATTACCGATTTGAACATGCCAGGAGAACTGGACGAAGAACAACAAATATTCATCGATTTTCTCCATGAACATCCAGAGATTACCGCAATATTTGGCGTCAATGACGCAAATGCGCTACATGCCTGGCGGGCGCTGAGCATGGCTGGGTATAAGGTACCAGAAGATTATAGCTTGGTTGGGTTCGACGATTCTGATCCAATGTTTGACGAAATGCACCAGAATCAACTAAGTAGCATTCATGTTCCCTTGCGGCAGATCGGCGCGGAAGCCGCACACCTCGTCGTCCGCCACGTCGTTAACCGGGAGTTACCGCGAACAACAGAGATGCTCCCCGTCGAGTTCAACCCGCGCAATTCAATAGGGAATGTGCGCGGGTAACTGTTCAGAGTAGTTGAGGTTATTGCGAAACCTCCTTATAACCAGACCTGGGGCAACGCCCCAGGTACTGATAAGTATGAACAGATACATAAATATGCCCAATGACCTCATACCTCTCATTACCTCGAACTGTTTGTATGAAAAATACTACAAATCTTAACACAGCATAGAGAATCCAAAAAAAATCATCAATTGTACGAACCAGATTATTGCGGATTCTAGGATTTGATGATACATTGATAAGTATGAGATGAGACAGTAATGGTCGGATTTGCCGACTTTTACTCCTGCAGTTGCTGTTTCTCTGGGAACGGATTCCCACAATTGAAAATGGATTTTGTGGGGTTGGTCAGGGGCCGCCGACATTACCGAGGAGGTAAAAATGACACAGAAAATGACAATGATTACTAACGGATTACCCTCCGTTTTTCTTTCCGATCAGCAGGCACCGTGCCTGTCGCTCTACCAGCCGACTCACCGGCACCATCCCGAGAATGAGCAGGATCCAATCCGGTTTCGCAATATGGTGCGGGAGATGGAGATCTCGTTGCAGCAATTGTATCCGGAAGCAGATTATCGGCAGCTACTGAAACCGTTTGAGGATCTCGGGCGCGATATTGACTTCTGGAACCACACCATGGATGGTATCGCTGTGCTGGGCGAGCAAGGCCTGTTTCAGGTTTTCGCGCTTCAACGTTCGGTCGACGAAATAGCCATCGTGGCCGACAGTTTTCACACCAAACCCTTGCGGCGTTTACTGCAGTCGGTCGACCGCTTCCAGGTTCTCGGATTGAACCAGCACGAGATTCGTCTATTTGAGGGTAATCGTGACGCTCTCGACGAGATTGAACTGGCACCGGGCGTCCCGCGCACCATCGAGGATGCGCTGGGCGATGAGCTTTCTGAGAAGCACGACACCGTCTCCTCCTACGGCGGTATCGGCGCGGGAAGCGCGCCGATGCACCATGGAGACGGTGGGAAAAAGGATCAAGCGGACATTGATGCGGAACGATTCTTCCGCGCTGTCGACCGCGCGGTACTGGAGCACCATTCCCGCCCCTCGGGTCTGCCCTTGATATTGGCGGCGCTGCCGCAGCACCACGCCGTCTTTCATCAAGTCAGTCATAATCCTGCGCTGATGAATGAAGGGATTAATGTCAATCCCGATAGCCTGTCAATCGATGAACTCCGAGAGCGCGCCTGGCTAGTTATCGAACCCCAGTACCAGGCACGGCTGGCGTCATTGGCCGATGAGTTCGCGCAAGCTAACTCGCATGAACTGGGCAGTGACGATATCGAGCAGGTAGCCAAAGCGGCCGCCGCCGGGCGTGTCGCACGGCTGCTGATCGATGCAGATCGCCTGATTGCCGGCCGTCTCAATAACGAGAGTGGGTTTATCAAATTCGGGGACTTGAGCAACCCGTTAGTTGATGACCTGCTTGATGACCTTAGCGAATTAGTGGTAAAGATGAGCGGTCAGGTCTTTGTCGTTGCATCCGATATGATGCCGACACAGACAGGAGTGGCCGCGACGTACCGTTACTGAAGCAATTCTGCCCTGCTGCCGTAAATCAGGTTATCAGGCTTATTTCTTAGAATAATTAAAGCTTGGGAGCATCGTTTTGTTAGCGCGACATTGCCTGATCGTTATAGTTTTTACAACCATTCGATAACAAGATAGCATTTATCGTTGGACTTGTGACGGTGCCAGGTGTTTCGGGCATCTGCATCGGGATATAAAGACAAAAAACGCCGGATAATTTAACAGAAGAACAGGGATGCCGAGGGAATTTAATTCCTTTGGTATCCCTGTTGTCTTTGAATTCGCGAATAATGGTCAATCGTCTTACACTTGGTCAGCCCAGTTGATATTGACAGTCTCGAAGCCGACCGTTGTCAGCAGCTGGCGCAGGTTGGTCTCGGCGTTGGTGCGTGCGGTGGGGAGCAGGTAGGTTTTGCCCGTCGCGCGGGTGTCCGCCAGCACTTTCAGCCGCGCCTGGCTTTCCAGGTTGATGTCCGGGGTACAGACCAGCCACCCGCGCTCACGCGAGAAGACCTTTGAGTTCTCGTCGTCGATGCGCACGGAGAACAGCTCCGGGGCGGGCACGCGCACGGTGACGCCCTTCCCCTGCACCACTACATCATCCGCTGTCAATCGCGCCATGTCGATACCGGCTATCGTCTCCGTCTGGATTTGCATCAGCACCCGATCCTGCCCGAGAAATCCCGGCAGATGTGCGCGGTCGGCGCTGGAGGTCACCACCGAAGAGCTGACCTGCGAGGCCGTCTCCAGCCGATTCAGCGCCTGCAATTTTGTCACGATAATCGGGGTGGAGCTAACCATATTAGTGCGGGCAAACAGCCACGACTGCAGCAAATTCCGTCCCAGCGAGGTACCCACTAGTCCCCAGATAAGTAGTACCGGCACAGCAACGAGCAACGAATTGCGCCAGAATCTACCCACCCAGGCCCCAAAAGTGTTATTAGTCATAACTATCCTCCATTGGCGCCTAAGCCAATAGTAATAGTATACCCGTTTTTGTGGGTGATGAAACAGCTAGCGGTGAATGTCGGAAAGGGTACCCACCTGGAGCGCGCTAACGGTTGATTGGATCATCGAAAATCTCAGCCGATGGGAGTGTTTCACCATCGAAATATGAATACACTGAGTACCATGGATACGGTATAATAGAGTAGTAGAATGGTTAGTGAGAGAGAAATTTATCAGTTTGTGGAGGGTGATGATGAAGTATGCTTTACTGGTAGTAGTGGCGCTATCGCTTTGTGCGATGATGGCGCATGCCGAGGATGGGGCCTGGAAAACTGTGTATGTAAAACGCGGTTTTGTGGGGAATTATGATGCTGGTTGGGCCAGTGGAGTCGGCGCTACGCTCCGGTTGCGTTTGCAAATGCCGTGTAATGGCACCAAGGTGCGTATTTTTACCGCTGGATGCTGGGATGCGGTGACTGAGTTAGATAAAATGACGCTCACCTCTGCTATTGATGACGGGGTAAAACTGACCGGCGCGCAATATCCGATTCTTTTCGCCGGAAAACCGGGCTTGAAATTAGAAGTAGGACTCAAAGAGGTTACTTCCGATGAAATCGACGTACCTGTAAAGGCCGGGACGTGGTATCTGCAAGATCGCTACACCAGCCAGAAATTTCCTTATGCTTACAATGTAGATAATGAGTATTGTGAGGCTGGTGATAACTTCACCAAAGCGACACTGAAAGACAAGGTAACCGGGGCGAGATTGGGTATCACCAGACGTATTGATGTCTTCACAACTGACAAAGAACCAATCGTGCTTTGCTACGGCGATTCAATCACCCACGGCGCAGGAGCTACTGCTAACATCGGGGCCACTTATCCAGAGATGCTCGGGAAACAGCTCAAACGTCCAATCCTCAACCTGGGTGTTAATGGAGATAGAATTATTCAGGCTGGTGGCGTGCCTAGCATAGTTTCTGATCTTAAAGGTATAGATACAGTCGTATTCCTCATGGGCATCAACGACATTATTGGCGATAAGCAGTTTAATTTGGAGAGGTATGTACAATGCGCTCGCCAGGTTATTGATGGGTGTCGTGATAAGAAGATGAAGGTATTTATCGGTACTATCACCCCCTCCAAGGGCTATAAAGATTTCGACGCTGATCCAGCGAAAGAAATAGTGCGAAATGAAATAAACAGTTGGATTCGGACTAAGTCTGGCGCTGATGGCGTTATCGACTTTGATGCTACCCTTGATGATCCGGCAAAACCTGGTACGATGAAAGCGGACTGCCAGAGCGACTGGATCCACCCTAATGACAAAGGTTACAAAGAGATGGCCAATGTAGCGGCAAAGGTTATTGCAGCTACGAAAGTGAAAGCGCCAACGCCTGAGGTGATTGCGCCGGTAAAGTAAATATGTTACCATCTGTGCGGATATTCATAATGAGATAATTGCACAAGACGCAGTTATCTCATTATGCTTATGTGTAGAATATGTTTAGGAGCTTATAATTATGACACTTCGAGAAAACATTGTCGCTTGTTTGACCGATAAACCCTACGACACCTTACCCATCATTCACTTCGGTTTTTGGGGTGAGACTTTGGAGAAGTGGGAAGCGGAAGGGCATTTAACCGCCGCGGAAGTCGCCAATTATGCCAGCGAGGCGGCGATAACGAAACTGGGGTTCGATTGCGAGTGGAATCCAACCGTCAGCCCGAACTCTGGCTTACTGCCCGGTTTTACGGAAGAAGTGCTGGAGACTCGCGAAGACGGTTCGCAGATAATGCGGGACGGCAGTGGGGTCACCGTGATGGTGAACCCGACCTTGGGCGCGACGATCCCCATGGAGATCGGCCACCTTCTCACAGATCGCGAATCCTGGGAAGAGCACTACCTGCCCCGCATGCAATATTCTCCCGAGCGGTTGGCGGCGATACCGGCAGATGACGGGGTGAGTATCCGCGGTTTGCATATTGGCAGTCTTTGCGGTACGCTTCGTAATTTCACCGGCGTGCCCGGTTTGGCCTATCTGCAAGCGGACGATGATGAGCTGTTTGATGAGATCGTCGAAACCTTCGGTGCATTGTGCTACCGCTGTGCGGAAGAAACCCTGGCGACTGGCGCGGTCTTCGATTACGCGCATTACTGGGAAGATATCTGCTACAAAAATGGCCCATTGGTTTCCCCGCGCGTCTTTGCAGAGAAGTTCGGCCCGCAGTATAAACGGATTTCGGAACTGCTGGTGAACCATGGAATTGAAATAATCTCCTTGGACTGCGACGGGATGATCGATTCTTTGATACCGACATGGCTGGATAATGGGGTAAACACCATGTTCCCCATCGAGGTAGGCACCTGGGAAGCCTCCATAGCTCCCTGGCGTGAAAAATACGGTAAGGCAATACGCGGTGTCGGCGGGATGGACAAAAACATCTTCGCTATAGATCGTGCCGCCATTGATGCCGAGATAGACCGCCTGCTGGAGCTCGTCGCAGGTGGCGGATTCATTCCTTGCCCTGACCATCGCATCCCACCGGATGCTAAATTTGATCTGATACGCTACTACACCGACCGGCTCCGGGAGAAATCAATTTAATGCATTACAACGATCCTATCATACTCGACGATAACTGGACTGTGCGCGCACGTCTTACTGATGATGCTGTCTGGGATGGCCCCACAGCGGTCTCGCTGCCGATGGACGTGCGCCAGGTTACTTTCTTACGAGGATACGCACCAGACCCCCGTTTGTCGCGAAACAGTCGCCTCTCCGATATGGTAATCACTCGCGAATGGGAATTTGCTGTTCCGGTGAAAGTCCCAGCTTTACATGCTGGTGAACGCGCCTTTTTGCGTCTTCGTGGAGTTGATGGGATTGGCTCAATCTGGTGGGGATCGACATGCCTTGGTACGGTAGAAAGTTTAAATCAGGAGTACCTTTTTCCTTTACCTGATGGTGATGGTCCGCTGGTACTGCATTTACGTTGTTGTTTGCCGGAGGATACCGTACCTGGCGCTACGGAGTCAGCTCTTTATCCGACCATAACGCCGTTTAAGTTTGAGGCACCAGCAAAACAGAATCCTCTGGTGTCG
This sequence comes from Armatimonadota bacterium, assembly GCA_038248345.1. Taxonomy (GTDB): domain Bacteria; phylum Armatimonadota; class Hebobacteria; order CAIYQO01; family CAIYQO01; genus CAIYQO01. Next base: position 121,353 of record JBBRXO010000001.1, on the reverse strand, counting down.
AAATCGTGTTGCAGTTTCGGTGGTGATCATAACCCGTTCCTCGTTAATTGCGGCATTTCGATCGCCCCCGAGATTATTATCGCACGTGATACTATGGTACGGTCAATGCACATTGCGTACACCCTAGAAGGTGATAATGTCAGTGGCAGGGTATGCCTTCGCCTGGCAGTACCTGCCTGGGGTGCCGCATCGTATCAGCTTGCGCTAGTGCCGGAGAATTTTGCAGGCGAGACAACATCGTTGTCTGTTGATGCTCCCGCAGGTGTTGGTGAAGTATGTATACCCTTCACTGACATTCCCGTGCAACGCTGGCAGCCATTTCATCAGGGATTCCCCTCCTGCTATCGGCTATCCGCCACCGTTGGCGGGGTGTGTACATGGGTACTCACTGGATTCCGTGATGTGGAAATGCAAGCTAATGCGGCTTTCCCCGCTGCTGCTGCACCGTCGCTGTTGGCCTGGCATCCATATGAAAACAATGGCCCCTATAGTCAGGATTACTATAAGGGATACCGGTACATCGCCGAGGCAGGACATAACTGGCCAGCAACATACCCAGATGGTGATTATGAACTCAAACAGGTGATCAATGGGAAAGAACTGTTCATCCGCGGCGGTGCACTGCTTCCTCCTACGCTCTTCCCTTCCGATTATAGCCCGGAGTTTCAACGTGAAATAGTGCGGGAGGCGCGTGCCGCCAACCTGACTACTTTGCGCGTCTGGGGTGGGGGACTGGCTTTAGATGAAAGCTTGTATGAAGAGGCAGATTTACAGGGTATGATGATCGCACATGATTTCTTAAATTTTGGCGGTTATGGATCCCCGAGTCTGGCTTTGCTGCGCCACCTGGAGCAGGAGATGCGGGCGTTATTAGAACAGGTTAATCCGCATCCGGCAGTAATCTGCCTCCAGGGCGGTAATGAGCTACTGCAGATTAAAGCGAATCGCCGCACGGATCCATTATTCGTCCTCATGAATCGTCTAACTGCGGAGAACGGGGCACACCAGCTCTTCCGTGATAGTTCTCCTATCACTCCAGAGGTGCATGGGCCGTGGTTCTTCGATATCGGGCATGCCGGACGCTATAACTCGAGCCAGGCGCCATTTAACTCGGAATGTGGAATTGTGGCGATGCCGTCCCTCGACAGTCTGCGCGAAGTAATGACTGGCGAGGAGGTTGAAGATCTCTTTGGTGAGGCATGGCAACATCGTCAACCATGCGAAGGTTATTTTAACCATCTGCGCGCATATTGTGAAATGTTCGGCCCCGCGGGAGATATTGCCGGTGCTGCCGATGCCCTTCGTCGTACGCAATGGGTGCAAGCTGTCGGATATCAGTACCTGGCCGAAGAATATCGGCGCAAACATCCATGTATGAATGGTTTTTACATCTGGGAATTCAATGAACCATGGGTAGATTTTAACTGGGGCTTGATTGATCAGTCGTTGCGACGCAAGGCTTCTTTCTGGATGATGCGACGCTCCTGCGCACCACAGTTGGTATCTGCGCGACTATCGGGATATCTATTTGCTGCTGGCACTCCTGTGCAAGCGGGCATCCATTGGCATACGGACACGCCGAATGGTGAGAAAGTCAGCGTGACAGCCAGCGTATTTGATGCATCAGGATGTCTGCTCGCCAGCCAGGTGTTTACCGGATCCGCTACATCTCTCGTAACTTATCTGGGTGATATCGTGGTACCTGCACCGGATGAAGGCGCATTTTTCCTTCGCCTGGTGGGCGAGGGAGTCGAGAATGACTACACTCTCTTCTCCTTGCCACGTGATCCGGCGGCAAAACCGCTGCGCACTTTATTCATGGATGGCGTTTGTTACGAAGACTCCGTGTGGTTCAGTTGTTTCACAGCGGCAGGATTCGAGATAGATCATCGCGTCATCACGCAACGGGCACCGTTAGTTGACGTTGATTTCAATAACTACGATTTGATCGTTTTGGGCCCAGTGGTGAATCCGATATCGTCCCTCACCCCGGCCTGCTGGCAATCATTGCGTAATTCAGTTGAAGCGGGGGCATCGTTCCTATATCTCGGATATAATAGCTCGGCCTACATGAGTGGAATGTTCCGTGTCGATGAAATGCAGGCGTCCCCACTGGAAGAGTTACTGCCAGTAGCCTTCCCGGTAGCGCCGTATAGCAATAGCGAAGAACCATCCACCGGCGATCACATATTACAACGATGTGGTGAACACCCGATCTGGGCGGATATCCCTGCCGAGGATAAACCTGCATTGGGACTCACCATAATCTTTGAGTCAAAGCCGGAGAGTGAGATTATCGCCAAGGTGGATGATCGTCCGGCAATTGCCACTTGCCAACGTGGTGCCGGGCGTGTCACCGCTTTCTGCGGCCCATACGGCGGGCAGAATTATCAGGAGATTGACTTCTTTGCCTGGTCAAGTGCGCGTCGTCTGCTGGTTAACCTGTTGGAATTCGCCGCTACTGGCGCTGTTACTCCGCGCGGCGATTCCTATGCCATGCGCCACCCCTTCGCCGCCCTTTGCCGCCTGCCGGCAGGAAAGCTGAATCTGGAGATAATTGCCTGTGAGCGTGAGACGGCGGACACTGCTCATTGGACTGTGCGCATCACCCACACCGGAGATGGCCCCTGTGTTGGCTGTGATATCATACCGCAGAGCGACGATCCGCGCCGGGATTTCCATTGGCGGGTGGAGGAGAACGCTTTTCTACTCCTGCCGGGTGATATGCGTGAAGTATCAATACACGCGCAAGGTAAGTTGCCAGTAGATTTGGTTCCGGTTTGTCACACCTGGCCTGCGGGTTAAAACTGCTCTTAATGCCCTGGCTATTGACGAGCGATGCTCGACGTGCTAAAAACAAACCGAAGAATAGGAGAAAATGTTATGGAATGGACTCTTCGTACCAATCGCCTTGCTGTTACCGTTGCCACACCTGGTAGTGTATACCGGGGATCTCGTTTTGACTGGACGGGATTTGTCACGCAAGTCGTGCTTGACGACCGACATAGCTTCTGTGTGTCGGAGAATGAAGACCATGTAGAAGAAGGCGGAAACGGGCTATGTAATGAATTCGGTATCGAAACGGCGGTAGGTTATAATGAAACGGAACCCGGCGCCCAATTCGTGAAACCCGGAGTTGGATTGCTCACTCGGCCAGATGCATCGAAATACAATTTTTTCCGGCCTTATCAGATTGATCCTTTCGATATACAGACTGCCGTGACTGATGACACAGTTGAATTTGTCATTGATCCCATACTCTGCAACGGTATCGCTTTCCGGCAGCGCAAGACGATACAGGTAGCTGATGATCGCTTAACGATTCAACACACCATAGAAAACACCGGCGAGCGTTTGATAGAGATAGATGAATATAGCCACAATTTTCTTTCGATAAACGGCACAGGCACTGGGCCGGAGATGCGCCTAACATTGCCGTTTTCTACCCCCGCTACAGTCCCTGTCTCTTTAGGACGAATTGGAACCAATCAGCTCACATGGCTGACACGGCCGGAAAAGGCCGAGTATCTGGATTCCAAGTCTTTTGACCTCGACGACACGGCGCGCTGGTGGCAGGTAACGCATGTGCCAACAGGAGTATCAGTACAGGAACAGACCAGTTTTGCCTGGTCACGCTTTGCGTTGTTCTGTACACCGAGGATTTTAAGCCCCGAGGCCTTTATTGTGATATCTTTGCCGCCCGGGCAGAGCCAGAGTTGGACGCGAGAGTATTGTTTTTTCATGTCAGCCCCAGAAGAGATAGAGTATCCTAAATTGCGAGATAGCTATATTGATACTTCAGAATACGCCGTGGCGTGAGCCAAAGAAAAGATATGAAACCGCAGGCTATAAGCGGCGCGTATCTTCATTGAGCTATAAATACAATAGAACCAGTAGATTATGCGCATTGTTGCCGATAATTTATCAGGTTTTTATCTAAATTCCGTGTGAAGGTATTTAGGCACGAAGGAGAGATTATGAAAACGTATCTGCAAGCAGCCTGGCGTGGAACACTGATGGTATTATGCCTGCTGTGGGCATGTTTGGCGGGATGGTCATGGGATTCCTCGTTACGGATCATAAAGATGGCCACCCCTCCAACTATTAATGGTCAAGCTGAAGACTGGGCGGGGAATACCACTGGTCATAGTATAACTGGTAAGTCAGGCCCATGTGCTACAGTACGCCTGGGTTATGACGCTACCAGTTTGTATCTGCTCTATGAAGTGCAAAGTCCCACGCAGGGAGCGAATAATACGACGGTATTTCAGGAGTTGATGAAGGGTGGCGACGCCATCGGCCTGTGTTTGGGGCCTATCAATGGTGCCGGGGTTAACCAGCGACTGGTAATCGCGCAGGTGAACGGGAAAGCAACCGTAGTCCTTATCCGTCCACAATCTGTAGTGAAGAAACCATACACTTATCGTTCACCAGCGGGTGCCTCTCCAATGGATGAAGTCGCCGCCATCACTGATGCACGTGCCGTGATTCGCCCAGTAACCGGTGGCTATATTGCCGAGGTGGCCGTACCCTGGACAGCGCTGGGAGTGAGTCCAACTGAAAATGCATCCTTCCCTTGCGATGCGCAAGTGATCTTTGCTAATCCTGCAGGTACCACCAATATCGCCAGTTACTGGTGGTGTAGCACTGGCTCTGGGCCAACGTGTGTCATGGACTTACCTACCGAGGCGAAGTTATATCCGGAACAATGGGCAAAGGCGACTTTCACGAGCATCAATATTGGAACACGAGTCGGGCGCCCTGTGGAATGGACTCTTCGTACAAATCGTCTTGCTGTTACTATTGCCGAACCGGGTAGTGTTTACCGGGGACCTCGCTTTGATTGGACGGGATTTATCACCCAAGTCGTGCTTGATGGCCAACATAGCTTCTGTGTGTCGGAAAATGAAGACCCTGCAGAAGAAGGCGGAAGTGGGATATGTAATGAATTCGGTATCGAAACGGCAGTAGGTTATAATGAAGCGAAACCCGGTGCCCAATTCGTAAAACCTGGAGTGGGATTACTCACTCGGATAGACGCATTGAGATATAAATTTTACCAGCCTTATCAGGTCGATCCATTCCATATACAGACAGTCGTAGCTAATGACAAAATTGACTTTGTCATAGACCCGATGCCCTGCAACGGCATCGCTTTCCAGCTGCGTAAGACGATACAGGTGGCTGATGATCGCTTAACGATAAATTACACCATGGAAAACACCGGGGATCGTCTGCTAGAGGTAGATGAATATTGTCATAACATTCTCTCGATAAACGGCGCTGGAACCGGGCCGGATATGCGACTAACCTTGCCGTTTACAACTCCCGCTAGAGTCCCTGCCTCCTGGAAACGGCTTGGGAGCAATCAGCTTACTTGGCTGACACAGCCCAAAAATGCCGATTATCTAGGTTCCGGCTCTTTTGATGTCGTCGATACAGCGCGCTGGTGGCAGATAACGCATGTGCCTACAGGTGTATCAGTACAGGAACATACCAGTTTTGCCTGGTCGCGTTTTGCGTTGTTCTGTACGTCGAGGATTTTAAGCCCTGAGGTCTTTATTGCTATCTCTTTGCCGCCCGGACAGAGCCAGAGTTGGACACGAGAGTATTGCTTTTTCATATCAACCCCAGAAGAGATAGAGCATCCTAAATTGCGCTAGTGCGTTTTGGTGAGTTGGGAGTGCATATGCTGACGCTTGTACGAACCACACGATTTGGTAACTGTGCAGCGATGCGCTATACTGTAGATGATCCTGCGGCCAATTGTGGGGCCGTGCAGTTCAAATTTATCAAAGGTGTGGATGTGACAGTGACACAGACAGAGACCTTCTGGGATTCCTATTGTCTGGCGAATTTCTCCGCAGCATTTCTAGATTAAACAACGAAAGGCGGGGATATGAAAATCTTATTTCTGGGGGATAGTATTACTGGGTGGAAGGATCTGACCAAGTATATGAAATTCTCCGATGTTATTGACTGTATGCTGGAGGCATACAGTGGACCAGGACAGGCAACCGTGCTAAACAGGGGCGTGGGGGGCAATACCAGTGGTGACGTGCTGGTGCGCCTGGCAGATGATGTACTGGCTGAAAAGCCGGATGTTGTCGTTTTGCTGATAGGAGGCAATGATCGCGGGATCAGTGTCCCGTTGTCTAGCGATGATACAAGGCAGAATCTACGACAAATCCTTACCGCGCTCAAACAGCAGGGAAGCCGTGTCTTGCTGCTGCAGTACCACCTGTTGCCGAATCCGCAACATCCGCAAACGGCATGGAAACATGTGATAGATAATAACGACATCATCGCCGCGACGGCAAATGAATTCAGCATGCCGGTACTCGATATGATGCCGCCCATGCGAGCAGCGCTAGCCAAACAATCGTTAGAGACGTTAGGAAACTCCGAAGATGGCGTCCACTTGTCTCCCGGTGGAGAACTCGTTTATGCACGTGAGATATTTTCCAAGTTACGTGAGCTCGGGTGGTTACCGCCGGCAATTCACGACTAGCAGTAGTGAATTATCGTTAGGATTACCGTAACAAAAACAGCCTTTCTACTCGCAGATTGCCAGAAGAAAGGCTGTATTGTTTCCAGTATTGTGTGTGGTTAATACTGGAAGGGTTTTACGGTTGCTGGGCCACCAGCCACGCAGATGCTTTCGATACGAAGTTCCTTGTTTTTCTGGGTGAGCATAGGTTCTATCTCCAATACGTGCTCCACAGTAGGATCAAGGGAATCGGTGATCATGTCGATTAATTGTACATTCCCGCCAAATACCTGTGAAGATGCGGAGAACTCGGTACGCAGTTCTCTCTGTCCGGGAACAGGCATGAGTATGCCATCGATATATACACGGTAATTACCCGACGCCATGGTCTTTTCCCCAAAGAGCATGAGAACACTGCCTTGAATGAGCACCTTCAAGCGCTCAGGGCCGATAAAGCCAGGTACCGTGGTACCATCAGCATTTACCTTGTTATTTACGCCTGTTGCGATAGTCTCATCATCTAACCAGCGCGACATCAAGCCATCATACCATGCTGCAGTCAGACTCGGATGCCCGACGGCCCATCCCCGTGGCAGTTTATCTGCGGCATATATGCTGGAAATCTTCGCACGGTTCCACTGCATATAGGTATCAGCAAAGTGCATTTTTTCTGGTGCAATGGAGGTAAGATTATCCTTTACTGCTTTCTGGTAAGCCTTCCACGCGGTTTGGGCAAATAAAGTATAGCCATAATCGCCAGGGTGAACTCCGTCATATGGCCAGATCTTCTCGATGGTTGTTTCTTTTCTGGCTACTATTCCCTGTAGATCTTCAATAGCATCACCCATCGCAGTATGATATTCATTGGACAATGCAATGTGTGCCGTCCGTCGTTTCATATCTTCCAGTTTTGCGGATTTGATATTCCATTCAAAGGGGAAAATCATCTGAACGACTGGCGCTTTGGCTTCGAGGATTATGCGACGTATCAGTGATTCGTATGAAGCCATTCTTTGCAAATCATCAGAGTAGATATCGTCGTTGGCGCTGAAATCCAAGAAAACTAGATCAGGTTTTTTCTGCAGGACATCTCTATTCAGGCGGAAAACGCCCAGTTGGGAACCAGTTCCCCCGATCGCCGCGTCATAGAATTTGAAGTGTGCTTTGGGATACGCTTTTTCAAACATATCGCCAACCTGCGCGCGATAAGTGGTAGTAGCTTGATCGGTGGCATTTGCGCCCCAGGTAAGTGAGGCTCCAAAAAAGACCACGTTCAAGCGTTCACCTTCACGTGCCCGACGATCGAAATCAGCGAAACTGGTGGTTGCTGAAAAGGACGCGGTGACTGAGAGGCATGCTAGTGCGAGCATAATAATTTTCCTCATTGTTACTCCTATTTTTTGCGCTTTGTACGCTTTGGTTATTGTACTCGATTTTCAAGTACAATTCAAATAGGAGGCGTAAGTCCACAGCGCATTGTTTGTATGATTTTTGCCATATTTCCCTTGACAAGCAAGGTGAATTACCAGACAATAACCCTAGTTTAGCTGCCATTATGGTTAGTGCTTAAAAATCATAATGATGGTAGATTCAGCAGGGCGAACATGATCTAACGACATCCTTTAAATTTTAATTTATCAGGAGTCTAATAGACATGGATAGGAGCATAAAATATGACACAGAACCCTCTTCAGATGACTAATAATGAGCACACCGGCGCTATCTCCTCGATCAAACTGTACGATGTGGAATTGTTACAGCAGGATACCGAGGATGTCGCAGAACTCATGATCAACGGACTCCCGTTGCGCACCCGCCTGCAGCAAGCTCCTACCGGGAGTGCATATGGCACAACTCGCGTCAAAGGGGAGAAATTTGTCGATCATTTCTCCGGGGCGGGTCTGGTGGTTGTGCGTTCTATGGGGCCGCGGGAGTACCAGAAACATCCTTGCGTCGGTATCCACTATCTAATCCGGCGTGAGCTGGCAGATATGGATGACTTACCATGTCCGGGCCCCGGCGGCCCCGTGATTGAAGCGCCGCTGTATGTGGACACTTTTTCCCTGTTGAATTTACCCTGGAACTTCTGGGGAGAAGATACGCGGATGATCTTCCCCTCTGCTCATTCCACCGGTCCGATTGATGAATTTGGCCACGTCGGCTACGAGCATGACACCCCCGAGAACTGCAAAAAATACCTCCAGAATGTATGGCGTCGTATTTACCCCGGCGTTATGGGAATTCATGGTGGCGTCTTTTATGATGTAAAAACTTCCAATTGGATTGCTATTACTTGCCGACGCCCCCATGTCGGATACATTTTGAATATCACTGACGCTGGACGCGGGGTCGGTTATGATTTCACCCTGCATGCTCCATTTAATATTGGCGATTCCCTGCAGATGCCGGAGGTCAAAATTTATTATGGTCAGACGCATGATGAGATGATGACATTCATGGCTGACTATGTAACGCATTATATTTGTGAACCGCCAGCCTGGGTGTCCAAAACGCTATGGGGTGAGGGATTATCCTGGAATAATAAGCCAACTTGGAAGGAACATGCCGATTATTGGGAAGATCGACTCGCCACCGAAGAATTTACCGGCATTGGCTATTCATTAGTCACTAACCGTCCTGTCTTCAGTGGAACGACGCCGTTAGGATATGAGCCTGACCCGAATCATGGCACTAAGGAAGAATTTGCGCGCATGTGCCGCCGAATTACCGATAAGGGTGTGCCGATGCTCATTTGGATGTCGCACAGTGGCCTGTTACCGCAAGGCGGTGAGGATATCGAAGATGATTGGTTTATCCGTGGTATCGACGGACGCGCCTGCGCCTCCTGGGGCAGCATAGATGGTGGAATGTCGCATATCAATCCCGGGCATCCGGGCTATATTGAGTACACTAAAAAGTGGATTCGGTTTTACATGCTGGAATGTGGTGTAAAAGGCTTCTTCTTCGATTGCCTGGGTTGGGCGTTCCCTCCCGACTTTACTCCACGCTCATTCATGCGCTATCCCGGCGACACCAATCGTATGACGATTAAATTTTTGGAAGAGATTCATGCCTGTGTGAAGGAATGTGACCCGGAAGGAATTATCTTCGGTGAGGGCACGACCTTTGACGGGCCAGTCGACCTCGCGACCATCAATATAAACCCAGTACGTGGCATCGATGGTTGGGGGCCGCGCGATTTCTTTTTGCAGCTGAATCAATACTCCGATAAACAGATAATCCTGGATCAAGGGCCGCGTTTCTCAGCGGCTGCTGGTCTCGTAGCTATGCTCGCCGATGGACCAGGAGCAGCGGCAAAAAATCGCTACATGGCGAAGCTACTACGTGAACACGGTGGCCCGCGCACCTTCACCCATCTTCCCGGCGATCTGTCCATTCTGGCATCACAACGATTATTAGTCGTCCCAGCGCCAGAAGGTTCAGCGCACTTCCCATCATTCCGTCTTCCCAAGCCATGGGATCAGGTGACGACGCTGATAGAGGAGACCGATCAAACAACCGTCCATGCGACAGCGGACGGATCATTCTGTGAGATGTCACCCGGTATTTATCGGATGATCGAAAAATAAACGGACTCATTAAAGAAGATATTGTAGCCAAATTGGAGTTTCTATGGAAGTATTAGATATATCATCGGCTATCGGGCAAGAAAACCGATACGTCTACGCGCGTTATACGACCACCGTCGACACGGCGGGTACGGGCACGTTCTGTATTGATGCACGTCAGTTCGCTATGGTGTGGGTTAATGGAGTGTGGCTGGGACGCACTTATGTGCGCCATCATGATGACGAGTGGCGTTACGAAACATTCGACCTCACCCCTCACCTCCAACCGGGCAAAAATGTCATTGCGGTACTTGTGCATGCGTGGGGACCGCCGGAGATTCCGATACCGGGTGTGCCTCCTATAACGGCAATGATGCTTGCATGTGCGGGCGATATCGCAGGAATTTCGCTGGAAGAAGCCGGGCAGTGGCGTATAGCTCCGGCGGTAGAGTATCAACCGGCACGTCGATTAAACGATTTGATCGGACACCGGGAAAACCGGGATTTACGCGAGGAGTTACTCGGCTGGCGCACACCTGACTTCGATGATCAATATTGGCTAGTGCCATCCCGAGTGAGCGACACCTGCCCCTTTCTGCCGTCACCATTGCGACATCTATGCGAAGAAGTGGTTTACCCGCAGCGGGTAGTCGAGGCGGGAGCATTCTGTGAAGCCTTCACCAGGCGTGTTGTTAATCGCCCTCACGGCAGCGACCGATGGTGCATCGACTTCACTGTCACAATACCGGGCGAGTTCGTCTTCTACTTTACCTACAAAGTGGGGGCACTGCTGGCGGTTGACGGGGTTGCGCAAGACTTACCGTTTGATCCTCCATTTGATTGGTTGCCGCTCTGGCAGCCGGTGTTATTGCAGCTTGCCGCGGGGGAACATACCATTACCGGGCAACTAGCTGCCGGCTTCGGTGATGATGAAATGTGGAACTTCGGCTGGCGCCAGTGCCCGGAGGGTGGGGATACTATCCAATGGGCTTCGGCAGCGACTCCCTGGCTTCCAGCAATAGTAGTCCCGGAAGATGAATACCGCGGGACGGTGGATACCTTAAATCCTGATTCTCGTACTCATCTGGGCGCAGCCGGAGAGTGCGATGTGCTGGTAGAAGATGAGGAGTACGCTATCATCTTTGAGTTCCCAGCCAACATGACGATACTCCCCCGGATCGAGATTGCCGAGGCGACAGCCGGTGCGCAACTGGAACTGCAATACAGCGAACGGTTGAGCGCCATACCCGGTTTAGTATTCCCGGCGGTCTATACAGACCGGGTGGTTCTGCGCGCCGGTGAGCAGTGCTATGAGACCTCTTTTCAATATAAATCCGCACGGATGCTGAAGGTTATCGTGCGGGCGCGTTGTGGCCGCGTGCGGCTACGCCGTGTGGCAGCTATTTACCGTCATTATGACTATGACGGCAGTGGTGCATTCACCAGTTCAGCGGAGCGCCTGGATCGAATATGGGAGATATGCCGGCGCACCATGCTGAATGGTTCGCAAGATATTATCATGGATGGCCCCTGGCGTGAGCAATTGCTGTATATCGGTGATAATTACGTTCATAATCAGGCGTGCTACCATCTTTTTGGCAACCATGAGATTGTGGAATGGCAGCACACCCTCTATGCCCAGGGACAGATGGCCGATGGGATTTTTCAGCCGAATCAACCATGCCGGACACCGCCGGAAGAATACCGCCTGCTCGATCAGACGATCCTCTGGCCGATACTGTTGGAGCATCATCTCCAATACACCGGACACGCCGAGTTCGTCGCGGGGCTGCTGCCTGCGGTTATGGAATTGCTGGATGGTTTTCAGCGGGCGTTCGGTCGGGAAGAGGAGCAGGATCTGCGGCTTCGGCAGGTAACGGGCTGGAACTGGGTGGATCATCCGGGGGTGGAAGATGGGAAGTTGCGTAGTATTCGCCATGATGGTATTCCAACCGCCATCAATATCCTCTATCTGCTGGCACTGCAATCCACTGTACGGATATTGCACCACTATGGGCAACATGCAGAGATGCAACGTTTTTCAGCACAGGCAGATAAATTATCACAGCAACTTCGTGACGCTCATTGGGATGCACAGCGCCGCCTCTTTGCGGATTGTGTCGTCAATGGTGAATTATCGCCGGAAGCGAGCGTCCATGTTAATCTGCTGGCGATAGAAGCTGATCTCACAGCTGATCCGCACGGGCTCCTTGACCGTACCTGGCAGGCCCCCGGAGTTCTGCAGATGCTCGGACCATTCTTTCATGTTCATTTGCATGAAGTACTGCATCGTCTAGGACGACGTGACGAACTACTCGCTGATATCAGAAGTACCTGGGGGGATTACCTGGATGCCGGGCTGACGACAACCCCTGAAATGGTCACCGTAAATGGTGATTGGTTGTTCAGTGTCGGGCATCCATGGGGAACATCGCCGAGTATCTATCTCATTAAGAGCATAGCCGGGCTTTCCCCGCTGACGCCGGGGTGGGGTGTTGTGCAGGTTGATCCACATTTGGGTGACATCGAGCATCTCCAGGTCAGCGTGCCGACGCCATACGGTTTGATCCGTATGTGTATCGACAGCGATGTAACTGCTTTGACTGGACAAATTGAAGTACCCCGCGGCGTTACCGTGGAATTCGCTTCAGCTGCATTACGAGATGCCATAGTGGTAGTGACTACCTGACGTTGGCTTCGCCAATTATCTGCACTGCAAGCAATCGTGGCATGGGCGTCCCGCCCATGAGAACGGGCAGATAGAGGTGGTTATTATCAGACCGAATAATAGCGTTCATTCTGAAGGCTGCGAACCTGTCGAACAGGGGTACTTGCAGTGGTGAAGGGTCGCAACGCCGTTCTCATGGGCGGGACGCCCATGCCACGATAACCCATAACGCGTAACTGTTCTCTACAAGTTGCTCAGAATATTGCCCTGAAGGGACTGTGAATGTCAACACCGTAATTATAACCCTTTACAATACCGCCTGCACCAAGTACTAGCAGGCAGCGGTGACTAATATCACTGATTTCCAGGAGATAGTCACCGCTGGCATAGTGCTTACTCCACTACGATAATCGTATGTATTGCTGATTCCGGCAGGGTCAAGTGAATTTCTCCGTTCTTATAGGTATACGGTAGGGCCTTGTCTTCCGGCTGCTGAGTGACTTTTTTCGGCGCCTTTTCGGTGCGGATAGTAATTTCCAGCGGACCGAGGGTAGGGATATCGTCATAAGTATATATTGATGGGTCATGGTGCGAGCCGGCGGTGTTGATCAGGTTGACGGCCAATGTACCATTGATACGGTTGACGACCACGTCGACGCTATGAGACCCGCGGACATCTACCATGGGGTGCGGGAAGAGCTGGCGAACCAGGTCATTGAGGAAGTCACGAACCACGGTGGTGCGCGACTGGCGATATCGTTTCCCCATATCCATGAAGACGCCCGCAATCGTGCCGCGACCGTAAGGAGTGATAGTTGCAGCGACCACCCCTGGGCTGCTGGGTTCATTCGCATTGTGCAGCATACAGAATGGACGCGCTTTGGTGCCGGGAGTAACCGATTGCACCTGTCCAGTCAACGCGGCCATCCAATCATTGTGTGCCAGATACCGTTCGACCTCCTCCGGTTCGCCCTGCAATGTAACATCCAGTTCTTTGGCAAATAACGCCGAGGTTTTTGCCCCGATGAGCAAGAGATTGCCGCCGTCCCGCACGTAATCCAGCAGCTGATGGTGGAACTTCGGCTCCAGCTCCTCCCACTCGGGGATAACGATGAGAGGATAGTTACGGAGGTTTCCGTCAGCCAATTGGTATTCCAGCACGATTTCTACGGAGTTCTGTCCATCCAGCAGCGCGTTGAGCACACCGGTAGTGGGGACGGCCTCACCATCCCAGGGCCCGAATAATCGCTTGGATTTGCGGTAGTAGGCGTAACTTGAGTAGAGTAGCCCGATCTGCGGCACGGGTTGCGCTTGATGACAGAATAGTTGACGTGCGCGGCAGAACTTCGCCACTTCCGCCATCAGTTGCATCGGCCATTCGAAGATTGCCCCATCACGTTTTTGTTGAAAATATGCCTGAAAGCCGCCGCCCAGCGCCAGCACAACTGCCGCTTCCTGCTGCAGTTGCGGCACTGTCTTGGTGCTACGTGCCATGTCTTCCCATTTACTACTAAATGCCCACGCCATCAAGTCCCACGGCTTCCCCCGGTTAACCAGGCAACGCCCTTCAAAACGGGCACAATTCACACTGTCCTGCATGGGATAATCGCCCGAGAGGAAATCAACATCAGCAGTGATCGGCTCCGGCATGAATGAGGTGTAGCTCCAATTACTGGCGATTTGAAAGTTAGGATTATGCCGGTGCATCTCATCAATATAGTGGCGCATATATTGCCGGAAACCCTCGCGGCAGAATTCCAGGAATTCAAAAAAGTACGGGTCATCTTTTTTGCGTGGTATGGTGGTGATGCCTGTTTTCTTTTGAAAGGCCGCGAGTACCTGCTTGCCATAATCGGGTTCGGTGCCCCAGCATTCGCCATCCAGCCAGACGCCATCGACATCGTAGACATCACTGAGCTCTTTCAATTGTGGGATTAAAAGATCATCGACATAGGGGCCGAAGACGCTGGTGACGGTTTTATCGCGCTTTCCCTTCTCGTTCACCCGTGCCCAGGACGGATGTCGGGTGACCGCTTCGGCATCTATTACTCCCGAGTAATGCATGAACAATGCCACCCCCCGTTTTGCGGTGACATCACGCCATATTCGCAAGCTATCCTGCACAAATCCTGGCGCTGGATTCCCCACCTTTGTCGGGTAACTGGAGATGCCGGGATGCCCCTTGCAATCGCATTGCAGATAATCCGGCCCCACCAGGTCAATAATACGCTCAATCATCGCCGGGGTTATCGTCTTACCGATCTCGGTACAATCCATTCCCGCGTGGAAGTCAAAATGGATTCCCAGAAAACTTTCCGCCCGCCGTTTGCGCGCCGGGTATTTTGATTCTTTGCTCATTGTTCGCTCCTATTTAATATGTCGTTGTCTTCACTATTTCGTGGTCTGGTAGGGGGAGTCCTGCCAATATTTTAGAATTTAATTGGTAGAGGAATAACCCCTTCGTAGCATGGGCGTACCGCCCATGTAAACGGGATTGCGATTCCTGGCGCCACGCCCTGAAGGACGTGGCTAACAACGGCAAGCACCCTGAAGGGCGCTATCATTCGATTCAATAATAACTTCCTTTTCTGCTCGTTTTCATGGGCGGGACGCCCATGCTACGTACCCTACCGGCCTTTACGAAAATCTTATACCTCTCTTCGTGTCTTCGTGGTTCAAATTAAAAAAAACCTACACCTGCTCATTCATGCGCGTTTATGATTGACTTTGCGCGTTTCGTCGTTTATAATTCATTTTAGTGTGCCATTATTGGTGCACAATATCGACTTTGAGGTTATAACTGATGAAAGAATGTGCCGTGCTGCCGGATTTCACCCCTGGTGAACTCACCTTCCAGCCGATCCCCCGATTTCAATTCCAGAGCACTCTGGGAGCCGAGATTGCGGCGGGCAAGCTCTCCCAAGCGGAGGCGTTGGAGCTGTTGAAATTGATGAAGATGATTCGCTCCTTTGAGGAGTGCATCGTTGACTCCAAGGCTGGCACATGGGTGCCGATGGAGGGATTCCAGTTTGTGGGAGCCAGCCACTTGTCCATCGGACAAGAGGCGGTGCCGGCAGGCGCGTTGAGCACTATTCATCGGTGCGATTACATCACCTCCACCCACCGTGGGCATGGGCACGGCATCGCCAAAGCCTATTTCGCACTGTTGGAGATGGATAAGACCGAGTTGCTGAGTTGGATGGAGAAATCCGCCGCTCCTGCCGAAATCTACACTGCCGCCCAGAGCGAGACACGTGAGCAGGTGCTGGAGCGCGCTATTGATCTGCATCTCTTTAAGACCTTCGCCGAGCTCTTCGGCAAGGAAGAGGGATATTGCCGGGGCCGTGGCGGCGGGATGCACATCGCCGACTTCAATGTCGGCCACCTGGGCGCCAACGCCATCGTCGGCGGCTCCTTCGCCATAGCGGTAGGTGCGGCCATGTCCTCGCAGAAGCTGGGCACCGGCGAAGTTACCATCTGCTTTGTGGGCGACGGCGCGGTGAACAACGGCATCTCCGGCGAGGCGATGAACTTCGCCGCCATGGATCAGTTCTCCGAAGGTTGCCCGGTAATCTTCCTGGTAGAGAATAACCAGTACGGCATGACCGGCCAGCAGGACAAAGAAGTAACTGGCATCGACCACCTGGCACAGCGCGCCGTGGGCTACTCGCGCAACAACATGCATGCGGAAGTGGTAAATGGCATGGACGTGATTGCAGTACGCGAGGCAATTGGGCGGGCAGTGGAGCTGTGTCGCAATGGCGAAGGCCCGGTATTCATCGAATGCGAGACCTACCGTTACTACGGACACTCCCTGAGCGACCTGCGCGACACCTACCGCACCAAGGAAGAGGAAGGTTGCTGGAAGGCGCAAGATGCAATTGACCGCTATGTTGACCGGTTGGCCGAGGCCGGAGTGGCCACCAGCGAAGAGCTGGACGCCATAATGACGGAAGTGCGCGAACGTGTGCGTGCCGCCGGTGTGAAGGCAGCTGTGGAGGGCACCGACCCTGACCCCAGCACCATGCTGGAGGGGCTGTACTCCCCCAACACCTGCATTGAGATCGAGCCGAAATTCAAAACCGAACTGGCGAAAGAGCCGCGCAAAGTGCGCCGCGACAAAGAAGGTATGATCTTCGTGCGCCAGGCGGTGGCCGAGGCGTTAACGGAAGAGATGCTCAACGACCGCCGCGTCATCCTCTACGGTGAGGACGTGGCTGACTACGGCGGCGCCTTCCAGGTGACGCGCGGCATCATCGACATCTTCGGGCGCGAGCGTTGCTTCAATACGCCGATATCCGAGCAGACCATCATCGGCACCGCGGTGGGCGCGGCGGTCACCGGCCTGCGTCCGGTTTGCGAGCTTATGTACATCGACTTTATCCTGATGTCGATGGATCAGATAGGCAACCAGGCGGCAAAGAACCGCTACATGTTCGGCGGCAAAGCTGAACTGCCGATGGTGGTACGCACCACCGTGGGCGGGGGCAAGGGCTACGCCGGCCAGCACAGCCAAAGCCTGGAGGCCGTCTGCACTATGATCCCGGGCCTCAAGGTAGTAGCGCCCAGCACCGCCTATGACGTGAAGGGCCTGCTGAAGACCGCCATCCGCGACAACAACCCTATTATCTTCATCGAGCACCAGAGCATCTACACCATGAAGGGCGTCTGCCCCGAAGAAGAGTACCTGATCCCGCTGGGCAAGGCCGCCATCCGCCGCGAAGGCACCGATGTCACGATAGTTGGCTACTCCATGCCGATAATAGTGGCGCAGCAAGCTGCCGAAATGGCCGCCGAGCAGGGAATCAGTTGCGAGGTGATCGACCTGCGCACGCTCATCCCCATGGACGAGGAAACCGTGCTCAACTCCATCAAGAAGACTGGCCACCTGCTCTGCGTCAACCAGGCACCCAAGACCGGCTGCTTCGCCGAGCACATTGTGGCACGCATGCAGGAGATCGGCTTCGAGTACTTCAAAGGCCCCGCGCAGATAGTCGCCGCCTACGACTGCCCGCCGCCCATGGCCGCCACCCTGGAAGAGGAATTCCAGCCCAACGTGAACCGCATCCTGGCGGGGATCAAAAAGGCTGTGGGGAAATAAAATAGTTCCAAGTTTCAAATTCCAAGTTCCAAGTATGATTCCGATGCTTACTTGTCATTAGATCATACTTGGAATCTGGAATTTGGAACTTGGAACTTACAACTATTTCAGCCCCATCCGCTTTTCGAAACTTCTCAAGCGGTCTTTGGCCATGTCGCACCAGGTGGAGTTGGGGTAGCAGCGGATTAGTTCCTGCAGGATCGTCTTCGCTTGTTCATCGTCATGGAAGTAACGCGAATAGAGGGCGGCGGTGCGGAGCATAGAGTTCTGCGCTTCATCGGTGTCTGGGTAGATATGTGACACCAGCGAATAAGCTTGTGCGGATTCGGCGAAATGACCGCTGCGTTCCAGTGCTGCCGCCACATTCATCTGGTCGCGCAATGGCAGTGCGGTGGTGGGGAAATTGTGCAGTACATTCAGATAGCTTATCGCAGCCCTATCTGGCTGGCGCTGCGCCTGGAACTCTGTCACCGCGCGCAGATAGTAATCGCGGCTTTGCTCTAGTTGCCCCTCCACCAGCAGCAGCCCCGCCAATGCTTCCAGTAATTCTGGATCAGTGGGGTTCTTCTTCAGCTGATCCCAGACTTCCTGGATGGAGCTGTAAGTGCGCTCGCCGCGATTGGCCACCCGGGCGGAGTTTTCGATGATATTTTCCCGTTTTCCATCATCGCCGGATTTGAGCAACAATGCTGCTAGCATTCCAATACCGAAACCGCCGATATGTGCCCAATAGGCAACGCTGCCGGAATTATTGGGGTCAAGTAAAGCACTCACCCCGGAGATGATGTTGGTGACAACAAAATATGCGCCATAGGTCCAGAAAGGGAACCAGAAAAACCAAATAGGTATCAAGCCAAAAGCCAACAAAATAGTCATAACCCGCAGATGGTAGTAGCGGAAAGTAGCATATCCCAGCACCCCGGAGATAGCACCAGAGGCACCGATAAGCACGATTCCCATTTCACTGGGGACGAATATTTGCGTAATCACGGCGTTAAGCAATGCTGCAGCAATGGTGCTGGCGGCGTAAAGCATTAAAAACAGGATGCTACCGATACCGGATTCTAGCACTGTGCCGACGATCCACAGCAGTAACATGTTGCCTACCAGGTGCATAAGGCCGCCATGCAGGAAAGAGTGTGCAAAAAGAGTGACGAAGTTCGATTCGTTAGGAATAAACCCCCACGCGTGATGGAATGATTGCAGCTGCACCTCACTTAGACTCAATGTGAAGAGGTGTACGAGTATATTGATAATCAGTAACGAATAGGTAACGTAGGGGATTTTCGTCAAAGTCCTGTCGGTGCGAATCGGCATGGGTGTGACAAGCTTTAGTAAAAAATCAAAAAATATTAGCATTTTTAGTATTATCGTCCTGGATGTAATTTAGCGATGCCATGAATACGTGTATGTACTATTATGCCTTTTATCGCAATTTTTGGGTAGGGGGTACGAGAAGAAAAAACCTATGCTCGCGGGTGCGCCAGCTCATATACCTCGCGCAGGCGGCGGGCGGAGACGTGGGTGTAGATCTCGGTGCTGGCGAGGGAGACGTGGCCTAGTAACTGCTGTACCGTGCGAAGGTCAGCGCCGTGATTGAGCAGGTGGGTGGCGAAGGTGTGGCGCAATGCGTGCGGGCTGATGCCGCGCCGCGCGCAGGTGAGTATGACATATTTATGTAACATGCGTGCCACGCTGCGTGCCGTCAGGCGTCCGCCTGACTGATTGAGGAATAATGCGTTTGATGTGTCCGGCGCGCTCTTTACCGCCAGCATGGGGCGTCCGCTTTCCCGATAGGCCGTCAACGACGCTACCGCTTCCTCCCCCAGGACCACGATGCGCTGCTTACGCCCTTTGCCGGTGATGCGCAGCGCCGCCAACCCGGCGGTGGTGTCGGCAATATCAATATCGTGCAGATCGAGACCCACCAGCTCACTCACGCGCATCCCGGAGGCGTAGAGCGTCTCTAATATCGCCCGATCACGCTGCCCAAGTGGGGTGGACAGGTCGGGCGCATGCAGCAAATCGCCCATTTCATCTTCCTCCAGAAAATGCGGCAACCGTTCGGGTAGTTTCGGAGCACGTACTCCCGTGGTAGGGTCATCATCGCGATATTTGCGGCTGACGAGGTAGCGGAATACCCCGCGTAAGGCTGACAGATGCCGCCCCATGCTGGTACGCGCCAGTCCGGCAGTCATCAGGCCAGCCAGATACAGCCGCACGTCGGATACGCTTATCGCTCGCAGATCATCCTTGCCGTCGTTGGCCAGCCAGGTGGTGAAATGGTGTAGGTCTTCGGCATAAGCTTTGACCGTATGCGGCGAGGAGCGCTTAACTTCCAGTAGATATTCCAGATATTCATCAATTTCATGTGCCATAGAGTTATCATACCGCTTGCTACCCACGGGTGCAACGGTTACAATTACTGCTGAGGTATTAGATGATGAATGATATTTTGCGGATGTTAGAACTGGATGGCCGGTTGACGGCGGAGCAGTTGGCGGAGCGGAGCGGCAAGCCGGTGGAGCAGGTGCGCGCATTCGTCATTGATGCCGAGGCAAAAGGTGTGATCCGCAAATACAAGGCGGTAATCAATTGGGAGAAGGTGGATGATCACGACACCACCTTCAGTTTTATTGAGGTCAAGGTGACCCCGCAACGCGAGGTGGGTTTCGACCAGATCGCCGAGCGTATCATGGGTTTTCCGGAGGTACATTCGCTTTACCTGCTCAGCGGCAGCTACGATCTGCACGTGGTGGTGAAAGGCAAAGACCTGCGCGATATCGCCCGCTTCGTCACTACCAAACTCGCTTCTCTTGATAGCGTGCTCAGCACAACCACACACTTCGTGCTGAAAGATTATAAAATCGATGGGGATATGATGGAAGATATTGATAAATCCGAACGCCTGCCCTACGCGATGTAGTAACGTTCATCGTTCAATAAGGACGAAATTGAGCACCTGTTCTGCTTAACATCATCCCCTTTGTGGTATAATAATTTCACATACCTGCTAGCAAGCTGGGTGGGGGGATGATGTCGTATCGATCTATTAAAGGTTTCACGCTGATAGAGATGATTGTGGTCGTTGCCATCATCGCCATACTGATGGCGATGATTTTCCCTGTCTTCAGCAGAGTGAAAGAGCAAGCAGTGCGTAACTCCTGCATACACAATATGCGTGTTATTGCCCAGGGTGTGATGATTTACCATCAGGATTATAACGCGTATCCCAATATGCCAGGCGGAGTTGGCTTGCGTGGAATACCGCGGGGAGGCGTCACCGGGTTGAATATCTCTGCGATAAGCATTGCGGAAAGTAGCCTATGGTGTACCCGCGATACCTACCCAGAACGATTAGGTCGCACCGACATAAGCCGCGACCAGACAGATTCCACCTATCAGTATGGCTATAATAGATTTGGCTATGTCACCACCTATTCTGGTCTCCCTTTCCCAGTAACCACGGTGGAGGCGGCAAACTATTTCTTTGGCGATCCGCGTGTGGTTGATCCTTCCTTTGATTCCTATGACCTTGCGAATAAAGACTGTAAATGGAATTTAGGCTTAATTGAGCAGAAGAATGGTCAGCCGTTTAATATTCCGCGTGGTCTCTATCAGGGATTGTGGAACTACCGTGCCCCGTCGAATACTATCATTACGATGTGTTTGAATCACATTGAGGGCTCAGGCTATCCAGAGACTGTCCCCGCGGTGACAGTTGGGGGCGAGGCCTTAATGTTGCATCCAGTACGCTCTAATGCCTCCGATTCCGGGTTTATTGGACGCCGACCACCGGCAACTCCGCGCCCAGCCATTGACTGGCGCATCAATAGAGAACCCTTCAGCGCCAAGGCGGATACGATGGCTTCCTTCGGCGATTCACTGGGGAATAATGCTGCTACCTCCATGCCACTGGTGCAGGTAATGTACCGGAAATTCACAGCAGATACTGATCTCTCAAGTAGCGCACAATCCACCCCCACGGGATACGGATTTTATGACACCGGAGTGGCGGTGAATCCCGGTGATTATGTGATGGTAGTAGCTAACGCTAAATGGGCGTGGAAGGCTAATGATAAAATATTAGATCCAACAGTGTTCACTGCTAATCAAAAGTATGCGCTTTTGTTTAATGAACAAGGAAAGATATTGTTCACCGCGGATGGCGACCCGGTGGAGACATCATTCGGGGCATCAATGCTTTTTGCCAATAAACCTCACTGCCAGTTGATAGGGTATATTGGTGATGTAAATGCCGCCAGCATTGATACGAATCAGTTAAAATATTTAGCGAGTCGAGCATCTTGGTTAATACCTGCTACAGCTACCCCCGGCAGCACCATAAAATTGTCATTAAATGACACCACTTCCGGTGTGGGGGGGATAGATTATGCCGATAATGTCGGCTGGTGCGAAGCATGGATTGCCGTATTTAAGCCTCGCCCCGCGCCTTAGTACGTAATTTAACCTTCAATCATTCCATTTTTTGCAAATTTATGGTATTTTTTCTACAAGGTTTGTTTCAGAAAAAGGAAACGAGGCTTTTGCGTGGAAAGTATATTACGTGTTAAGCGTCAAAAGGACGAAATAACCGCAGACTCGTTTGCCAAATCCCGTAGTGTGGGACCGTGAGGTAGCCAGACAGGCTATCGATGCAGGATAAGGAGACTTCCGTGAGACGAATTAATTGGCTGTTCGGCGTAATGTTGTTGTTGCTGGGCGCAAGTGCGTTTTCTGCATCAGCAAAGCTCAACTGGGATGACAAGGAGTTCATGAGCGTCAGGGAGATATCGCCCGGAATGCGCGGTTATGGTAAATCAGTATTCCAAGGCACTAAGATCGAGACCTTCAATATCGAAGTCGTTGGCATTCTGCGAAAGATTGACTTCGGATTCGATATGATCCTCATCAAAGTCCTGGATGGCCCGGTGGTAGACCGCAAGCTACAAACTGTTGCCGGGATGAGTGGCAGTCCGATCTACATTGACGGTCGTCTCATCGGTGCTTATGCCTACGGTTTTAGCTTCCAGCAGGAGCCTCTCGCTGGTGTAACTCCCATATCAGCGATGCTCGACTGCACCGAACCGGGTAGCGCTGACCCATCGCTGACCAAAAGGATGATCGCCGATGCTGGTGGTATCAAAATCGGTGGCAAGTTGTTCACCGGCGCCAAGATCGCCACCAACGCTGCCGAGGCTTTGCAATTGAAAGGGACAGTGACGGACAACACGCTGATCATGACCCCAGTTGCCACTCCGGTGTTCATCAACGGCATGAATGAGCGTGCGCTGAAGCCGCTACAACAGATATTCGATAAATATAACCTGCAAGCTGCGCCTGGGCCAGGGGGACGTATCGACGAGGAAGCTCCACAGTTGGAAGCGGGTAGTGCCGTGGGCATCTCATTAATGTCCGGCGACTCGAATATGGCAGCGGTGGGTACAGTGACATACGTAAAGGACGACACTGTCCTTTGTTTCGGCCACCCGTTCATGGGGCGTGGCGACATTGATATGCCGCTCTCGGTTTGTTATATCGATGGAATAGTGAGTTCAGCCTTAAGCTCCTTCAAGTTAGGTTCTCCAATCGGTAAACCGGTAGGCACGGCGACCTCGGACCGTAAATTCGCCCTCGCTGGCAAAGTAGGTCAGGTATCGGAAACGATCAAGGGCCTGCTATATTTGAAAGATGACAGCCGCTCACTGGATACTCGTTATGCAGTAGAAGTTATTAACGACCCGGAGTTTGCTCCAATTTTGCTGTATCTATACTTTATGGTAGGTGGCGCTGCAGACTTGGGCGATGTATGGGGCTCGGGGGAGGGGACATACACCGGAAAGACGGTAATGTCCACCGACAAATATGGCGATATCTCCTTTGATTCTGTGTTTGCTCCAGAGATAGGCTCATGGGATATGCCGATGTTTGAGTTGTATGCATTAAGTGGATTCCTGATGCGTAACAAGTACGAATCGGTAAAAATCAACCAAGTATACGTCAACATGTCATTTGTTCCTGGCCGCAATTTCGCCACTATTGAGAAGATCATCCCCGATCGTTTAGTGGCACGTCCCGGTGAAGATGTTAATTTCACCGTGAAGATCCGCCCCTACGGTAAACCGGTAGAAGAGAAAATTGTAAAAGTTCACATCCCGGAGAATACCGTTGATCAGGTGATGGGTGTCATCATCGCTGGAGGTTCTGAAGCAAGTAGCCTGAAGTCGATGTTAACAGCCGTTCCGGATCAGGAAGAGGGTGTTAAAGGGATAATTCGCTATCTGCAAGGTAATCCCACAAGTAACAACATGCTGGTGTTGAAAGCATCACCTTCCCCGAGCTATGATTATCGCGGCCACAAGATCACCAATATCCCGACGCAGATTGTCGGCATCTTGCGTGAATCAGATTTGAGCATAGGCAACAGCAACGGCGACGATATGTATGACAGGGGCTTTGGTAGTAGCTCAATTAAACCTACAGCCACTTTAGATGTAGCCCCAATGCCTTACATTCTCTCCGGCGGCGGCGAGATGATCATCCAGATTCAGACAGATGAGTCGATGTACCGCACTGGCCGCACCATGACAGATATGATTATGAGCGGGTCATCTCCCTTCCTGTCTACCGCTATGCCTAATGGCAGCACTGGTGCAGGCACCCCCGGTGGCCCGGCTGGGCCGTCCGATTATGAAGGCGAAATGTCAGTGTTGAATAGTAGTATGACGAAGATGCAACGTGAACAGCTGAGCATATTGAAGTCAAACTTCTCCAAAGACTTACAACCTCGTCACGTGATGACCCTTCCACATTATGCAACGGTGAATGATAGCCCATTGCTGCCGCTTTCTATTCATAGCAACACTCCTGATTCGCCCCCTGCAAAACCTGATGCAGGCAACAAACCTGGCGCTCCCAATGAGCCGAGTGGCGAAGTCTCCCGGCCAGGTGGATCAACTGGGGGTACAGATCCAATCACCCTGACTGCCAAGGAGAATGCCTGGGGCTTACGAACCAGAAACGATTTCCTGCGCGGTAAACATATCGGAACAGGAGTCAACTCCAAAGGCGAGTTGACGCTGGTTCCCGCTATGCGGAATATCTACACTGCAACAGATACAAATGTGATTACTAACCGAGTTGTCTCTACCGCCAACGGCACCTATATCGCCGGGTGGGGGACCAACAAAGTCACCTGTATAAAGGATGACGGAACTATTGAGATTGTCTTCCCGAAGGATGCAGCTGATGGAGACGGTATCCATGCCATTACATCATTAGTCGCTGACATGGCGGGGAATCTGATCGTCGCCAGCTGGCCAGATATGAAAGTGCGTCGTGTTACCCCGAACGGTAACATCACTACAACATGGAGGGTGCCGGGCGACGTGATCTGGAATATGGCCATAACTAGCGAAGGCGTTGTCTACGCTGCCGCAGACCAGGGTTCGATATTTATCCTGCATGATGACGGCGGCGTACAACTGGGCGCTACTGCCCCTGATAAGCTCATCTACGCTATGACAGCGGGGCCGGGCAAAACTCTTTACCTTGCGACCTCACCACGCGGAAAGGTCTATCGGCTCAATAAAGAAGGATACCTGGAAGCAGTATGTGAGGGTGAAGGCCCAGTTGCCAGCCTGCTGGTTGCGGCTGACGGGACGCTCTTCATCGGTTCTGCCTCGAATAACAGTATCTCTCGCGTGTTGCCTAATGGAACACGCAAAGTTATTATGCGCGGAATTGGCAATGAAGACTCAATAACCGACATAAAGATGATCGGCGAAGTCCTGTATGCCAGTAGCTCACCAGGCGGCGGATTGTACTGCATCGAAAAACCTATGGATGTAGAACCGGTGGTTATCCCCGTCTATGCTCGACAGGATCTGCGCGACGGTACCGACGAGAACGCTTCCGTTGGGCCAGAATCTATTATGGTCAATGCCATGGCTGTGTCAGCGAAGGGTGAGCTCTTTGCAGTAACTTCAGCCCCCTCGCAAGTATTGAAAATGGAACCGCGCACAAGCGGAACCTTTATTTCACACGTCCTTACCGTACCTTCCGTTTCCAAATGGGGTCAGGTTGAGATTCGTTCGACGGTCAAAGATAAACAGCAGATTGTCGTGGAGACACGTGGTGGCCTCACCGCAACCCCGGATGAAACATGGAGCAACTTTGCGCTCATCGGCAAAGATGGCGACACGCTCACCAGTGCTCCTGCCCCTAATTCACAGCTGCGTGTTACTCTGACAGGTACCGGAGCAGCATCACCCAATATGGACTTCGTTAAAGTTCATTACCTGCCGTTGAACAATGTACCGATCGTTATGATTACCGTCCCAGCGGGCAGTATCTGGCATGAGAAGCATAACGTTAGATGGATGGGGCGTGATATTGATGGCGACAAAGTCGTCTACACTGTATTCTCCACCAGCGATGATGGCAAAACTTGGGTACCGGTAGAAGTGAAATTGGCGAAGCCGGAACCGAAACCGAAACCCGCCACAACTGTTGTCAAGTCGCCAGTTGATCCTAAAGCGGGTAAAGTCAACAAGCATGCGAAGGCAGATATTACCAAGCAAGTTGATGTTAACAATGTCGACGCAATACCTGACGATGCAGAAGTCACGGCTGATCCTGATGCCAGCAGTGACACATCAAATGAGAATGAACCTAATGGCGAGACAAGCACCGACAGTCCGGACGGGATATCCGCTACCTCAGAGGAATCCACCAGCAAAACCGAGACCTTCGTGCCGAACTTTATGTGGGATACCAAAAAAGCTGCTGACGGTATTTATTGCTTAAAGATCGTTGCCAGCGATAAATACGCCAAACCGACAGATGCCAAAGCAGCCGAGAGTATCTCAACTCCGTTCATTATCGACAATACTCCGCCAGTAATTGATGTAGCGGATAATGTAGCGAATTGGGACGAGGTGAGTCGCTTAAATGTGGAGGATAACCTCTGCACAATCGTAGGTGGGCGCTACCAACTCGATAATGGTCAATGGATCGCGCTGGTCGCTGAAGATGGCATCTTTAATTCCAAAGAAGAGTGGGTATTGCTGATCTCACCGGATGGCAAGGTGACCCTCACTGGCGGAGAGCATAAGCTCACCCTGCAGGTGAAGGATCTAGCGGGGAATGTGCTGACGAAAAAGCTGACCATCGGTGGCAAACCGGTAGTAAAGCCGGTAACTCCTCCGACACCACCGAAGAACGCCGCCGGTGTCACCGCACCGGCACCGCAAGCGCCAAAGGAGCCTAAAACGGTAGCTCCTACGGCGACAACTGAAGTAAACCATAAAACCTGGCAAGGTGAAGACAGCGCCGCATTGGCGGATGTCCTCTTCTTCAGTCTGCAAAACTAGTCCTTAGACAGTTCACCCCCGGACGTTTTATATGTACCGGGGGTGAACTGTAGCTACTTCCAGTAAAGCAATGGGAAATGAAATTTCAAAAAAAATACCGGAACAGGTAAAATATCCTGCTCCGGTATTTCATTATCCTCTCATCATATTATTAGCGGATGAAAGGGGTGCGCTTGGCGGCAGCAGCTGGCTGTTCAGTTACGCTCCAACTGGTAATCAATCCATTTTCCAGGTTGAGTACGTAGTCGGAGAGCAGGCTGGTGATACCGGTCAGGCTTTCAATAGGAGCGTTCTGGCGGTATTCCAATGTCAGATCAGCGAATGCCGGAGCGTAGCAACGAGCTTCCAGGGTAGCACGCAGGATAGTGAGATCATCTTCAGACCAGCGATCATCGCCCTGCATCACCAGGTTTTTCGGGTTGATAGCGGTGACCAGGTCAGCGATTTTGTCGAAGAGTGCGACTAACGCATCATTGCGTTTGCCTTCATCGGTGCGGCTGGCGCGTAGCAGAGTCTCCAATGTTCCATTTTCGACAGGAGTGTTGCCAAAGGAGCCAGCGTGTATGCCACGAATTACCCGGCCATTGAAGATCATGCCCAGGCCTACTTGCACCTGTTGGCGCATGCTGATGGCAAGGATACTGTCGGTATCTTCATCGGGGTTAGAGGCCAGGGCCAACGCCAGAGCGTTAGCATCATTCTCTAATAGTACCTTGATGTTGAATTCGGCAGTGAGCTCTTCGCCGAGGTTAACATCAGCCCAGTCAGCAACGTCGAGGCAGCTGACAGCGACCTGATGGTCAGCGCTGATGATGCCTGGGATGACAATGCCAATAGCTGCGAAGGGAGAGCCGCTACTGCGGATAGCAGTGCGTACAGCCTTGATGATCGCTTTTTTGATGCCTTCAGTCGACCATTCGGCGATGGTGCCGGTGCTGATGCTTCCCTGCAGTTCGCCCCGCAGGTCAGTAGCCTGCACGGTGATGCCGGAGGAATGAACTTCCACGGCCAACAGGCGACGGAAATTCCAATTGAAGGTCATCGGTACGCGAGGACGACCGGGCTGGCCGCTGATTGGTGCACCGAATGTGATCAGCCCAGCACGACGAAGCTGTGCGACCTGTTGAACGATTACTGGATGGCTGAGACCGGTTCGGTTGCGCAGATCAGCTTGCCCCAGTGAGTCGCCACGTAGTAGTCCTGCGAGCACGCGCCAGGAGGCGGGCATTCTGGTGTCACCTTCCCAAATGGAAGGCTCGATGCGAATTGGGTTTTTCATGGTCATTTTCTCCTATCTTTTTTCCCTGGTATACATACGGGGAAATGCTCATCCAGGTTCTGGTACTGCTAATTGTAAATATTCACGTACAACATGCGGAAAGACAGCATAAGTACCGTGGCAAATAGCAAAGACTACACCGCGTTATTTCTAGTTACATCCTGCATGCGGGATTTCCTTATCCCACCACTACCGCGCTCCTGCGAGCAAATTCAACTGAATCGTCAATGATTCGCTGCGTATCTTCACGCAGATGCACCCAAGCATTCTCGGTAATTTCTCCTTGCGTGAGAAGCTTCTGCGAATAAAGGGCTATTGGATCCAGTGTCGCCCATTCTGCCTCTTCCTCTCGCGTTCGATACACGCGCAAATCCCCGCGCGAGTGGCCCAATATACGGTAGGTTTTTGCCTCGATCAAGGTCGGTCCTTCTCCTTGTCGAGCTCTCGTCACAGCTTGCGCCGTGGCGGCGAAAACGGCATCTACATCGTTGCCGTCTACCGTGATACCCGGCATACCATATCCTATAGCACGGTCGGCGATGTTTTGCACACTCACCATCTCACGTGCCGGGGTACTCATGGCATACAGGTTATTTTCACAAAAAAAGATTACCGGCAAGCGGTAGCAGGCGGCCAGGTTCATCGACTCATGGAATGTCCCCTGGTTACTGGCTCCATCGCCGAAGAAGGCCAAGGAAACTTTATTATCCCCATGATACTTGGCAGAAAATGCCGCACCTACAGCGATAGGGAGCATACCACCAGTGATGCCGTTCATCCCCAAGAAGCCCAGCGAAAAGTCAGCCATATGCTGCGTCCCACCGTGCCCACTGGAGTAACCAGTCTCCCGACCGAACAACTCCGCCATAATTCTATCTGGCCTGCCGCCGCGTGCGATAAAATGGCCGTGCCCCCGATGGTTGGAAGTGACATAGTCATCTTTGTTTAGCGCGAAAGATGCTCCAACTGCAGTTGCCTCCTGGCCCGCGGCCAGATGCGAGGTGCCCTTCAACTCCCCAGCGGCGAATAGCTCGTCCACTTTTTCCTCAAATAATCTAATAGTTAACATCGTCGTCAATTTATTT
Source organism: Armatimonadota bacterium (assembly GCA_038248345.1). Lineage (GTDB taxonomy): Bacteria > Armatimonadota > Hebobacteria > CAIYQO01 > CAIYQO01 > CAIYQO01. Next base: position 91,787 of record JBBRXO010000001.1, on the reverse strand, counting down.
ATCAACGATGATTTTGTGCCAGTCATAAAACTCTCCGTATTAACATCCTCCAACACGCCAATATATCCTGCACATTGTAAAGAAGTTAGCTACATTATAACGTAAAATAAATACGAAGTCTACAAAAATTGGCAAAAATTAGCAATGATTGGCAGATTTTCCGCACAATTGATAAATTATTGAGGAGATTAAAAGTGATTTTTTGTCGGAAGCTTGGGATTTGTGGCCTAGTGGTCTTTTATGCGGGAGCTATTTTGGTTGGCGTGCCGATGTGCGGCGATTTTTGCCAGATCCATTAACGACACCAACAGGTAGGCGAACCAGAGCATTTCCAGAACCAGAAGCATGGTGAAGGTGAACCAGAGTACCATCTGCCAAATGAAGAAATAATTTTCTTTCGGTATGAACAGAAGCACGACGCCAAGTACGGCAATTGCCGCTATATAGGTCAGGCCATCACGTACTGCGGCGAATTTGCTTGTGCGTGCATAGGCGATAGATACATAGATTAATGCGGTAAGCATCGAAAAAACGGCCATATACCGAGAAAAGAAAAAAAACAACAAATCTGGTAGTGTATCCAACGAGAACATATAGACCTCCAGATGAACTGGAATTACTACTACTACTACACCAAGAGAAATGATTGCTCATAACTGCAATGACTGTAATAGTCTTGTAAATCAGATGTCAAGATTATTCTAAATATCATTCTACAATTATCAATCTTATACCCGATATCTCACTATTTCAATCATCAGGCGGCCTCAAAGACTGACTTTTCCTTTGACGTGCTTGCCTGCTTACCCTACAATAAGCGAGGAGGAAACTTCACTGGTGATAAATGACGGCTTGACCCCGATGTTCCGGCAATATCAGGAGATGAAACGGCAATACCCGGATGTGTTGCTGCTGATTCGCTGTGGCGATTTTTATGAATTATACGGCGAGGATGCCGTTATTGGGTCGAAAGCGATGGAGATCGCTCTCACCGCACGCGATGTCCGCGGGCAGAAGATGCCCATGGCGGGCGTCCCCTTCCATGCCATCGACCGCTATCTGGCGCGCCTGCTCGCGGCTGGTCATAAGGCAGCTATCGCCGAACAGATGGAAGACCCCAAGCTGACCAAGGGGCTGGTGAAGCGCGACGTGACGCGTATCATAACGCCGGGCACAGTGACGGAGGATTACCTGCTGGATGAGCGTTCCAACAATTTCTTGCTGGCGCTGCATACCGCCCGTGGTTATGGTATCGCAGTGGCAGACTGCTCCACTGGCGAGTTCTCCATCACCGAGGTGAGCGGGGAGCGCGCGCGGGAGATGATGCTAGAGGAAGTGTCGCGCCTGCAGCCGTCGGAGATTCTCCTCCCCATAGAATTCACCGAGGATGAAGAGTTGATGGCGGAGCTGCGCGCACGCTCCAGCGCCTCGGTGAACTCCCCGGATATGAGCGACTATGCGTGGGAGAGCGCCACCGAGACCCTCACCAAACATTTCGGCGTCACCTCGCTGCGCGGCTTCGGCTGTGATGATAAACCGCTGGCGGTGGAGGCTGCCGGGTTATTATTACGCTACCTGCAACAGACACAGAAGACCACCGTCGGGCAGATCCGCGGCATTACCACTTACTCACTTGATGAGCTGATGCTCCTCGATGCTAGTACCCGGCGCAATCTGGAGCTGGTGGCCTCATTGCGCGATGGCGCGCGCGCCAACTCGCTACTCTGGGTGCTGGACGAGACGTGTACATCGCTGGGAGCACGGCTGTTGAAGAAGTGGCTGCTTGCGCCATTGCTCTCCGTTGATGATATCAACAAGCGCTTGGAGATCGTCTCCGCCTTCCGCACCGATGACGTGCTACGCGACAACGTGCGGGCGGAGTTGCGTAACATTCACGATCTGGAACGGCTGCTTAGCCGTGCTGCCACTGGCACCGGCAGCGCACGTGATCTGGCACAACTTCGTGACTCGCTCACCGTCGTGCCACGTCTGCTAGCGCTATTGGCGGGCGCCGCCCCAGCGTTGCAGATTATGGTGGAGGGGGCGGATGAGCTGCATGACCTGCGCGAAAAGCTGACCGCCGCGCTGGTGGAGGCCCCGCCGGTATCGGTGCGCGAGGGTGGCATGATCCTCAAGGGCTTCAACGCCGAACTGGACAAGTTGCGCTCCGCCGCCACCGAAGGCAAAGGTTGGATCGCGCAACTGGAGGCCAGCGAGCGCGAGCGCACCGGCATCAGGACGCTGAAGGTGGGCTACAACAGCGTCTTTGGCTATTATATCGAACTGAGCCGCACCAATATTGACCTGGCCCCGGCGGACTACATCCGTAAGCAGACACTGGCCAACGCGGAGCGTTTCATCACCCCAGCGTTGAAAGAGTATGAGGCGCTGGTGCTGGGCGCGGAAGATAAGCTGAAGACGCTGGAGTTTAACATCTACACGGCACTGCGCGAGACGGTGGCGGCGGAGGCGACGCGGGTGCAGGGGCTGGCGCGGCTGGTGGCGCAGATCGACGTGCTGGGCAACTTTGCCGAGGTGGCCGCCCGCCGCCGTTATACCCGTCCCACCGTGACGACAGATGAGTCGCTGAATATCACTAATGGCCGCCACCCGGTGGTGGAGCTGACCATGGCGGGCGAGCGTTTTGTGCCTAATGATGTGCAACTGGACACCGAGAATGAACAGCTGATCATCCTTACTGGGCCGAACATGGCGGGCAAGTCCACCTATTTGCGGCAGGTGGCGCTCATCACGCTGCTGGCGCAGGTGGGCAGTTTTGTGCCGGCTGATGAGGCGGTCATCGGGCTGGTGGATCGGATTTTCACCCGTGTGGGGGCCAGCGACGACCTGGCTACCGGGCAGTCCACCTTCATGGTGGAGATGACCGAGACGGCGAATATCCTCAACAACGCCACCCGGCAGAGCCTGGTGGTGCTAGATGAGATCGGCCGTGGAACCAGCACTTTCGACGGCCTCTCCCTCGCCTGGGCAGTGGCGGAGTACCTGCATGAGTCACCCCGGCTGGGCTGCAAGACGCTCTTTGCCACCCATTATCATCAGTTAAATGAGCTGGAAAACACCCTCCCGCGCGCGCGCAACTACCGTATTGCCGTCAAGGAGAGTGCCGACAATATCGTCTTCCTGCGCAAAATAGTCCCCGGCGGCACCGACCGCAGCTACGGCATCCACGTCGCCAAGCTCGCCGGCCTGCCGCAACCAGTGCTGGAACGCGCCCAGCAAGTGCTGCACTCGCTGGAAGAAAACGACCAGCTAGCCGAAAGCGCGCGCGGCCTAGAGACCAAACACGCCACCATCCCTCCCCCCATGCCCAAAACACAACTAACCCTCTTCGAGGTGTCGGAACACCCGGTGGTAGCAGAGCTTAAGGACCTGGATGTAGATGACCTCAGCCCGCGGCAAGCGCTGGATATGCTGGCGCAGCTGCAGAAGAAGGCACGGGGGAGGAAATAGGGTAAGGTTCCCCTGGGAACGTCAATCTCCGCATTGGCCTGCCCCACCAACAAGCGGTCCGAGGAAAATCATTTTCTCACAAAGGGAATCCTACATTGTCGTAATAACTCAACAATCACCCCATAATCTATACCGCATTATGCTATAATTGTATGTAAATTCATGGTGATGAAAGGCTCGTATTATGCGTGCTGGCTTCCATGTTCTTCTCGTAAGTATGATGCTACTATTTGGCCTGCAAGTATTTGTTGCCGGTGCGTCTCATGTTGTCGTTTGGCAGGAGCATGATATTACCCTCATCGCAGCCCATGATAGCGATATGCTGCGGCTGGCGTCGGTGAAGGACGGAGCATTTACCGATTTAATTACACTTCCTGTCGCAAAAGACTCACTAGTCAAAGCGGGAAGTTTTTTCGATGGCGCTGCATTGTTGGTTGCACAGGGGAAGCAGCTTTTCCGCTTTGATCTCACCAGCAATACGCTGCTTAAAATTGGGGATTTCCCGGCACCTATTTTGCAGCTTCTACCTGCTCGTGGTGGGAAAGCAGCGGCGGTGGCGCTCACCGGCGATCCCGGGACTCCTGTACCGGTAAATGGCGTTCTCTACCAGGCGAACTGGGAGCATGAATTCACTTGTGCAGTGGTTGTGGATATCCCAGCGGCCTACCGTCCATGGAAACTCTGGTGGGCGGCGGTGCCGGGGGAGGAGCGGCTGGCGGTTGCCACCTATAAAAGTACGGCCTTCGCCAATTTTGCACACAATTGCATGTTCCTTTATGCGTGGAAAAATGGCGTCGTTGAGAAACGCTGGCTGGGTTCACGTTTATCACGTCCCTACCTTGATGTCGTGCATTGCGACCAGCGTATGGACGGCAACTGGTGCATGGTGGCGCTGGAGGTGACCGCCGACGGCGGCAACGGCCTGAGTTGCTACACCCCGGCACAGTTCGGCTACGTGCGCGACTGGACTACCGAGAGCGTGGCGGGAATGGTGGCAATCACTGCCTTTGATTCGCTGGTGCTTCTTTTCGGTCATGACACTACCGGCAAAGCACTTGCCTGGCGCTTGAATATCGATGGAGACAACTACCACTTGACGACGTTGGCGGAGGCCCCGCCGTCATTGGATGAGCTGACCCGCTTGGATGATACCCATCTGGCCGGGTGGTGGACGGGGGGCTGGCATAGCATTTCATTGCCAGACGTTGTTGAAAAGAAAAAAGGAGACTGATCATGCGAGTGGTAGTAATTATTTGCGCACTGGTGGGTGCGGTGGTGGCAATGGGGCAGAATTTCGGCACCTCGGTGTACAAACCGGTGCCCGTCGAGGCGAAGGTGGCACCTTATACCGTGAAAGCGGATTTGGGTAATGTGGAGAACGCTAAAATTCTGCCGAAACTCACCGCTGAGCAGCAAAAACTCCTCAGCGGGAATGGCTTTCTAGCGCGCCCCACGGTGGACGAGCAGTTGTTCTACGTCTACGAGAACAACGCCTACCAGAAGATCCCCACCTTCGTCACCACCGACTCGGTGCTGCACACCTACCATGTTTTCTACGACTTCACACTGCGTTATCTGGAAAAAGAGAAGCTGATGCGGGCGGTGAAGGAGCTGAGCAAAATCATGCTGGCGGAGAACCTGTGGGCACTAAGCAACGAGAAAAATGCGCGCCTGAAGACGGCGTTCACCCGCAATAGCGCCTATTTCGCTGTGCCGCTATTGCTCGCCGGGATGAAACCAGAGTTGCCCGATGAAGTGAGTGCGTTGGCCGCCAGAGAGATCGCCCGCATCGAGGCGCATAATACCTGGGGGCCAGGTCTCACCGGAGCGCAGGTGGATTACAGCCAGTTCGTCCCACGCGGACATTACACCCGTTCGGAGGACTTCAAACTCTACTTCAAGCAGATGATGTGGTACGGGCTGGTGCCGATGAATATGCGCCCCGATCCCAAGGCAACGGTCGAAGAGAACATGATGCCGGTGTTGCAGGCGCTCACAATCAGCCAGCAACTGGATTATAATGGCAACGCCGCCTTCCTGTGGGCGCGACTCTATGACCCCACCGTTTTCTACGTGGGCAAAGCCGACGACATCGCCTACACACAGTTGTTGCCGCTCATTACGAAGAAGTTCGGCGCGGGTGAATTCAGCCGCTTTGATGATGCCGCCAAAATTGACGAATTCCGCAAGCTGGTGCAAGCGGAGGTCGCCGGGCCGGGCATCGCCAACTACAACTGGCTGGAAGGCGGCGTGCAGGGGCAGCAGTTCCGCTTCATGGGGCAACGTTTTATCCCCGACTCCCGCTATCTGCAGGAGCTGGTACACCCCAAAGTGGGGACTGAGGATGTTAAACGCGGCTTCCCGATGGGGCTGGATGTCCCAGCGGTGCTGGGCAACACCCGTGCAGCGGATCTGCTGGATAACACCTACCAACAGCCAAAATATGAGAATTACCTCAAACAACGCGCCAAGCTACAAAAAGAAGTAGCCGCCCTCACGCTGGATGACTGGAAGCAGAACCTCTACTACGGCTGGATGTACTGCCTGCAACCGCTGAACACGCCGGTGGGGGATGGCTACCCGTCCTTCATGCGCAACCAGGCGTGGCAGGATAAATCGCTGGTCACCTTCCTGGGGAGCTGGACTGAATTGCGCCACGATACCCTCCTTTATGCCAAACAAAGCGTAGTAGCGGAATGTGGCGATGGTGAAGATACCCCACCGCCACCGCGTCCGGGATATGTAGAACCGCAGGTGGAACTATATGAGCGGCTCTCCTGGTTGCTGAAATACAATAAAGAGGGATTAGTTTCCCGGCAACTCGTCGAAGATGGCGGGCAGCTGGCAGAACAATTCAATACATTCACCGATCTGGTAGATTTCCTCGCTGTGGCCTCGCGTAAAGAACTGCGTAACGAAGATTTGTCGGCTGATGAACTTCGGCAACTGGAACGCTACGGCGGCACCATGGAATCACTGACCCTTACCATTATACAGATTGCCAGTGGTACCACTGGCAATACAGGATGGTGGGATATTACCAATAACACCGACCGCAACATGGCGCTGGTCGCTGATGTACATACATATAATGACGAGGTGTTGGAAGAAGGCGTAGGAAAAGCGGCGGAGATATGGGTGGTGGTACCCTTCCGCGGTAAACTGGTGCTCACCCGCGGCGCGACCTTCAGCTACTATGAATTCCAGCAACCCAGCGAAAACCGCCTTACCGACGAAGCGTGGCAGGAGATGCTGCTGAAAGGCACCGCCCCGGCGATGCCCGACTGGACGAAGAGCTTTATGCTGCAGCCAGGTAGAACAACCCCGACATCGCAGGATGAGCTGAGCAACGGGGATGATAGCGGGGGATGCTGAAAGTATACCTAACCCCCAGATCGTTTGTAACATAAACGGTTTGGGGGTAATTGCCCTTCAGGGCAATATTGAATGGTATTTACCCGCATCAGCGCGTATTAAATTTGGCACCAGCTCGGTGGGTTAGGGAGTACTTTCTGATAACCTACTTCGCCGCCACCATAATAATACTCCCGGAACTCTCCGCCTTAAACTCCCCCCGTTCATAATCGCCATAGATATTAACCTTACTGAATCCTGCACGCAGGGCCATTGTAGCCAGGCGGGTGCTCCTGATGGGGTAGTGGGTGCTGCGTTCTAGTTCGTAGCTCCAGCCGCTGGCGTTGTTCAGGCGTTGGACGGTGAATTCGGCACGTTTTTTTAGCAGGCGGTATTCGCGCAGGTAGAGGTAGTCCGCCCCTTCGTGTTGGCGGGCGATGAGGGGGAAGCGTAGGTTGCCTTCCAGTAGTAGCCGGTCATAGTTGATGGTCTGTGTCACTAGGCACCCACCGGGAGCGAGCGTTTTAAATCCACTGCGTAATGTGCGTACCAGCATGGCGGCCGCGCTGACGTAGGAGAGGGTATTGCCGATGATGGTGATGAGATCAAACTTTTCGCCCAGCAGAGCGATATCGCCTAGCCCACCTGCCTGAAAGCGCGGATTATCCCGGCTGGTGAGAGCGTGCGCTTGCTCCAGCATCGGGGCACTGGGGTCAATTCCCAGCGTTTCTGCGCCCAACTCGGTGAACATGCGGCAATGGTGCCCGGTGCCGCAGCCGACATCCAGCACTTTGTCCCTGCCGTCGATAAGCCCGGCGAAAAATGGACGCTCCCGCGCCAGCCGGGTGGGCCAGTCGATGAGTATGTCGTATGTTGCCGCTAGTTGGGCGAAGTGATCCATGAGATAAATCCTTTCCTTGCCTTCGACTTAGAAATATACTAGGAACTAGGAACCTATCGCCCCATCCAGATCAGCAATGATATCCTCCACATCCTCCAGCCCAACGGAGAGACGTACCAATCCAGGGGTGACGCCGGCGAATTTGCGCTCTTCGGGAGTAAGGTAACGGTGGCTTAAGTGGACTGGCTGCGAGATGAGCGACTTTACATCGCCTAGGCTGCTGGCGATGGTGATGAGTTTGGTGGCGTTCTGCACGGCGCGGGCGGCGTCATCATTGCCCATATCAAAGCAGACTACGCCGCCAAAGCCGGACATCTGCGTCTTCGCCAGCTCGTGCTGCGGGTGGCTCTCTAATCCCGGGTAGATGGTCTCGGGCACAGCCGGGTTCGCCTGCAGCCAGCGCGCCACAGCCATGGCGTTGGCATTATGCTGGCGCATGCGTAATGGCAGCGTCTGCAGCCCCCGTAATAAGAGGAAGGCGTTAAAAGGGCTGATGGTAGCGCCGACCAGAATCTGCGCCTGGCGGATGCGCCGCAGCTGGTGTGCATTGCCCAGCACCGCCCCGCCGAGGGTGTCGCCGTGCCCGCTGATATACTTGGTGGCACTGTAGATGACGACATCAATGCCGTGCTTGAGGGGTTGCTGATTTGATGACCCGGCGAAGGTGTTGTCGATGACGCTGATGATGCCGCGGTCGTGCGCGAGTTGCGCCACCGCCACCAGGTCTACCAGTTGCAGGCTGGGATTGGAGGGGCTTTCCAGGTAGATGAGGCGGGTATCCGGGCCGATGGCGCGGGCGATATTACTCGGTTCGCGCGCATCGACAAAGGTAACCTGCAGGTTCCAACGTTGTAGTACGGTGGTGAGCAGCCCTTGTGTCGCCCCGTAGATATTTACTCCGCAGATAACATGATCGCCGGAGCCGCATAAGCCCAGGAAGGTCCCGGCAATTGCTCCCATGCCGCTGGCAAAGGCGATACATTCCTCGGCGCCATCAAGGTCGGCCAGTTTATGCTCCAGTGCATCGATAGTGGGGTTGGCCACGCGCGTGTAGTTGTAACCCTCCTCCAGATGCACCGAGCGGGCGATGGCCTGCTCCACCGAGTCATAGGCGAAGGATGCCGTCTGATAAATAGGCGTGGCCAGCGCACCAAAGGCAGCGTCAGGCTCCTGCCCCGCGTGGATAGCGCGGGTGGTTTCGCCGTATGGGGGGGTGTCGGGGGTGTTATTGTTCAATGTTTAACGTTCAATGTTCAATGTAGGACGTATGCCGGAAGATTACCTAACCCCCCGGCACCCCTTCCCGCGCCGGGAAGGGGATGGGGGTTAGGTCTATTTCACCCGTTCCCAGATCGGGGCGATGCGTTTGTCAGCGCCTTCGCCGACGATTATGGGGGTGATGCCGGTGATCTCGCAGATTTGCGTCAGCGGGCGCACCAGGTCACCGGGGGCGGCCTGGATGTGGTTGGCTGGGAAGAGGGTGATGAAATCGTCGATGGTGCCGCCCAGCTTGGCATGTACATGCGGCCAGGTTGGGTTGGTGCTGGCGTTGATTTCGGCGCGCTTCTCGGCGGGCAGTTCCATGACGTCGCCCAGCGTGATATACATGAATGGCTTCTCGTCGTAGAAACCCAGCCGGGCGAAGGTCATCTGGCCGGGCTTGGCGTCGAAGGACATGGAAGCGCCGCCAGCTTTAAAGTAATATTTCAGCGCCGGGTGGAAGGTAATCTTCTTGAAGTTCTCCTTCGGATCGAAGCTGCGCTCAGCGTACCACGAGGCATGATTGCCGGAGTTGCAGAAGTCCCATATGCCAAGTTCCGGCAGATAGAGACGTACGTCCATGAAGAGGCCGGGGAGTCCGCCGGTGACATATTTGAGCATTTGCATGGTAAGGGCGGCGTTGGCGTCAGCTTCGGTGGCGCAGACCATAGGCTCTTTCGGACCGAACCAGTCGTAGGGGTCGTTCATCAACATCTCGGGAATGTCGCCGAGGGTGTAGTTCTCGGTGAGTTCGCGCTGGCCTTTGAGGCCGCAGGAACCGAAACCGTACTCTTCATTGAGCTGCTTCATGGCCAGGTAGATGCGGATTTGGCGCCCCAACGTTTCCTCGGTGAGGACATCGCCGTCCCAGAGGATGCGGTCACCCAGCATCTCTTTGAGCCAGTCCATACCTTTTTTGACTTCCGCTGCGGGCATAGCTTCGGCCATCAGTACCAGTTGATACTGGTCGATGCTGTAGAGGGTGGTGCCAAGGACTTTCTGGGTGCCGGAGAGGTTGAAGTACCCCGTCTCCATGCCCATGCTGTGCGCGCCGTAGGAGCCGTAGACCTCGTTCTTCATACAGGTGACGGCCTGTGCGGCGCGTACCCAGTCGAAGACTTCAGACAGGGTACCGGGGTCATCCATGTCACCGACGATGCGGTGCGTCTTCACGCCACCTTGGCGCAATGCGCCGTCCGAGGCGAGCAGGCCGACATTGCCGGGGAACTCGCCGTTGTTGTTGGAGAGCGAGAGGATGGGCTTGTCCTTGCCCACGGTGTTGATGAAGGGCCACGCCAGGTAGGGGTAATCCCACACGTTGTAGCACATGATGATAGAGCGGCAACCGGCGCGCACCAGCTCCTCGCCCACCTTCTGCGCGGCGATGGGGTTGTTGATGGTCTGCGAGCCGATGATGATCTCCGGCGCGCTGCCGTCAATGTTCTTCACATTGGCGCGGATAATATCCGCCCACTTGTTAACGACAACCATGTTGGCTTCGTTGTTGATTTTGAACACGTGCGGGCGTTCGTCATTGAGCATGGCGATGCCGATAGGGGTAGTACGCATAATATCCTCCCGAATGTTTATTTACCGGCTGTTTTCCCCGGTTAAAATGCTTATAACTCTATAATTACGACAGCGGGAGGGAGATTCCTGCTAGATGTTGGTTGAATGTGATTATTATTCAACACAGAGGCACAGAGGACACAGAAAGGGGAAGCGGTTCATTTTGCCTGAACCTTGATTCGCCCGATTAAAGGATTATTGCTGTGCTATTTGTCATCACCATTGGATGGCCTCAGCAGTAATGGTTTTTCCTACACTCAACGATGCGCTATTCAATAGCAGAGGCATGATCTTCATGCCAATCCGCTAATCAGGCGAATCATGGTTCTAAGACAACGGCCCTTGCTACGGGGCCCGCTGGGAGCGTGCGCCCCCAGTGAGGGAAATTACCAGTCCAATTTCGCTATATCGCATATGCTCAGATACATGCGGAATGGGTTGTTGGGGAGGGGCTGAAAGCCGTATTGTTGATAGAAATCGCGGGCACTATCGTTCAGTGCATCGACAACTACGGCATGGACGCCAATTTGGGTAGAGAAGTAATGGGCGTGGTGCAAGGCGTGCAGGAGTAACATACGCCCTATTCCCCTTCCTTGGGCGGTCTGGTCTACCGCCAGACGCCCCAGCAGTATGATAGGTACTTGTGGAAGCGCATTATTAGCCAGTGGCAAGTCATCAGGGATTAGTGCGCCGTCGTTCAAGTTGTAGTAACCGATAATTTTTGCTGGCGCTGCATTATCAACGGCAACCCAGGTCACCCCAACGTTTTTCTCACCAAACTGTCGAGCGTACTGGCTTAGAAAGGTATTCAATGACGGCTGTCCGCAATCGAATGACTTCCGATCATGGCGGGCAACCTCAAGGCGTTCAATCTGGAGCATGATATACATCACCATCAAAAGCGCCAGCGGCAAATTCACGAGCAGCGGCCTTGAGTTTCTCATTGGGGCCAGAGCCGGATTCCAATGAAGTTAACAGATTATCCCATTCTGCACGCGGAACCCTGATGACAAGTTCATCGGTCAACTCACGGTTTGCATACTCAACTGCCAATGTGATGAAGTAATCGCTCACGTTCATCCCGTGCCGGGCGGCCACATGCTCCAGCAAACGCTTATGCTCGGGGGTTATCCGGCAGGACAATCGTTCTGTTTTTGTAGCAACGGCGCTCATATCTTCAACCTCGCTAGTATTAGAACATAACGTGTGCCATTTGTCATACGCGCATGGCAACAACATTCCGCTGCTCCCCATATTCCCCGTATACGCCGGTTTGCGCTATAATAGTCGTAGCGATCATCTAGTGGAGGATCTATTATGCGTTCATGGACTATTGTTGTTGTTTTCGGAGCTATTTTGCTGGTGGCGGTGGGGTTTGCTATGTTTTCCTCTAACGCGGTAAAAAAAGAACCAGCGGTATTAGTAATTAGCAGTTTTACGCAAGCGGTGAAAGATGAAGATGGCGCCGCGGTGGAAAAACTGGTTGACCCGGCGTTTATTACCATTGTCAAAACCGCCAATGGCAGGCTGACGAATATGAACTGCCAGGGTGGGGCAATCATCCCGGATGCGGCCTTTTCTCGTACCAACAAATATGAATGGACGAACAAGCAATTGACTACATTGAAGCTTGACCAGAATGGCCCCAGTATTGATCGTCCTTCCGGCATTGCCTCCGTCGGCTTTGAGGGCAGTATCCGCATGTATCTGAAAGAGACTAACGGCGTCTGGAAGATCGTTTATCTGGGACCAGAGGCAAAACAATAGCCACGCGTGACAACGATAGTTCCGGTGAGGACGCGCTGATCATGCGCCTGTCCAAGTTGCTGCCGGTAGTAGAGCATACATACCTTAGTATAGGGGATGACGCCGCCGCGGTGGCTTTGCCTGCTGGCGAGTTATTACTGATCACTACTGATATGCTCATGGAAGATGTCCATTTTCGCCTTAGCTGGCGCAACTTGCCCGCTTTGGGGTGGAAGGCGTTGGCGCAGAACCTCTCCGATATCGCCGCCATGGGCGGCACTCCTACTGATGCTGTCATCGCTATCGCAATTCCGAATTCGGTGACCCCCGAAATGGTAGAACAGATTTACACCGGCATGGCGGAATTAGCAAGAGAAGCCAAGGTGGATATCATCGGTGGCGATACCGTACGCAGTAGCGGCCCGCTGGTGTTGAGTCTGACAGTACATGGCCGGGTAGCGGCAGATGAAATGCTCACCCGCGTTGGTGCCCGCGCCGGCGATGCCCTGTATGTTACCGGAACACTCGGTCGTGCTGCCGCTGGCCTGCAACTCCTGGATTCAGGGCGTGAAATACCCATTGAGATGGCGAATGCCGTGGACGGGCAACTTCGCCCCATACCCCGACTTGCCGCCGGGCGCGCGCTGGCGTGTAGTGGATTAGTCTCGGCGATGATGGATCTAAGCGATGGTGTGGCCACGGACATCCACCGCATGTGCCGCGCCAGCGGGGTGGGGGTTAGCATCGATTCGCAGGCAATCCCGATAGCTGCGGTAGTAAACAAGGCCTGTAGCTGGCTGAACACTGGTGATCCACTGAAACTTGCTCTTACGGGCGGAGAAGATTTTGAATTGATGTTCACCGCTTCCCCCGATGCCGAAGCCGAATTACGCACCTTGCTGGCACCGCTGGAGGTGACCCGGATCGGGGTAATGACAGCGAGCAGTGAGCTCTTGTTGAGCGCCGTAGACGGGGAAACTGAACTTCCGTGGGGGTTCACACATTTTTGATTCGTTGCGCAATAATCCTCGAAATGTTGCAGACTACTCGCTCCAGTGGTATAGTAAACTCATCGTGGTGTGGTTACACCCATGATAACCGATAGAACCGAATGGTTTTGTAGGAGATAATGATACCGATGAATATGATAAAAACTAATTCCCGTCCAGCGCAGATAGTTGTTTTGACACTCATCTTTGCGCTGCTAGGCCCGGCATTGCTCTATGGCGCATCCTCGGTGCAGGAGCTGCAAAAGAAGCGTGCTGCTATTCAGAATAGCATGAACGCGAAACGGGAGAAGATAGACGCCTTACATGCCAAAGAGGCACAGACGCAGTCACAATTGAACGCAGTGCAGACGCGCTTGGATGCGGAAAAGAATGACCTGCAGGCGGCGACGTTAGTCTTTCAGCGGGCTCAGTACGAATTGCAGCAGGCTAATCGGGAATTAGCAACAGTGCGTACGCAGTTTGAAGAAGCACGTACCGAAGCAAAAGCGCGGCTTGTGCATATCTATGAGCGCGGTGACCAGGGATATATGGACTTGTTGCTCTCCTCCAAAGATTTCGGCGATCTCTTGCAGCGAGCGAATCTAGCCAAATTCCTGATGGATCGCGACAAAGCAATACTGGCTGATCTAAAAACCAAGCAGGATGCCGTGGCCCAGCAAGTATCATTGGTAGAGAAAAGGACTAATGAAGCCGAGGTGGCGCGTGCCAATCTAGCCCTGATAACTGCGCGTACCACCCAGCAACGCAATCAGGTATCCGTACAATTGAACGCCGTGCAAGTTGATGCCAAGATTGCGGAAGCCGATTTAAAAAAAGAAGAGGATGCCAGTAATAGTATCACTGCAGAATTACAACGACGCGCCTATATGGCCAAATCTGGTGGCGGCGGAGTGCGCTATAGTGGCAATGCCAGCATAAGCGGGAATTTACCCTGCAATGGCCGCCTCGGCAGCCCCTTCGGGATGCGGATGCACCCTATTTTGCATGTATATAAGATGCACACGGGCGTGGACATCGGCGCTCCCAGTGGCACCCCTATTTATGCGGCGGGCGCTGGCGTCGTCATCTGCGCCTCCTGGCGAGGCGGATATGGCAACTGCGTGATGATCGACCACGGCAATAACCGTGTCACCCTCTATGGGCATATGTCGTCTATCGGTGTCCGCGAAGGGCAGACCGTTAGTTCTCGGCAGTTCATCGGTAATGTCGGCAGCACCGGACAATCCACCGGGCCGCATCTTCACTACGAGCTGCGCATCAATGGCAGCCCGGTCAACCCGGTATAATGGACAGCAGCCCGGAGATATCCGCAACTGTGTCTGCGGTGCCCGCATCTGCAAATCGCCTATCTCAGGCGCTTAATTCAGTCGCCCATGAGTTGATTGGGGTAGTGGAGCGCAAGACAATTATTGAGCGCGGACTGCGCGCGGTTTTGGACGCCTCCGATTGCCAGCTAGCGGTTCTCTGGCTCACTGGTTCGCCCACCCCGGATAAGATCATCGGTTGGCCAGTGCCGCCGGCGGAAATACTGACGAAATTGCTCCAGGTGATGCCTGCTCCGCAGGTGAACCGGGAGATAAAAGTAGCATTTCGCATTTTCAGCTATCGTGACGCCAATAGCCCGTATATGGCGCTGCTTAATGCCCGCGGCATCCCATATCTCTGCGAGGTTTCCCTGCTTAATGATGGCCTAACTCTCGGCACGCTGGCGCTATTACGCACCAAACGCAGTCGATTTACGGCGCAGGATAACGCGGTAATTGTGCAACTATCGTCTATGTTTTCCCTGGCATTGGCCCGTAGCGTCACCGACCCAGCGACAGCTATCAGTGCTGAAGAACGCCAACGAATGTGGGCGGAGTTGAATCACCGGGTGCGCAATAGTATGGCCATTATTTGTGCCCTGCTGGAGATGGAGATGATGCAGGCATCCACCGGTGAACGCGATCGCTTGATCATCACCCTGGCGCGCATCAGAAGCCTGACCTTGGTATATAATCTGGTATTGCAGGATAAAGACGGATGTATTGAGATCAGCGAATTATCCAGTGGTATCATCAGCTCCATCTCCTCACTTTTTCAGCAGAATATCACCAGCCGATTGATGCAAGCTGATTCCGAAGTGCTTATCAATCAGAGCCGATCAATATACCTGGCGCTGGTGTTAACAGAACTAGTAGTGCATATCTTTCAATGTATTGCCAATTGTCCCCATCCATGCCAACCGTTGATAAAAATGAAACAGGAAGAGGGGTTGATTTGCATCGAGCTGAGCAATTCCAACGAAAGTCCTTGCGCACATAAACAGATGTCCCCCCTGAGCCGTGAAATCCTTGTCGGACTGGTTGAGTTTTCGCTGCAGGGGCGGATATTATTCGGCAGCCCCGCTGAATGCCAGATAACCACCTGGTTTTCGGCAGAATGCCTGGAAAAGGGATGCTAGTATTTTTTTGCCAGCAAGAAGGAACATAGTGGTTAAGAGAGAAGATATAGTTGTTGAGGGCTAATGACCCTCGTTGAAGGAGAAGAACAATGACAAATATTCCTATCGGATTGCAGTTGTATACCCTGCGAAACGAGACATCCTCCGATTTCGTCGGCACGTTAAAAAAAGTCGCGGCACTTGGCTACGCCGGTGTAGAGTTTGCAGGGTTCGGCAATCTGCCAGCAGCAGAGTTGAAAAGTCTGTTGGAAGACTTGAACATGCGCACTTGCGGGGCGCATACCGGTATTGATCAACTGGCGGAAAATATCAACGAGGTGATTGAATACCATTTAGAACTTGGCAATCCCTATGTCGTCATTCCCTATTTGTCTGACGATATTCGTAATTCAGCAGCAGCCTGGATTAAGACAGCATGTAGCATCAATGAGTACGCGATAGTGTTGAAAGCCGCTGGTCTGGGACTGGCTTACCACAACCATGATTTCGAGTATCAGGTTTTCGATGGCAAGACGGGCATGGAATTGCTGGCCGAAAATACCGATCCAACGCTGGCGCTAAATGAGCTGGATCTATTTTGGGTCACCCGCGCCGGCCTTGACGCTACTGCCGAAGTACAGAAATATACCGGACGCGTGCCGTTATTGCACATCAAAGATATGGCGGCTGACAAGCAGAATTTCGCGGAATTCGGCGAGGGAATCCTTAATTGGGACAGTATCCTCCCGGCCGCTGCGGCTGCGGGCACCGAATGGTTCATCGTAGAACAGGATGACTGCAAAAATCATTCGCCGTTGGAGAGCGTCGCTATCAGCATGGCCAACTTGAAAGCACGCGGATTGGCGTAAAATAGTTCCAAGTTTCCGCCTTCGCCCTCCAGGCTATGGCGGACAGGCCAAGTTCCAAGTCCAGAGTTGAAGGAATATGCAGCTCTGGACTGGGCTTGTTTGAGAGTGCAAAAAAGGATTTCTCCCGGCTAGCACGAATTTATGAATAATGGATGCGAAAAATGCCTGGTACGCGCTGGCGACGGCGCAGTTGGGAGCGCGGGCGATAATGCGGCTGCTGGAGGTTTACCAGCGGCCGGAGGCGATCTTTGCCGCCTCACCGCGTGATTGGGCGCTGAATTGTAAATTAACCCGCGAGGGAGCTGAGCGATTATTAAAGGTCGCCGGGCGTGACTTCAGCAATGAGCTGGCCCAGTTACAAAAGCTGGGAATCCATATGTACGGCGTCACTGATACAGATTATCCGGCGCGACTGCGCACAATAAGCGATCCCCCGGGTGTCATCTTCATCAAAGGCACCTATTTGCCCGCGGACGCTCGCGCGGTGGCAATCGTCGGCTCGCGCAGCGCCTCCCCCTATGGGCGTCATGCGGCGTCAGAGCTGGCTGCGGGGCTTGTGAAACAAGGTATCACCATCATTAGCGGTATGGCACTGGGGGCCGACACGGCAGCACATGAGGGTGCATTGCGGGCGGGTGGGCGTACCATCGCCGTCTTCGGCTGTGGGCTGGATTACATCTATCCACCGGAGAATGCTGGCCTTTACCCGCGTATTGCTGCTGCCGGTGCAATCGTGAGTGAATATCCATTGGGTACGCCGCCGACGAAGATCAGTTTCCCGATACGCAACCGCATTATCAGCGCACTTTCACTGGGAGTAGTGGTAGTGGAAGCACCCATAAAAAGTGGTGCGCTCATCACCGCCGACCACGCCGCCGAACAGGGGCGGGAGGTCTTCGCCGTGCCGGGCGGGATGGACAGCCCGCAGAGCCGCGGCACCCATGAGTTGATTCGCAACGGCGCCAAGCTGGTGATGTCCGTGGAGGACATCCTGGAGGAGTTACCCCTGGGCATCGCCCCCTCGCGTCCTGCTACCACCCCGCTGGCCGGGCCGGATTGGGATGCCCTGGCAACAGTGGAAGAGACACGCATACCTGTGCCGGAAGCACCCACACCAAAACCGAAACGGCGTCCCGTAGTGGCGCCTGCGCCTGCGGCGAAACCACTCCCCCCATTGCCGCCCGAAGAAGAAGCTGTATTGAATCAGCTTAACTCCACTGCCCGCCACGTAGATGATATAGCCGAGAAGACCAGCTTGCCCGCCGGTAAGGTGAATGCTGCTTTATTGATGTTGGAACTGAAGGGTCTGGTACAGCGGCGTCCGGGGAATTTATATGTGCGACTTGTCTGACATAGTACTGGTTGTTTATTAATGATTCTTAATCTTCAGCAACTTCGTAGCAGTTTAATCGTATTATACATAGGGTAAGAAGAAGGTGTTACGGTTGATGTTACCGAATATATGGTATATAAGAGAATAGCAAAAAAATATGACAGAAACGGTGACGGAGATCGTTTTAAATACTAACGAAAGGAGGCGAAGGACATGGAAAAACTGAAAACTCTAGATTTACAGATGGTTTTACACGACCAGTGTGCGAATTACCCAGCACCACCGTCCGCGCTGTTGGAGCAGCGAATACTGGAATTGGAACGCCTCGGATTGCAGGACATGGAACGTGAGCCTGGAATTCCCAGTTCAGTACGACAGTTTGCGATTACTTCGTTGCGACATTGCAAACCGCCATACTTCATCACTTATGATGAGGAGATTCTCGATGTTCGCGATTGGTTAGAGGATCAATATGGCATGTGTATCTTCTCCATCCAAGAGGCATTGTTATTAATGCGGGAGGAAGATGGACCGATCAACTGATGACGCATGGATTCCTGATCCCGATACCATTGCCGCCCTCTCCACCCCCGTAGGAGAAGGCGGCATTGGCATTATCAGAATATCAGGCACCGACGCGGTAGCGATTGCGCAGCAACTATTCCGGCGTGCTGACGGCAGTGCGCTCGCAAATCCTGCCCCTTATCGGCTCTATTACGGGCATATAGTGAATCCTGAGAGTGGTGAAATCATCGATGAGGTTTTACTCTCGGTGATGCGTGCTCCGCACAGTTACACGCGTGAGGATGTGGTGGAGATATCCGCGCATGGTGGGCGCGAACCGCTACGCGAGATACTCAAGCTGCTCTATCACCTGGGGGTGACTCCGGCGGCGGCGGGGGAGTTCACCCAGCGGGCATTTATTAACGGGCGTATTGACCTCACCCAGGCCGAAGCGGTAATGGACACAATCCGCGCCCATACCGACGCCGGACTGCGCGCCGCGCAAACCCGGCTGGCCGGGGCGCTGGGAATGCAGGTACGGGAAATTCGCGGGCGCATTATCTGCTTGTTGGCATCTATTGAAGCGGCGATAGATTTCGCCGAAGAAGATATCACTTTCCTCACCACGGAGGAGGTATATACCGAGCTTTCAGCGTTAAGTGCGGAAGTGAATAAGTTGACCGCGAGCTACACGCGCGGCAAATTGCTCCGCGAGGGTGCGGTGCTGGCGTTGATCGGCCGTACTAACACCGGTAAATCCAGTTTGCTCAACGCTTTACTGGGCGAGGCGCGCGCCATTGTCACGGATGTTCCGGGCACCACGCGTGATGTTATTGAAGAGGGTTACGATCTGGGCGGAATCCCGGTGCGGCTGGTGGACACCGCGGGCATCCGCCACACACATGACGTGGTGGAGAAGATCGGCGTCGCCCGCAGTCGTGCCTCGCTGGCCAGCGCCGACCTGATAATGCTGATTTGTGATGGCAGCCAGCCCTTCTCTGTAGAGGATCTACAGTTGCTGGAACAGGTGCAAAATCGCCCGCATTTGTTGGTGGTAAACAAGGCCGACCTGCCCGTCGTCTTGACGGAAGAAGTGATTCGTACGTATGATAACACGCCTGTTGAGTATGTTTCAGCGCTCACGGGTGCGGGTTTGCCAAGCTTGCAGGCAGCATTACGGCGGATGTTGCTGGGTGACGAGGTAATAATCTCCTCACCGGCGCTGGCTACCGAACGGCAGCATGAAGCAGCTGGCCGGGGTGCCGAAGCGTTAGCGCGTACGCTGGCAACGCTGCAAGAAGGCGGCACGGAAGAGCTGCTGGCAGTTGACCTGCGTGAGTCTGCCATGGCGCTGGGCGAAATTACCGGTGATGACACCGGCGAAGAAGTAATTGCGGAGATCTTCTCCCGTTTTTGTGTGGGGAAATAACGCGAAATGATCGGTACAGAAGGCTTTTGACGCCCCCGTGTGTAAATCGCCGAAAGACCATTCGGAAGGTAAATACTAATGTATATTCCTGGAGACATTCTCGGTCTCATTTTTTTGGCTATATTCTGGGGCCTGCTCCACGGTTTAACTCCCCACGGGCACTCTTGGTTGGTACTTCTTCCCTTTGCTTTGGGAGGCATGAAGACGAAGATGATGCTGAAGGTGGCAGCATTCTTCACCCTAGGTATGGTCGTCACGGCTTTGCTGGGTGGCCTGATACTCGGTTGGTTGATTGATCACGTTCCCCAATAATTGCACCGCTATATTGAGCTGGGCATGGGAATGTTGCTGGTTGTCAGTGGCATCATCTTCCTGATACGCCCACTGTCGGTACACCACGCGATTGATCACCTCTGTAACGAGCATTGCCATACCGGTGAAGAGGTGAAGCTGGCGCATGCCGGTACCTTCAGCGCGATGTTCATGCTGGGGGTGATGAGCATGGCTATCCCCTGCCCGACAAATATCCCCATTTACCTGGCACTCACCAGTGGCGCGCGCGGCCCGGTGCTGGGCGCGGCGCTCTTTACCCTGTACGCCCTCACCACCGGCCTCGCCATCATGTTCGTCGCCGTGGCCATGACCAGGGCGCGCAAACTGGTAGAGACGCTGGAACAACGCGGCTACCGTCTGCTAATCTGGCGCCTAAGTGGGGCTATCGTGCTGGCCGCCGGCTTATACCTGGTCTACTTGGGTCTGGTAGATAATGACCATGCCCAGCATGTGGTTAATGTTGTTCTTTGTTTGGGGTGATAGTCGGGCCTCTTCATTTCGTAATCGTATCCACTGATTTCGTGCCCACTTGGTATCTGCTTTACCGTGGCATAAGGCTTTCGCCACTTCGAGGTGTAGATAGCCAGCGCTGTTGATAATTTCATCAGCTAATTTTGTTGGAGAAAATTAGGAGCGTTGCAGGATATTGCTTACCGTGTTGTCGAATAGTAAGGGAAGCAGAATAAAGGATTGTGATATGGCATCTTCTGATGAAAATTCAGGCTGTTTAGGCCTGCTGATCCAACTATTCATGGGCAATTCGGAGAAAAAGGCCGCGGTCACCTTCCCATATCTCGTCAGGGATGATTTTTTATCTGCAGCGGAGATATCTTTGTATCATGTGCTAAGGAATACCCTCGGTAGCGATGCTGTCGTGGTGACGAAAGTACGTCTCGCCGATCTATTCTTCGTGCAGCGCTCCAATGAGAACAGAGGGGCATTCAATCGTATCGCATTACGTCACATAGATTTTTTGCTTTGCCATCCCCAGACGATGAAACCACTGCTGGGGATTGAACTCGATGACGCTAGCCACGCCAAGGATAGCCAGAAGGGGAAAGACGAGTTCCTGAATCAAGTTTTTAAAGCAGCGAATCTACCTCTGTTACGCATCCCGGCGCAACGCGGATATAACCCCGATGAAATAGGTAGGAAGATCAGAGCACTACTTGCAGCACCAGTAGCTACTCAACGGGTAAATCCTTCCAGGCCACTGGTGTCTGCTCCAGCGTCCCCGTTGACAACGAAAGTTGCCCCAGCACAAGCTATCCCGCCGAAATGCCCGAAATGTGGTGATCAGATGGTATTACGAACCGTAACCAAAGGGGAAAACAAGGGGAATACTTTTTATGGCTGTACCAATTATCCTCGATGCCGTGGGGTGATAACTGATTAGGCTCATGATTGTGTAAATATTTCTACTGCTATTCTTTTGATTTTTTTAATATCGGCTCTATGGGTTAGTTTGTAGCTAAGCATGAGTTTACCGCTTCGGGAACGACCCCAAAGCGATAAACTCAAAATCGGCTTACTCAAAAACGATCCCATTGATCATTGTGTTTCACTCCTGCTCACAGGTTATCAGGAAAGATGCTGGCAGTGCTGACGGAATCGCCGGGCAGCTTACCATAAAGGTCGGCGATGGCGAAGACTCCGGGGAAGAGGAAGTTCTGGCGGTCGCTGTTCAGCAGGCTGTTCCAGGTCTGCTTGCCAATGGCTTCGGCAGTGATTACCTGGAGGTCGAACCCGATGAAGTCGCGGTCTGAGGCGTCAAAGTGTTCTTTTATGCTAACATAGCCGGAGAGCAGCAGGCCGACTTTGTAACCATCAGCAGTCCTGGTACCATAGTCCGTGGCCATGTTTGTTAGATGCTTACCAGAGTAGGGATGGAATCCCGGGGAGAAAAACGGCTTTTCCTGCGGCTTGAACCAGAGTTGATAGACATTGCCATCAAAGCCCAGGCCACTCAGGTTGGCAGTTTTGCGGATGTCCAGGTAGAGAGTCAGGGCATCCCCGCTACCCCACGGCCAAATATCATTATTGGTCTGGAATAGTTCCTTCTTCTTTACGGCTACCTCGACAACCAGTGTCTTTCCCTCTTTACGGAAGAGATAGGAGCATATCTGGGTACCTTTCGTGTCCGTCATGGTGCCGGAAGCCGCGCCATCCTTACCATGGATTACCATTTTGCGGAAGACGTCGACGACAAACTCCTGATGGGTTCCCTGGCTTTCGATGTCCAGCACCAGGTTGACTGATTTGCCAGCGACCTGGGGGAGCGCACCTTTGGGCAGTTTTAACGTCCAGGTATCCTTACCGGTCAGGTTCAAAGTTTCAGTGCCGCGGGTCAGGCCCAGGTTCCAGGTTACCGTTGCTGGTGCTGGTTTAGGTGTCGTGATGGTGAACTCCAGCGCTTCTGCTTCGGCGGGCAGCATATTTGTGGCCAGCGCCAGATTAATATCCAGTTGCGGCGGTGCTGTCATGACCGAGCGTCCGCCAGCCAAGGAACCAGCAAAGTTTAGATGTTTCCATATTGAACGGGCGATCTGGTAGTGGCCGCGTGCGTTAGGATGTACGCCGTCTGGTCGAAGTACCACCGGAGGCGGTAGTGCGGCTTCGTAAGCTTCCAGCTCTGCCTGGACGGGTACGCAGTATACCGATTTCTCGTTAGCCACCTCTATGCAGGCCTTACCAAATTCGATCAGCAGCAAGTGCGTGCCGTCCAGATAGAAACTGCTCAAGGATGCCGTCTCGTCGGTGCACGTCGGGGTGAGGATGATGACCTCGATATTTTTAGCTTTGAGTTCGCTTACCAGCGTGCTCATTTTGGCCTTATAAGCGGCGACAACCGGCGCCATGGGTTTGCCCCGACTCCAGGATGCGTTGATGGCATCGTTCATGCCCATCATGATGGTAACCACATTCGGATCGCCAGCGGTTACCATCTCGATAGTGGTACCAGCAAGCTGCATACCGCTGTGCCCGTTGTTGATGAAAGTGACCTTCGCGTCGGGATGGAAATGACGGAAGACCTGCTCCGTCAGAATGCCGTAAGCCTTGGCTTCGGTGATGCTGTCACCAAAGAAGCCAACCCGGTCGCCGTCCTTAATAAAACAGCTGGGGACGTTGGCGTCAATTTCAGCATTTGCTGCGAAGACCGAGACGGACACAAGAAACAAAGCTATTACAAACAATATTTTGATTGTTCTGGACATATTCTTTGACCTCCTAGTCGATCGCCAGCTTTACGAGGCGTTGGTTACCCTGGTCATATACTACCGCTCGATTGTCACGGGCGGCTATTACTTCTGGATTGGTCAAGCTCACCAGGTCATCGCCATGAGTATCGGTAGTACCGAAAGTAGTGATAAGCTTTTCGTCGGCGAGGTTGAAAGCAAGTACGCGATGGCGCTCGCGGTCGGAAACCCAGAGGCGGCCAGCATCTGAGGTAAGATAGATTTTTCCGCCGAATTTGTCGGTGTCGGTCGTTCCCCAATTCTGCCAGCGGCGGATTTCTTTCCAGTTCTTTCCATCGCGGGCGAAGACAATCACTTGGCCGTCGGCGGCCCCCAGTAAGGTGTCAGCGTTTTGCATTGCCAACGTCGTCCACTCTATCACGGGGGTGGCAGTGGTCAGCGTTACCGGGCCAACGTCGACGACGAAGCGACCTTCATTGTTGATGGTATAAGCCTCGGCGCCCCCCGTTTTATTGACCACTAACATTGTCAATTTCCCGTCCTGGCGGTAGACGGCGGAACCGATGGCATTCTTTGCAAGGGTGCATTCTTTACGGTCGCCAGCCACCTCGCCGGTGAGACGTCCAGAATAGAAGTTGGGCAAACCCCATAACCAGCCAACACCGACCATCATGTCGTTATCCAGCATTACCACCTGGCTTACACCGGGATAATCCGGGGCGTTAACGCCGTTGCGCAATGGCGCATCGGGGGTGTCGTTCCATTTCCACGAACCGGCGTACCACCAGACGTTGCCAGCACGATCTAGTCCCAAACCCTGGCACGCGGGAATTGAACCAATACGGCGGATGACGGTCATCTGCCGCTTCTCATTATCCCACTTCAGTAGCTGCAATATACCACCAATGCCGGAGACTGCATAGAGGTCGTCATGGATTTTCGCCATACCGCAGCCTTTGTTCAGTTCTGAGTTCTGATCGAGGTGTCCGAGGAAAGAACCGGAGGCGCCACCAAGTACCACGCCAGGATTTGGTTCCAGTGTCGTGGTAAAGCGCTTGATGGTACCATGCCAGGTGTGACCGAACCAGGCGTCGTCGATCACTTGCGGGCGCTCGCCGGGTGCGGCTTTCGGCCAGCCATCAGTGATCTCCTTGCCAGCGACGTACTTATGCAACTTCCAATCGCCGCCCACTGTATAAATCGCCCCGTCGGCGTCCATATCTATCCACATGGCCCCACCTGTTATCTCGCAAACTGGTGTTGTTGCGCTGGTTGTGGGGTCAACCAAGGAGAGTGTACCTTTATTGTAGATTGCCAGTTTTCCCTGCACCGCATTGAACGATATGCGCTCCGCTGCGCACTTCAGCAGCTTAGCCTCTGTGCCAGCCGGAGCAGTGACGGGGAGGGTGTAGAGTTTACCCTGCATGCAGAGCACCAGCAAATCGCCTACCAGCGCCAACTGATGCTGGTTGTTCCAGCCGGCGTTGCCGAGTGGTATTTTATACGTCGCTAACAACCGGCCATCCACCGCATAACAGTTCAACTGCCCGTCCCCGGCGCGATCCCATAGGGAACCGAAGCGATCATAGGCGACGCCCATGCCCGCCGCTCCTGCTGGTGCGAAGCGCACTAGTGTCGCCCCCTCTTCACCGGAGTTGCCGAGAATGCCATCGCAACGGATCGCGGCGAAGGCAGGTAGCGCCATGATGAGCGCAATTAGCGCGAGAAGTGTGCGGTAGTAATACATATTAATTCCTCCATCTATTTGTTCAATCGGTCAGATCATGTTGATCTGACCGATTAATGACTTACTTGAACTCCACTGTTCCCCATGCCGTTGGTGTCAGCATGATCTCTCCCGGTACATCGTTCACCAGCCCGGTGAACTGGTTAGACCAGTAAGCGCGGAGCAGGGTAATCATCCCGTCGTCGTCGCCGCCAAGGGCACCGAAATCAACTCTATATGATTTGCCGGGGATTGGTTTGAAACCAAGCTCGACCAGCGGGATGGCGGCTTCGACACGATACTGGCCGCGCTCAACCTTCACGGCGATACGTGCGGTGGTCAGGCGCTTCACCGAATCCACGCGTTCGCTGCGCCACGGGCTAGTGAAGGTTACGCCATCTGTTGCCGCGGGGAGGCGGTGCTGGTAAAGTACAGCGATGTTCTCGCCATTGAACGGCGCGATGAGTAAGCGCAGGTCACCTAGAACAGGGCCGGTGCGGCTGGGGTTGGTGTCTGGATTAGTGCCCAGCTGCATGTCAATGGAATCACCGGTTTTAAAGAGCATTGTCCAGTCTTGGCCGGTATTCTTCCATGGCGAAGGATCCTTCACCAGGTAATTAAGATACAGGTTTTCCGCATCGTAGGAGACGCGAGTATCGACGGTGTACTGCCCTTTAACCCAACGTGCGGTGGGGGCAGCTGGCCAGTTGTTGTCATTGTCGCCGATCTTTGGCGCTTTTGCCGCTGTCATGATCTCCGCTGTTTTCGGATCAGTGGTGGCCACTACCTGTTTCATGCGGCTGCGTTCTGCAGCCGCTACTTGCGCCGCTGTAACCCACTGCATTCCTTGCGCACGCTTCACCTTATCCAGACCGTTCAATTTGAAGATGCGGTATTCTATGCCTCCGCTTTGCAGGTAATAGTTGCCGTCTGCTGCTTTGCCGAAGAACCCGCCGAAGCATTCGCCGCCGATCATGTAGTTGTCCCAAGCACCGCCCAGCCGCACATCCTTGAACATTTCATCCAGGTAGAAGCCGTCTGAGGTGAGCACATAGAAGCGGCCATGGTTGCCGTTCATCATGAAGACATCAGCTTTATCGTCCAGCGGTGCTGTACCCAGGAAGAAGAGCGCTCCTTGCATTACGCCAGTCTCCGGTAACGGAGCCTGCTGGGAGCCTTGGACGTTTGTCCAGCGGTTAGGGAAGGTCCAGCGCAAGGTGCCGTCCGGCGCGAAGCTGGTCATATTAGGATCGGAATTAACCAATAAGTTGCCAAAGTGATCAACGGTGGTTTCCACCTCACAGTATCCAAGAGAGATGGGAATGCCAGCCAGGCAGGCCTCATTTAGTGTCGGATATTTAGGAGCGCCGCCGGGGTAATATCCATCCGGTTTCATTACAGCCATCACGCTCTTACCCTTCACCATGGCGGGCAAGCGTAGCGTCAGGTCATATTGGTCATGGCCCCAATACGCTCCAGCAAAGTTATCAACAGCGGTGGAGAAGGTGAACTCGTCTGCATCCATCTTCCCGTCCCCGTTTTTATCCACCCATAACATGCCGGGGCCTTTATCGCTATGCTTACCTATGCGCGTCGGATACGCGGCATTGAAGGCGTCGATGAATGCCTGCGGTGGGTTCCAGTCCATACCGAAGCTAAAGCGGTGGACAGAGGCGATGCAGGCCAGGTCTTTCACCGAGCCGTCGGGGAGCAACTCGCCTATAGTGGTGTAGCCGCTAAAACCGATGAGGAACGTGCGTCCGTCCTTATGTAAGTATTTGTAGTGCGTCGCGCCAAAAGCGGAGCCCAGTACACTCTTCGGTACGGCTGTTTTTTTGGCGATATCCAGCTTCCACTGTGTGCCCAACCCGACCCAATTAGAAGCATCGGCGCTGTCGAAACCGGCGCCACCGGCGCCATAGGAGGTGGGGCCGAATTTCTCCGCTGCTACTTTGCCGGTAGCCGTATCCCATGCCACGTAGCGCTTGGGTGTCCAGCGTTCTTCTGTCACCCACAGCCAGCCGTTGGGTGCAATAGCCAACCCGCGCGGGTTTACCATGCGTTCAGAATCGTAGGGGCCGGCGAGGAGACCACCGGGCTTGCCCAGCGTCTTTACCAGTTCGCCAGTGGCGGTGAAGACCTTCACCGTGTTCGTTTCGCTGTCGCTTATATAGATGGTACCCTTGGCATCCACTGCGATCCCCTGTGGAGAGATGATCCCGGCAGGGACAATGGTGGTCACTACGTTTTTCACCAGATCGACTCGGGTGACGGTGGCGCCAGCGACAGCGAGGAGGTTCTTCCCGTCTACACATAGCGTGCCAGGAGCATCGAGTTTTATCTCGCTGACCTTTGCGCAGGTGGCTGCATCCAATACGAGCAGGGCATTATTCAGGCGACTGCTCAAGTAGAGCTTACCGTCCAGATAGGCTAAACCTCCCAAGTCAAGCATTTTACCATCTTTTGTAGGCCGGTTGCTGATTTCGACATATCGTTTGCCGCCGGGGAAATCAACGCTTTGGCCGTTTTTCAGGTTGAAGCGGGTGATGGATAATAACTTGATCGGGGTATTACCCCAGGGGCTACCGTCATGTGCCACATACAGGTACTGGTCATCGACGGCCAGCGCCACCTTCTCAATGCCAGTGCCCATCAGCGGTCTGAAGGTCTGTTGCACTGTCCCCGTTGCATCAATGCTCATCAGCGCATAGCCACCTTCAGTGATCGGTGCTCCAAAGAAGACCAGGTCTTTACTTGCTGTTGCGGCGTTGAAGCAGCTGTGATTGGGGCCAGCGTCGTTACAGAAGGCGAATTGATAATCTGGCGTAATGCCCGGATGATTAATAGAGCGCCAGAGGAAGGCACCGGGTGCGACCACGTTGCCCTGCTCATCCAGCCCATCCCACACCACGTTGTGCTTGCCCTTGCTGAATGATTGCCCGGAAATGAGGTTGCGGATGCGGTTTCCCTTTGCGTCCTCAATGATGATGCTGGCTTTGCCGTCCATCGGCTGTGTAAAATTGATAGTGATGCGGCTTTTTCGATCCGCGATCAGTGTGGCGTATTCCGTCAAATCTAACGGTGCCCAATCCAGTTTGTTCTTTGACAACCCGGCATGTGCGGAAGCGCTGTTTAAATGCAAATAGCGCTCGCGTTGGCGGTCGGCTCCCAGCGCTCCGCCACCCCAGGCAACGGCTATACCCAGCCGCAGTCGCGCCCAGTCCGCATCATTAGTAACAATTTTCGTCGCGGGTACAGTGAAGAGGTAAAGCGCCATCTCCTTCCCGCGGGTGACGGTAGCGTCGGCATCTGTAAGCAACAGTGTTTGTGCCGCGGCAACGCCTACGTTTACCGATGTACCGGTACCGTCAGCGGCGAGGGGCTGCACTTCAAGAGCGAGGAGGAAATCCCCCCCCTCCTGGCGCACAGCATAGGCCACGCGCGGGGAAGTAGCGCCGGAGACGACGATATAGTCTTCCGGCTGGAATACCGCCGCCCCTTCCGCACTCCAAACAGCCGGTGCTAGTAGCAGTAGCAAGATCACTGGCCAGTGGGAAACATATCGCCCAACGGCAGAGAACAAAGAGTCAAACATGGCAACCCCCATTTTTTTAACTATATCCTGGCTGAAAGTAACGCTTTTCTTTCTTTTTGTCAATGATTCTGGCTCTATGGAGGTTATTTCAAAAGTTATTCCTGAATAGAGGAGATACGAAAAGGTATACACTGGTACAGTGGCGAATTTGCTATTGCTGCATGTTGGTTATCAGCAAAAAAAAAAAAGATAGAAAATTGGGAGAGCTACCATGGATCAATTACCTTTTCGTCAGATTCACCTTGACTTCCACACCTCTGAGGCTATACCGGGGGTAGGGAAAGATTGGGATAAGGCGCATTTTCAGCAGATGTTGCAATTGGGGCACGTCAGCTCCATCACCATTTTTAGTAAATGCCACCACGGCTGGTCATACCACCCGACTGCAGTGGCGAACGGCGCCACACACCCGACTTTGAAGCACGGCTTGGACCTTACCGGGGAGATGATCGAAGCCGCGCATGAGATCGGTGTGCAGACCCCCGTCTACATCTCCGCTGGGCTTGATGAGAAGTTGTCGCGCACCCACAGCGAGTGGCTGCGGATGCTACCCAACGGCGGTTACTCCTGGTCCGGCTGGCTGGATGCTGGCTATCATGAGTTCTGCATGCGGTCGCCTTATCTGGATTACCTGATTGAACAGGCGGAAGAAGTGGTACGCCGGTATGACCTCTTTGAAGGTTTATTTTTCGATATCGTCGGCGTGCGCGATTGTTGTTGCCAATATTGCTACCGTGAGATGATGAAACGTGGCATGGATCCACGCAATAAAGAAGATCAGATGACGCTGGCGCGCGAAACCTATATTAATTATGCTCGGCGGATCAACGCTGCCGTCCATGCTATTAAGCCGAACGTGCGCGTCTTCCATAATGGCGGGCATATAGCCCGTGGCGACCGCGAGCTAGCCTTCTTAAATACTCATCACTTCGAGTTGGAATCATTACCCACCGGTGGCTGGGGCTATGACCACTTCCCCTTATCAGCACGGTACGTGCAGGGATTGGGCTTTGAGTTCCTGGGCATGACCGGCAAGTTCCACACTTCCTGGGGCGAGTTCGGCGGCTACAAGCATCCCAATGCGTTGCGCTATGAGACGGCATTGTCCCTGGCCAACGGCGCGAAAATCTCGGTGGGCGACCAGATGCACCCGTACGGTCAGTTGGACAAAGCCACCTACACGCTCATCGGTGCTGCCTATGCCGAGGTGGAAGCGAAGGAGGCATGGTGCAGCGGCGTCACCAGCATCGCTGATATCGGAGTCTTCTCGCTAGAGGCCTTCACCAACCATGATGCGCAAACCGGCCCCAGCGCTTTTACCGGCGCATCTGACGCAGGTGTGGTGCGTATTCTGCAGGAAGGTGGGTTGTTGTACGATGTGCTGGATTCATCGAGTGATTTAAGCAAATATAAATTGTTGATTTTGCCAGACGCTATTCCAGTTAATGGCGTATTGCAAGCACAATTGGAGAAATATCTCGCCGGTGGAGGAAAGATATTCGCCACGTGGGAGAGCGCACTTGATAGTCAGCGACAAGCCTTCACGCTGGATTTTGGCGTGAAATATCAAGGAGAGAGCGCTTTCTCTCCCGAATATATCGTGCCGAACTTTGAGCTGGCCAACTGGGCAGATGCAGCATTTGTGATGTATTCACCAGCCAAAGATATCACCAATAAGACTGGGAAAGTGCTGGCAGAATTACAGCATCCCTTCTTCAATCGCGATCTGTTGCATTTCTGCTCGCATCAGCATGCGCCCAATACCATGGAAGCTGCCGGAGCGGCGATGGTGAGCACGGCAAATACCGTCTACTGCGCTTTCCCGGTCTTCGATTTATATGCCAAAAAAGGACAGAATGTCCTGCGCGATATCGTCCTGCATGGTCTGAGGACGTTGCTGCCAGCGCCAACACTCACCACCTCCTTGCCTGCACAGGGTGTGCAGACGGTGATGTACCAGGTTGCGGAGAAGCGTACTATCGTGCATCTGCTTTACGCCAGCCCGGTGAAACGCGGCGAGGGAATCGAAGTCATCGAGGATATTCTGCCGGTATACAATGTAGAAGTAAAGCTACGCACCACTGCCAAGCCAAAACGGGTATATCTGGCGCCGCAAGGCATTGACCTGGCGTATACTATAGCGGACGGCATATTGAAGACCACCGTGCCGGAGTTGAATTATCATCAGATGGTAGTTGTAGAGTAATCCAGTATCGTGGAGATGACACGGCCGCCTTCATGCTTTAGTGTGGGGCGGTCGTTTTGTGTGCGCTATCACACCAGCGGGCGTCCCTGGAACGCTTCAATGAGGGGCTTACTGGTATCAACAAAGAGCAGATATTCTCCGATGTTGCCACGGAAGATGCCGATGCGGTAGGGTTTGTTACTCTGCGGCAGCACAAGGGTGAAGTCCATATTATTGGTCTGGTCAGGGGTCAGGTTTAGCATCAGTTCTTTGTAATTGGTGATAGCTACAGCCCCTTGCCCCGGCGGTAAGTGGCCTGTAACCTGCAGTTTCAAACCAGTCACCAGTTCCACTGATACGCTGCCCTTTTGAAAGCTGATCTCCGGATCGGCGAAATAGGTGTCCAACGTTACCGTAGGTAGTTGGAGATCGGTGTTAACCAGAGTTTGAAAAGCGGCCATGTTGCCCACGGAAAACGCACAAGGAATAGTTCCGGCATGACGTGGGAGCATAGTAGAGACAGTGAACTCCTTCGATGGGGCGATTATGGTCTGGCGATAGGATTGATTCACCCATAGTTTTATCTCGGCGCCGGTTGTCGCCTTAATTTTAAAGTCAACAACAATTTGCTCACCGGTGTAGGGGGTAAGTGTTGCCTTTTCAATAGTGGCCAGCTCCTTGCCGAACTCCTGGGTGGCCAACACTTGATCATCTTTAAGGGTTACTCCTACCCCCAGTAGTTTGTAATCTTTATCCATGATATTTTTGCGGTGCGGGGGAGAATTGAGCCAGTTTTCCACCAGCCGTTGCGCCACTGCCAGTGGGGTGGGGAATTGTTCGCAAGCTGGCGTCATGATACCTGCTATTTGAATAGCGGCGATATTTTCTCCCGTCAGCTGGCCCCAAAACCCCGCCAGATAGCAGCGTTGCGCGGGTGAATGCCAGTTCTCCTCCGGTGAATTATGCTCAAAATAGTTTTTGTTGCCCATCTCCTGGCTATGCTGCCGTGCTGCCGCGCGCAATCTAGCATCGAGGGACAATGCCGGTAAACGCTGTCTGGCGCGGGCATCGTTAGTCAGACGCAAAATCTCCGCCTCTACCTCTTCAATGCCGGTAAATTGTGCGTCGCTCCACATGGCGGTAAGGGTCGCAACTGGCGGGGGTGCGGGAGGCTTATTCTCCGCCGCCCACACAGATATGCCTATTATTATTAAAACCAGTAGCGCGGATAGTCGCATTTTTTCTACCACCAACAAATTATACCAGTAAATCAGAAAAAGTTTCACAAAAAAGGAGATAATTGCAGGATTTAGTATGGTGTTGCTGGTAACTATGGAATAACGCTAGAAATAAACGCCCAGTCTCATTTGGGCAAAATACGGGAGGATGAAAAATGAAAGTTGGAGTATTCGCGGTGCTCTTCAGCCAGTTACCGTTGGAGAAAGCACTGGATTACATTGTGGAGACCGGTTGCGAGGCTATTGAGATCGGCACCGGCGCATATCCAGGGGGCGCACATTGCCCATTGGATGAGCTGGTTGCCGACAAGAGCAAGGCGTTGGCATGGCATAAATTGATCACCGATCGAGGTTTGACTATTTCCGCCTTGAGTTGTCACGGTAACCCGTTGCATCCCAATGTAGAATTAGCAAAGAAAGACCATGATGTCTTTGTAAAGACGGTGGAGCTGGCTTCCATGCTTGGGATCGACACCGTAGTAACCTTCTCAGGTTGCCCGGGTGACCAGCTTGGGGCGAAGTATCCCAATTGGGTAACCTGTCCGTGGCCAAATGACTTCACCGATATCCTGAATTTCCAGTGGAATGAAGTCGCTATCCCATACTGGAAAGAGCAGAATGCCATGTTAGAGTCAAAGGGCGTGCGCGTGGCGCTGGAGATGCATCCCGGCTTTATGGTGTACAGCGCCGAGACGGCGTTACGTCTGCGCAATGCCTGCGGTAAGAACATTGGCGTTAACTTCGATCCCAGTCATCTCTTCTGGCAGGGCGTTGACCCGGTCTACGCCATCCGTGCCCTGGGCGATTGTATCTTCCACTTCCATGTGAAGGACTGCAAAATCGACGATATCAATTGTTTGACTAATGGTGTCCTCGATACGAAGAACTATGCCGATGAAATTCATCGTTCCTGGGTCTTCCGCACTGCTGGTTATGGACATCCTGCCACCATTTGGAAGGATATCGTCAGCAACCTGCGTATGGTGGGCTATGACGGCGCACTCTCCATCGAGCATGAAGATAGCCTGATGAGTATCGACGAAGGCTTCCGCAAAGCAGTATGGTTCGTGAAGAACTGCATTATCAGTGAGCAGCCCGGTGCGGCGTACTGGGCGTAGAAGGTAAATGCCGAACAACATCGGAAAATCCGTTGAAGAAGCAGCGCGCATAGTCCGAGATGGTGGCGTGGTGGCGATCCCCACCGACACCGTCTACGGTCTGGCGTGTGATATGTGCAATGAAGAGGCGGTGCGACGGATATACGCCATCAAAGGGCGTCCGGCGCACCTGCCGCTCATTGTCATGCTTGCCGCTGCATCGCAATGGAGCCTGGCGGCGGCCAGCGCCACGCCCTATGCATTAGAGATGATGGAGAAATTCTGGCCCGGGGCGCTTACAATTATCCTTCCCGCACGCCCGGAACTACCAGAGCTGGTATTGGGAGGGGGTAGCACTGTGGGCCTGCGCATCCCCGACCATAACATCGCCCGCGAGTTGCTGCACCTGGCCGCCCGCCCGTTGGCAACCACCAGCGCTAATCGAAGCGGCAGCCCCGCGCCCGATAACGCCACCTGGGTCGCCGAGGAGCTGGGTGATGATGTTGACTACATCCTCGATGGCGGCACCTGCCCCGGTGGCATGGCCTCCACCGTGCTGAACTGTGCAGTAGAACCACCATGTATTCTGCGGCCCGGGCCGATAACGGCAGCACAATTGGGATTGAGCTGAGTGAGTAAGTAATATATGCCCAATTACAACGATGCACAGGTAGCTGCGATAGGCGCGCATGTCCCGATGATCCTCGTCTCTGCCGGGGCGGGGTCAGGCAAGACGCGCGTGCTTACCGAGCGGTACTTTCGTCTGTTGGAAGGGGATAAGCTCACCACCGACCAGATACTCACGCTCACCTTTACGCGCAAAGCGGCGCAGGAGATGCGCGAGCGAATAGCCCGGCGGCTGGAAGCAGACGGACGCATTGCAGAACGCCGCAAACTCCCGCGCGCCCCTATCGGCACACTGCATGCCTTCTGCGAGCGCTTGCTCCGCGAACACGCCATGCGGGCGGGAGTAGACCCAAACTTCACCCTGTTGGATGATGCCGAGACACAGACTTTGCAGGAGGAATCCCTCGACCAGGTATTCAATGATCTGTGGGAGAGTAACGACCCGTTTGAGAAGATGGAGCTAGGTCGCTTGCTGCTTGATTACCGGCAGGATGACCTGCGCGCCGGGCTGTTGAACATCTATCGCAATGCCCGCACACGTGGTTTGGAGATCGCTTCCATCACTCCCGATACGGTGATTTCGCCAGTTATTGCTGCTATGAACGCAAAAAAAAGCATTGAGGATTATCTGGCGCTTTCGGGTACCCCGAATTGGGAAGCAAAAAAGCGCGAGATGGCAGTGGCGTTGGCATCGCTGGAGTCTTTGTTTAATACTTCTGCTGAGGAGATATCCTGGGACGAGTACAGCAGAGCATCGCAGGCGTTGTCGGCCTTTACCGGCACTGGTGGGCCCAAGGATACTGCCAAAGAGCGCCGTGACGCATTAAAGATAGCCTACGGTGAGTGGCTGGCGGCGATGCTCAGTGTGCTGGCAACTGGATACCTCACCGCCTTTACCGTACTGCTACAGCGTTTTGCTGATATCTTCAATTATGCTAAAGAAGAGCAGGGGCTGCTGGATTTTGAGGACCTGCTGTTGCTGACGCGGAAACTGCTGCAGACAGACGATGACACGCGCACCTACCTGCAGGGAAAATATCGACAGGTAATGGTGGATGAATTCCAGGACACCAACCCACTGCAGTTCGATATCGTGCGTGCGTTGAGTGGTGTCGGCAATCTGTTCGTGGTCGGGGACGTGAAGCAGGCGATTTACGGCTTCATCGGCAGCGACATCAGCGTCTTCCTCGGGCACGAGCAAAATGTGCTAAAACAGCCGGATGACAAGGCGCTGCGGGTAGCGATGCACACCAACTATCGCTCACGCCCGGAGGTATTGGAGCCAATCAACGCCATCTTCTCGTCGATATGGCGCGAGCAGGCACTGGGGGAAGGATTCCATTATGAGGCGCTGGATGCTGGGGCGGCGTTTAATACCAAAGATGAACCGGCAGTGGAGTTAGCGTGGTTCGCCGCCGAAGATAAGGAATCAGCCGAGATGATGCGCGAGCGGGAAGCGGCGTGGATTGCGCGGCGGATATTGCAAATTACCGGCAGAATCGGCGCGCAGCCGTTACAATTGACGGGGAGAGCGGAAGAACAAGGTGAACTTACCGCAGTTTCAACAGATTATCGCGATGTGATCATGCTCTTCCGCTCCGCCAGCAATATTGATATTTACGAACGCGCACTCCGTGAGACGGGTATCCCGTATTACACCGTGCGCGGCAAGGGTTATTATCAGTCGCGCGAGGTGCAGGATCTGCTGGCGCTACTGCGCGTGCTGGACAACACTAGTGATGACTCCACCATGGCGGAGGTGCTCCGCTCTCCGCTGGTAGGGGTATCCGCCGAGACGCTCTACTGGCTGAGCCGCGACTGGACTGAGTGGGAATTGGGCTGTGCTTATCCGCAGGATACTCCACAAGGGCGGCCCTTTGGGCGGCTCTGGGAGCATATTATTCGTGTTAATGAGCTACCGGCCATTGAAGCAGGAGATGCCCGGGCGCTGGTGAAGTTTCAGGCGTTGGTTTGTGAACTCCAGTCAGCGCAGTCCGCTGGGCAGCCGTTGGATCTGCTGGATATAATTTTAGCGCGTACAAGATATGGCGAGGTATTGCTGGCGGGGGAGGGGGGCGAGCAGCGCTATGCCAATGTGCAGAAGCTGCGCGATATCGCTGCAAATTTCCAATCGCGTGGGATATTCGACTTGTCCGCTTTCCAGAGTTATCTTACGCAGATAAGCACAGTCAGCCCACGCGAGGCGTCTGCCCCGCTGGATGTGGAGGGCAGCAACGTGGTGCGCTTGATGACCGTTCACGCGGCCAAGGGGTTGGAGGCGTCGGTAGTCTTCCTGGCAGATGCCGGGCGGGCGAAGCGCAATTGTACGGATGTCTTCCTGTTGACACATGATGGAAAAGTAACGGCGAAGATTCCCACTCCTGATGATGAGATGAAGTCACCGGCACACTATGATGAGGAATTTAAACGGCGAACAGAACTGGAGAAGCGTGAAGAGGAGCGACTGCTCTACGTGGCGATGACCCGGGCGAAGGAACAGCTGATCATTAGTGGCAACTGGGTAAAGAAAGAGGGCACCTCCTGCTATATTAATCTACTCAAAATGGCGCTGGGGGTTGAGGAGCCAACGGAATGCGATACGGTACTGCAGGTAACCTTTGAAGGGAAGCAATGGTCGATACATCTGTGGGGCCAGACCACCTTGCGGGAAACGATAGAGCTGGTTCCTCCTTTATTAGAGCCTACGCTGTGGGATGATTATGCCGATGTTATCCTCGCAGGTGATGTACTGCCGGTGATACTCTCGTATGACAAGCTGGCCCAATATGAGCAGGTATATGCACGGACACAGCCGCTATCGTTGGAGAAACAAAATGGCCCGCTGCGCGTGGGGGTAAACAAGGCGCTGGGCTACCACGATTGTCCCCGGCAATATTGGTACCGTTACCTGCTCGACCGCCAGGGAGCGATGGCGCGCACCAGCTTGCCCCCGGTGGTGGAGGAGATCAAGGCCAGTGAAAAGGAACCGGAGGATTTTGACCACACAGAGTACGGAAAGCTGGCGCACCGGGTGCTGCAATTACTGGAATTCCCCTCTCCTGCAGCAGCGCAATTGGAGGGTATCCTCGCATTTATTGAACGTGAGGATAAACGGGAGGCGTCTGAGATGGAGTGTACCAAGCTTTCGGCGATGTTGTTGCGGTTAAATGCTTCACCAGTATACGATCAGCTGGCAAGCGCCCAACTACTGCGTGAACAACGTTTCCTCATGCGGGAAGGTGATGCCTACATCCCTGGTATCATTGATGTACTGGCAAAGAGTGCGGGCGAGTGGCGTATATACGACTATAAAACTGGCTACCCTTCCGCGCATTTCTACCGCCAGGTGGGAAGTTATGCGCTGGGGGTACAGCGTTGCCTGGGGGTAACCCCCACCACGGTATCATTGATATTTCTGGAAGGTGAGGAGGCAACATGCAAAGTACGGGATTACCCGGTGACAGCGGAGATGTTGCAGGAGGCACGCGGGATAATGCGGAGCGCCGCCTCCGGAATCCGTGCCGAGGATTACCATCCTACGCCGGGTCATATCTGCACCCGGTGCCCATATCGGGAGCAATGCCCTGCGGCTCCGGTCTGTGAGTAACACTTTGGTCAAAAACATCCCAAAAGTGTATAATATGTAAATATTCTTCCTGATGAAGGAAAATACACGGCTCACGTCGTAAATAGATTTTAGATAGTAAATACAGACACAAGGAGATTATCTCATGTCAAAGAGAATTACCGGTTGGTGTATGGTGCTCGGACTAGCGAGCTTTTTGGCGAGTTCTGGTGTCTTGGCCCAGGATGTTACCGCTGACGTTACTGCTGATCCGGTGGAAATAGTAACACCGGTTGTGGATCCGGTGGTAGAAACACCTGTTGTGGAACCAGTGGTAGTCGATCCTTCCACCAATCCAGTGGTAGACCCTACAGGGTGGGGTGGCACTCCCGTAACTACACAGCCACCAGCAGGTACCGGCACCCCGCCGGGGGTTGTTAAACTCCCTCCCGTCAAAACTCCCACGGTAATCGTCGCGCAGAAACATACGATCATGACAAAAGTTGAGATTCGCGCATTGCTGGCCGATGGGAAATATCTGGATGCCGAGAAGGCTTATCATACTTGGGCCACCTACTGGTTCGAAGAGGATAGGATACTCCTCGCGCAGATTGAGCAGTCTGTGCTCATGCAGCAGTATCGAGATGGGCAATTTCGTTCCTTGCTCGCCCTCACTGAAGCGGGCGATCAGCGCGCAAAAGGTTTGTTGCAAGGGGTATTGCTCAACGACCCGGTAACGCAGGGTAACCTGACTGATGCCAAAGCGACCCCGGATCATATTACTAACCTGATTGATGCCGTCAACATGGCACGCGTCATCGGCGACAAATCCTTACTTAATGCGCTCATGCTGGTGATCAAAAGTGATAACAGGAAATTAGCGAACACCGCTATCGAAGTGGTGGGTGATTTGGGCGATACTCGCATTGTTCCTGACCTGTTGAAAGCAATGGATAATGCAGACACCGAACAGACAGTATATTTGGCCCGTGCGCTGGATAAACTGGGCGCTTCGAGTGAGATATCGATTCGCTTCACCCCGCAATTACGTTTCCCCAATGCTACCACTCGTACCCGCGCTTCTTTGGCTCTCGGCTCGGCGGGTGACATGGCGGGCGGAATTAATATTTACCAGATGTTGATGAAGAAAGACCCATTGGCCATACAGGCGCTGGGTGGATTAGAAACTGATACCAGTCAGGCATATGTTATGGAATCACTCAATGGTAATGAAGCTGAACAACTGGCGGCAATGAAGAGTCTTAATGTCATTAGTGATGGTGCCCAGACTAAATTGCAACAGCAGATGTTGCTTTTGATCCGCAATACCAATACCACCGAAAGAGTACGAATTGCGGCGATAAGGTGGTGTGCCATGCAGCCGACACTGAATCCAGCGATGAATATCCCCCAGACTATCTGGAGTGTGGCCGTATCCGATGACAAGTCACAGCCGGACAATGTGCGCGCAGCGGCAATATCAGCATCAGCTCGCTTGGCGCGCCTTGCCTCCCAGACGCGGCGTAATAGCTTGCGCGTGTTGGCAACCGGGAGTAATGCCACCCTGGCCATGGCGGCTCGGGAAGCATTGTTATATTATGCATTACATGCCGGGATAAAAAAATAGTATTTCTAAGGCATGAATCTCAACGCGCGCGGTAGCCATATCTGCCGCGCGCGTTAGTGTATTATCGGGTAAAATTCTATGAAAGAGCTAGTTGTAAAACCCTTAGGTTTAATGTTTCGCATCCAATCAGTCCCTAGGCTATCGACCTATTGCCCTTCAGGCAATCACAATGGAATGGTATATTGTGCATAACATGCTTGCTTTGAGGCTGTAAAAATTATATTTATCGGATCGGACTTTGCCTGAAGGGCAAACATTCGATAGCCTGGGGCACCGCCCCAGGTCTGAATTCAATATGTTATGCAATTACTGATACCTATGAAGGTAAAGTTGAAATGACAGAGATTACTTCAGAGCTGACAGCAATAAAGAAGAAAAAGATTGTATTAGTGTACGCCAATACCGGCGGTGGTCATTTGAGCGCGGCACGGGCCATCGAAGCGGCGATAAATGAGCGTCACCCCGGGAAGTATGAAATATCCCTGTTCAACATCGCAGTAGCCAGTGGAAGCAAGCCGGTAACGATGCTCTACGACAGCTATAACCTGATGCTTAAAGCCAGCCCACGTTATGCCCGTCCGGGAATGACGTTGCTGAATGCACTGCATGCGGAAAAAGCGATCATGCCATTCTTCCCTAATGCAATTAAAAATATTGTCAAAGCGTTGCAGGCAGAAGCACCGGATATCGTGGTATCTGTTCATCCAATTGTCAATCATGCGCTACTCAAGGCATTCAAAGAGCTGGGCTGGTATGGGCGCGTGCCCTACGTCATTGTCTGCACTGATCTGACCAATAATTTCCTCAAAGGCTGGGCCAATGCCGAGGCAACAAAGATCATAACTTTCACCGATATGGCTAAAGCGCAGATGATTACCTTTGGCGTGCCGGAAGAGAAAATAGTCGTACATCCCGGATTTGCCGTGGGGCCAGCCTTTTTTATGGATACTACCACAAAAGCTGAGTGTCGGCAGGAACTTCGGTTGAAACCGGACATCTTTACGATATTGATTTCAATGGGGGGCATGGCTATCCCGCGCAAAACTAAGGCCGCGGTGAAAGAGTTATTGCAGAGTGATCTCCCCATGCAATTATTGGTAATTTGCGGTATGAATAAGAGCCTGGAGCGCAAGATGCGACTACTCTCGCGCTGCTCGGGCGGGCGTATGCGCGTCTATGGTTTCACGCGCAAAGTTGCCAAGTTGATGACGGCGGCAGATATGATGATCGCCAAACCCGGCCCCGGCTTTATCATGGAGGCGGTAATCAAGGAATTACCGATGCTACTCGACCACGTATCTACCCCCATGCCTCAGGAACTGGGCAATCTGCAATTTGCCGTGCGCGAAGGGGTAGCGCAGGCATATACCAGCTATAAAGAACTGCCCGGGCTGGTCGCGAAATTGCTCAATAATTCCGACTCCTATCAGCAGATGAAGCAGCAGATGAAGCGGATTAAGAATACTGATGCTATTTACGAGGTAGCTGATACGATCCTTGGCGAAATAGCAGCAAAGCAAATATCGCCGGAAGATGCCTGATTCGTGTATAATGTTCAAGCGCAGTCGTTGCTGCGAATTTTCTTATTAAATTCAGAAGGTGGATTACCAGTATGCAGTCACGTCTGCCACGTTGGGCGATTATTACTTTAACGGCCTTGGCCGCCGCTGTTGTCCTCGGCTTGATAAGTTGGGGCGGGTATGCGCTCATCCATACATGGGGTGCTCTCGGTTTGGGAATATTCCTCGTCATTCTCATCGGTTTGGGTATCTTTCTCTATATCGGACTGAAACCGCTTATCCAATACTACAAATTCAATAAATACTACCAGAAGCAGGAAAGTCAGTTAAAGAATCTCCCCGGTTTGTTACAGGCCGGACGTAAGCAGGAAGCGTTAGCGCGTTTTGAAGGTGTGATGAAACATGCACCGGACAGTGCCTACATCTTCTTTATGCGAGCTAATTTTCTGCAATCTGCGGGCAAATTACCCGAGGCCCTCTCTGCAGCCAACAAAGCGCTGGCGCTCTCCGGCTCTGACCCCATGCTGGCCTCCATGCTGAAGGAAGCGGGCGGACAAATGGGCCAACCCGCCAACGTAGCAGAATTCAAAGAGCAATTGACTGAGCTGATAGAATCAATTGAGCCTAGAGTGAGCGCAATTCGCATGCGACGCGAGAAAGCACGTCGCGAGAAGAAGAAAAAATCAAGATAGGTCTTTAGGTCTTTAGGTCTGTTCGCGATTTTAGTTGCGAACAGACCTACTTTTGTGTTGAATTGATTAATTTTCGAAGTAATATCGATACAGATTCAATATGCTCAAATATTTGGATGAGACATTCTTTTTTGACTAACTCTATCTCAATACAGAGTAGCAAGTGTGTTTCTAATTCTCGGAGGCTACCTTGCGCTATATGAAGAAATTGAGCGAAATCCTTCTGCGTCCCTCTGGCGCTACCCTCGGCAATGTTGGCCGGAATTGAAACTGCAGCTCGGCGGATTTGACTGGTCATACCATACAATTCTTCTTTGGGAAATGTGCGTGTAAATATATAGCACTCTTTGGCTAATCAAATCGCCTGCTTCCAAACCAGCAATTCTTTGAATGACGACATTATAACTCCGTCCTAAAGACCTAAATTATCCTCGACTTATACTGCACGTACTCCATTGCCAGAACTGTTGCGTCGATACCGGCCAGGGTGGCGATTTGTTTGAGGATGCGGGCTACTTTGCGTTGTACTTCTGCCTGCTGTTCGGATACTTCGGTTTGCTTTTCCAGTTGTATCAAAGCGGGGAGTTGCTTTAGCGCGAATGCCGCTTTTATCTGGGGGAATTCACGAAGTTGGGTAGCTGTCCACGCCGCCGCGATTGATTCTTGGAGCTCCGCCCAATTTCCTGGTGGGGTAGAAACGGGGAGAGTGGTGACTGGAGTGGAGCTGACAGGAGCTTTTCCCAATATTTTGCTGTCGATGCTGCCGCTTTGCTGGCGTTTTGCCAACCTGCCCTCCGCATCTTTCAATTGTTGATAGTCCAGCAGCGTGGTTCCGGTGATAATACGGAAATCGAGTGATTTTCCGTATACTTCCGTAAGGATCGCCTTCACTGTATTGTGTGTCTCTGATGATTCCAGATAGCCGATATACATGGCATTTACCGGTTCAAATCCGACAATCAATACCCCTGAATCTTCATCGATAACAATTGGGATGCTCTTTTGCAGAGCGTCCACGGCCTTGGTGTATCTGGTTGAGCGATCAAGGTAGAGCTTGCCGGTTATCTTCCACAGTTCTGCAATAGTGAAGCTGATGCGCGCGGGGGCGACAATTTCCACAGGGAGCGACGCATCATATTTTGTGCGCAGTACCGGGTCAGTCAAGGTGTGATAAGCCTGCGTGACAAGCTTGAAAAGCTTTGTTGCATCTGGATTATCCTTGTTGCGGTCAGGATGCAGCGCCATAGCTTTGCTGCGAAAAGCCTGGACGATATCCGCTGCGGTGGCCGTGCGCGGTACATCTAGTAATGCATAATAGTCTTGTTTACTCATAATGAATGTCATTCCTGTTGCTGAAGTACTGTAAATATTCCACAAATGGCAGTTTATCCCTCTTAATTATTGAGAGTGCGCCGAAAAAGGGCTATACTTGACGTATGAATGCAGATGCCAATGCCGATAAGATGACTCCTGCCCAGATTACCGCGCTCCTCGATAGCCTGCCTCCGCGGGTGTTGCTGGAGTTCATCAAGGGTGATGCTCTCTTCGCCCAAACAATATTCCACGGTTTCACAGTACGGGATAACTCGCTGAAGAATCCGGTGATTCGCACGCGCCTGAAGCAGGAACTCGGAAAATTACCGGAGATGGCACAGGAGTTGCGGAAGATTTGGGATGAAGCCAATGTTGATCTCTTGGCGACGCTGGAGTCTGACGAATTTATCGTCGACGGGGAATCGTTGTCAGCATTAGCTACCGAACATGGTGAGGCGACGCTACGTTTTGCACTTCTTTGTGACGCTCGCGATGAGGTGGTCATCTGGGCAGAAAAGCTGGATAAGGTGAAAGTTATATCGGCAGCGCCGCTAGTAAAAAAACCTGTTTTTTCATCTTTACCGTCCCAAGCAAATGATGTCGCCGCTCGTGCGCAGATCGTCACGTTGCAAAAGCAACTGCTGGAGACGCAGCAGCAGCTGGCTAAACAACGAACCGAGATTGATAGACAGAAAAATGCCATCACAATAGCCGAAAAGCATAGTGAGGAGATCCAGCGGAAGCTGAATGAAGCGACGAAGGTTGCCAAGGAGAAGCTGGAACGAGAGACGCGCCGCGCGAAGAAGGCCGAAGAAGAGGCGCAGGAGTTGCGTAAACAACTGCGCGCGGCAGAGAAGAAAGTTGCCGAGTCTTCACAGCCTGCTGCACCAGCAGCGTTGAATAGTGCAGCTGCTAAAGTGGTGGCCGAAGCTATCGCGCTGTTGCAACGGGGGTTAGAGCTGTCGGTATCACCTTCGTCATCCTCCGCCAGTGGAAAAGTAGCTGCTGTAGCAGTGACGCCAGTAGTGAAGGTAGCGGCAAAGAAAGCGGAACCGGCAATCGAACTTCCGACCACACGCGGGAAGAAGAGCTACCCGTTACGCCAGGTTAAAGCTGCCTTTGTCAGTAACAACCAGAAGGTGGTGGATGAGATCCGTGATGCGCTCACACGTCTCACCGCCCCGTTGGAGCGCACAGCATTGGCAGAGCTGGCGCGAGTGCAAATACCCGAGGCGGTGCTGCGCGGCCCGTTGCGCCCTGCGCTGATTGATGGGAGCAACGTCGCCAACATGAATAAAGATAAGCGGGCGCGACTGGCATATCTAGGGCAGGTGCAGCAGTCCGCCTGGGCCGAGGGTTACTTTCCAGTGCTCATCTACGCTGACGCCAGTCTGCCGCACCAGATCGATAATCCCGACCTCTTCCTGCAACTCGTAGAGCGTGGTGATATCATCATGACCGAGGCGGGCACCAGCGCAGATGAGACGCTCATTAAAGAAGCCCGGCGACTGGGGGCGATAATTATCACCAACGATAGGATGAACGACTGGCCCGACGCCCGCCACCTCGATCGGC
Source organism: Armatimonadota bacterium (assembly GCA_038248345.1). Taxonomy (GTDB): domain Bacteria; phylum Armatimonadota; class Hebobacteria; order CAIYQO01; family CAIYQO01; genus CAIYQO01. The sequence goes on along the minus strand of JBBRXO010000001.1, from coordinate 47,628 downwards.
GGCATGTGGAGATAATAAACGGCACCGCACGGGTGGGAGACTTTCAGCGCAACTCCGTCAATTTTAATTATTGAGGTAAAAACATGCCCATAAAATTTAACGTCACTACTCCGGCGATGCCTGAGTCAGTTTTCGTCGCCCCTACCGCCACTGTCATCGGCGATGTGGTGCTGGGTGAGGATGTCAGCATCTGGTATGGCGCCTGCGTGCGCGGCGATATGGCCACTATTACCATTGGCCGTGGCAGCAACGTGCAGGAGAACGCCAGCATTCACGTCGATCCCGATATCCCCTGTGTCATCGGCGCGGATGTCACCATCGGTCACAACGCCGTAATCCACGGTTGCACCATCGAAGATGGCGCTCTCATCGGTATGGGTGCCATTGTTCTTAATGGCGCGGTGGTGGGCGCCGGGAGCCTGGTGGGTGCCGGTACCCTGGTGCGTGAGAATATGATCATCCCCCCCGGCAGCCTGGTAGTAGGCCTCCCCGGCAAAGTGCTAAAACAGCTAACTCCCGAACAGCAGGCACATATTGCTGAGAACTCACGCGAGTATGTAGCATGTGCACAGGCGCATAAGGGGAGATAACGGGAATCCTATCAGGAGTATCGTTTTTATTGACGAGCCGTCCTCCCTAGCTTGGCCATGAACGACCTAGCTGGAGGGCCTTCGGCCGATCACCATTCGGGTGGGACGGTTAAGGGCAATCGTCCCCACCCGAAGGACGATCGGCGTAGCCCGCTAGCCCAGTCGTTCACGGCTGGGCGAACAGGACGGGCGCTATAAACGATACTCCTGGAATCCTACCGTTGTTTCCTACTCCATACTGCCGTCAGGGGGATTTCTATGCGCTTCATACGCATGTTCACGGCGAAGAGTTGTATTATCATGTGGGTGCCGGGGTGGTCGGCACCCCCTGCTTTTGCTGGATTCACCAGTTGCAAGTTGCGGCGGTTCCAGGTGGGATCGAAGGTGATCAGGTATGGTTGGTCGTCGTGGGGGAAGATGGGGATGGGGCCGGCGCTGTCACGCAAATAAACATCGTAGCGGTGCATGGCGATGCCTTCGTAACTGGTCTCCTGGTGCTGTGACACGCCATCAGCCTCCCAGTTATGATCCTGCACCGCCCAGCGGGGCAGGTAGAGGCGCACCAGTACGTCCTGCGCGGTGACGCTGCCCATATTATGCACTCCGGCATAGAGTGCGGCGATCTCCTCACCGCTGGGTAACGTTTCGTGGCGACACTCCCAGGTGAAGTTCAGCGCGGGTTCACTTTGACGGCGGCGCACATCCTCCACCTCGTAGTGTTCCATCGGCACACACTCGAAGTTATAGCGTTTGTAGTAGCGGTGGAACGAGTTGCACATATGCGGGGCACGCAGACTGCGCGGTATCCCAAAGACATAGTACGAGAAGCCGGGTGCTTCGGGGTTAGGAATCTCTTTGATAGTCAGGTCATCAATGCGTGGCGATATGCGCGCCTGCAGCGCCGATTCTACTGCCTCTTTACTGGCTTTGGAGGTGTCCACGCCGCTGTCGATTATCGCCGGGCGATGGTTCTCTTCGCAGATTCCGATGACGATGATGCCGCCCGCGGAGTTGGCGAAGGCGCACAGGTCTTTCGCTAGTTCATCGCGCTTGGAGTCCGTCCATTCACCGATCGCCAGCGAGGATTTATACTCCAGCATCAGGTTCTCCTGTTCCTTGGATGACAGGAGCGCTTTGATGTCCGCCAGTGTCCAGTCGATGGCGCGTTTATTGCCCATGGTTATTCCGTGACTTTCCCCAGGTGTTCCAGGTGGAAGGCGAATGCCTCCTGCACATGCGTATCCCAGAAATCCCATTCGTGAGCGCCGGGATATTCATGGTATGTGTGTTCGATCTTTAACTTAAGTAATTCTTTGTGGAAAATGCGATTATTCTCGATCAGGAAATCATCTACCCCGCAATCAAAGTAGATCGCCGGCTTCACCGTTGGCCGTGCCGCCAACGCCATACAATCATTTTCCGCGCTAAGTTTCTCGCCGAAGATGGCGTTGAACTCCCAGCCGAAGCCTTTGGCCTCATTCATCTTCAAATCCAATACGCCGGAATGGGAAGCGATAGAACTGAAGATTTCAGGGTATTTCAGACCGAGCTTCATGCAACCGTAGCCACCCATAGAGAGACCGCCAATAGCGCGTCCGCTGGCATCAGCTACGGTGGGGAAGATGCGGTCAACAAGTTGCACTGTTTCCAGCATATGCTGTTCATAGTTGCCAGTGCCGTTTACCATATCTGAATAGAAGGAACGCCCGCCGTCGGGCATGACCACCATTAAACCGTAATTCTCGGCATAGCGCTCAATATTAGTGCGCCGTAACCACATGCTGTAATCATCCGAGAGGCCATGCAGTTGATAGACAACGCGGAATGGTCCTTGCCCGTCGGGGATGACCACGTACATCCCAGTTTGTTTCTGCAGCGAACTGCTGTTATATTTCATCTCGCATAATGCCATGTCATTGCCCCTTTGCAGGATTATTGTAGAGTAGATGCTATTTGACCAACCCCATGAAAAGAAAATAGCATACCGGAGCTGCCAGGAAGAGGCTATCAAAACGATCCAGATAGCCACCATGACCGGGTAGAGCGGCGCCGCTGTCCTTTACCCCGCCCCAGCGTTTGAAAAGCGATTCAAGCAGATCACCTACTTGCCCGATAATGCCGATGATTACCCCGATGAGCATTGCTTGCGGCCAATTGATATGCATGGAAAAAGCGGGTACATAGCGCTCAATCGCCGGAATTAAGGGGAATAACGATGCTATCAGCGTCGCGAATATCAATCCGCCTACCGCGCCCGCCACAGTTTTCTTCGGGCTTAATTTCGGGAATAGTTTAATTCCACCAAACCGCTTGCCCACGAAATAGGCTGCAGTATCTAGCCCGAAGACGAGTATGAAGAGCATCGCTACACCGAGTTCATGGTAGAGCATCCCTTGTAATAGCAGAATAAACGATATGTTAATGCCAATATAAAGCCCGCCGCTGATGATCCACAGGTTTTCTTTGATGCCATCTTTACCACGGTTTTCAATATCACCCCAGACACCGAGGAAAAGCAGCATGATCATTGCGGTAGCGCCGAGAGAATCAACTAGTATTGCCGCGCCGCTGAGGGAGGTGTTGGTTGCGACAATTCCGGGGAATACCTCCGGTACTCGTATAGCGTGGACGACGAAGGGGATGAGGAGTGCCGTATAGAGGCCATTCCACAGGCTGGCGCCGGGGAAGCGGTTGCGCACTACATTGGCAACTTCCCAGCTGCTAGCGCCGCCAATAACCATCAGGATGACGAAAAGGGGCCAGTCATCGACACTACCGTGCGCACGCAGGTAGAAATTAAAGTAGAGCGAAACAAAGATTAACGGCAAGCCAAACAAGGCGGCCACAATTCGTTTACGGAGCATCAGGCTGATATTCCCCCGAATTTCCTCTTGCGTTGCTGGTAATTCAGCAACGCTTCCAGCAGGTGTGGTGCGCGGAACTCCGGCCAGAAGAGCGGAGTTACCCAGAATTCAGAATATGCAATCTGCCAGAGCAGATAGTTGCTCACGCGCATCTCCCCGGCGGTGCGGATCACCAGATCAGGATCGGGCACATCAGGTCGGTAGAGCGCTGCGGCCAGGTCTTCCTCGGACAGTGTCTCCGGATTTACTTCGCCCGCAATTACTGCACGAGTGAGCTTCTTCGCCGCATCGAGCAATTCAGCACGTCCGCTGTAATTAATTGCGAACTGAATAGTGATACCGGTATTTTGGCTCGTCAGCTCCTCAATATAGCGGAGCGTCTCCACCAGCATGTCCGGCAAACCTTCCACTCGCCCTAGTTGACGGATACGTGCATTTTTGCGGTGCAGATGTTCCGCTTCGGAGCGCATCTGCATATCAATCAGATTCATCAGCGCGTCAATTTCATCAGCGGGACGTGACCAGTTTTCGGTGGAGAAGCTGTAGAGGGTAATATATCGGATGCCCAGATCGTCACAGGCATTGAACATTGCCCGCACACTTTCTACCCCTGCCGAGTGACCAAAGACACGTGGGAGACCCTGCCGCGTGGCCCAGCGGCCATTGCCATCCATGATGACGGCAATATGCTGTGGCATGCGTTCCGGTTCCAGCAACGCAATTTGTGCACGTTCTTCGGTAGAAAAATTTGTGAGATCAAACTCAGGCATATCAGCTCTCAACTATTGATAGAAATCTGTGACTATAGTATAGCAAATGCAAGGCGTGCTAGCTAGCGAATATTAGCTTAATGTGAACATGAGCTAAGGAAAAAGACCGGGCATTTATCCCGGTCTTTTATAATGCCTGACGCAGCGCCTGATTAAGCTGGTCTAAGTCCCTCGTCCTGGCTAACCTACTACGTATTCCGTAGGTCCCGTTTCCATTTTGGCGTAGAGGATGGCGCTGAACTCTTCCTGGGATAAGCTTTCTTTTTCCAGCAACGCAGCGACGATTCGTTTGGCGGCTTCCGCGTTCTCGGTGATGATTCCTTTCGCTCGCTCAAAGGATTCCTCGATGATACGGCGGATTTCATTGTCGATTTGCTCAGCTGTCTCTTCGCTGTAGGTTTTCTCTTCCATCATATCGCGCCCGAGGAATACCTGACCGTGATGACGGCCCAGTACGCGCGGCCCGATGAGATCACTCATGCCATAGTCCATAATCATGGAGCGGGCGATGGCGGTGGCTTTCTGCAGGTCGCTTGACGAGCCGGTAGTGACTTCATTATAAGTGATATCTTCGGCGGCACGCCCACCCAGGCAGACGGCGATGTCGTCCATCAATTCGCTGCGTGAGGTGAGGAATTTATCTTCCGTAGGCAGGCTGAGAGTATAGCCAAGTGCCTGGCCACGTGGTAGAATTGAAACTTTATGCAACGGATCAGCATTGGGAAGCAACTCAGCAAGCAGCGCATGGCCAACTTCATGGTAAGCGATGATCTCTTTCTCTTTATCGCCGATGAGTCTGCTCTTGCGCTCCGGGCCAGCGATGACGCGGTCGATAGCGTTCTCCATATCCACCATCTCAATTTGCTGTTTGGAATTGCGTGCCGCCAACAGTGCTGCTTCATTCAGCATATTCGCCAGATCAGCGCCGCTGAATCCGGGGGTGCGCCGTGCCAGCACTTCCAGCGAGACATCGTCGGCCACTGGCTTGCCTTTGGCGTGTACGCGCAGGATAGCGGTACGCCCGTTGACGTCTGCCAGGTCTACAGTTATGCGGCGGTCGAAGCGACCGGGACGCAGCAACGCTGGGTCGAGCACATCCGGGCGGTTGGTGGCGGCGATGAGGATGACACCGCTATTGGTCTCAAAGCCATCCATCTCCACCAGTAATTGGTTCAATGTTTGTTCGCGCTCGTCATGTCCGCCGCCGACTCCGGCAAAACGCTGGCGGCCCACGGCGTCGATCTCATCGATGAAGATAATACATGGCTTATGGGTCTTCGCCTGCTCAAAGAGATCACGCACACGGGAGGCTCCGACGCCGACGAACATCTCGACGAAGTCAGAACCGCTGATATGGAAGAAGGGCACACCAGCCTCACCGGCGACTGCGCGGGCCAGCAGGGTTTTGCCGGAGCCTGGCGGGCCGAGGAGCAACACACCTTTGGGGATGCGCGCACCGAGGGTGACATATTTCTTCGGGTTCTTCAGGAAGTCGACGATCTCCACCAACTCCTGCTTGGCTTCATCTACACCGGCGACATCTTCAAAGGTCACGCGCTCATCATCGTTAGTCATGCGTTTGGCCTTGCTACGACCAAAGGACATCGCCTGATTCCCCCCCGACTGTGCTTGCCGCATGATGAACAACCAGAAGCCGACGAAGAGCGCGATCATCACGATAATGCTGATGCTATTCCATACCAGGCTCTCCGAGACTTTGCTCTGCGTCACGTTATAGCTGAAACTGGCTTCCGGAGTGGCGGCATTCTTTCTGTTGATTTCATCCAGTCTTTGCATCAGCAATTCCTGATCCATCACCCAGAAGGTGGTGTATTTATTAATCAGTTTATCGGCGGGTTTGCGTAGTTCTCCGCTTAGTTTAGCCCCCTGGATCTCTACCGTGCTGATATCACCCTTATCCAACTTGGAGAGAAATTCCGAAGTCTTCAACTCAACGATTTTGCTGGTTTGCAGTGACTGCGAGTATATGTAACTAGCGACGAGCCCAACCAGGAAAAAGATCAGAATATATTTATAGTACTGTTTCAAGAGCATCCTCCTCAGAATACAACCTTAACAAACAAGGCAAGTCATATTATATCATAATCTTAAAGTGGAAACACTAGCTTTGTAGCAAATAGCAGGTAGAAAATAGGAAATTGGTGGAGGTTGCTCTTGCAGGCCATCCTTCGCACCGGTAGAATAGTAGGGGCACAGGGCTTGTGCCCACGTCGTAACTATACGATATCTAATATGTAACTCACATTGGGCACCTGCCTTGCGCCATTTTATTGGGCTTTGGATGTGACCCACGTTAGGAAATAAAATGACATTTGAATTGACCACCGGGATGGTATTGTCGGTAGATGGGTGCCGCTTTCGGGTTACCGAACAGAATACCTACCACGAGATAGATCTGCGCATCGATCTGGCGCATATCGCCGGGGCCACCCCGGCGCATGAGCGCGCTTTGCTGGCCTTACAGCCGGAGGCATCAATATTTATCCTGCAGCGCTTCCAGCATAACTGGATGGCGCAGCCGGACTCGGCTATGTTGCATGATGGCGAGATGTTCACCTGCGTCTATCGCGGCGCGGCGCACTCCACCCGCAAAGCCCGCGCTGGCAAACGTGAGAGCAAAGCCGAGTACGTCTTTCTCCGCAGCGACAGCGGCCGCGTTATCTTCACCATTGCCAAAGATGATGAGATGACCGCCTACCTGGGAGTAAGCCTTCCCCCCCAAGCGATACTCCACAACGGCAAACCGGTGGGCAAAGCGAGTGTGTAATCCTTGGGAACGCAGGCGTCCCGCGCCCGCCGTGGCGCGTATTTGTAATGATCATGAGCGGTAAATAAAAACCCAGCTCCGCATATTCCGTTGACTCCGTCCGTTTTTAGGCAGGTTATCGAGAGATAGCCGGGCAGGTAAAGAATGTCAGAGCTGTTCTGACAGCAACGCGCTACGGCGGGCGCGGGCTACAGTACGATATGAGAACGTCTTCCTGAATAATCGCGCGATCCCACCGACGATTCGTCATTACCCGCTATGTGCCCATGCTACGTTATACCCGCCCGACTACGTCATTCGCCCCAATTACCTCGGACGACTTGGTGGCGCGGTCGCGGAACTCTACTTTGTTCTCCCCGGCCAGTTTGCCCACTACTACCTGCGTGGGGATGCCGATGAGGTCGGCGTCTTTGAATTTAACCCCCGCACGCTCCGCCCGATCATCAAAGAGTACCTCAATACCGGCGGCTTGCAGCTCAGCGTAAAGCTTTTCGCCCAGCGCCAGTTGCTCCTCATTGGCGGTGTTGGCGACGATTAGAATTACCTGGTAGGGCGCGATACTCTTCGGCCAGATGATGCCGTTATCGTCATTGCTCACCTCCGCCACTGCGGCGAGGATACGGCTGACGCCGATACCGTAGCACCCCATGATCACCGTCTTTTCGCTGCCGTCCTCATCGGCGAATATGGCTTTCAGTGGTTCACTGATGCTGTAGGCAAGCTTGAAGATATGCCCCAGCTCCATTCCGCGTCGCTCGGTGAATGCGGCCCCGCAACACGCGCAGGAGTCACTGGCAGTAGCGAAGCGTAGCCGCCCCCAGGTGATTTCCCCTTTGACGTCGGTCCAGTTCACATTGGTCAGATGGAGATTGTTCGCATTGCCCCCGGTGATAAGATTAGTCATCCCGCTTAGCTCTTCATCGGCATAGATGGGGATATTCAGCCCTACGGGGCCGCTGAAGCCTACCGGCCCGCCGGTGGCCGCCAGAATCTGCTCCGGGGTGGCCATTTCCAGCGTATCAGCGCCTAATAGCACGCGGAAACGCCCCTCATTCAGCTCCTGATCGCCGCGAATGAGCGCCGCCACCGGTTTGCCGTCGGCCATATAGATGAGCGTTTTGAGCAGCTTCTCCGCTTTGGTATGGAGGAACTCGCACACCTGCTGTACGGTATGAGTATCAGGGGTATCCACGCTGGCTAGTGCCGCTGGCGCTTCCATGCTGGCGTTGTCTACCGGCTTGAAGTCTGCAATCTCCTGGTTGGCGGCATAGCCACACTCCGGGCAGATGAGGATGCTGTCCTCGCCCGCATCGGTCAGCAACATGAATTCGACTGTCTCTTTGCCGCCGATAGCCCCGCCGCTGGCCGCCACCGGGGTTATCTCCAGCCCGCATTTAGCGAAGATACTCAGGTACACGGTGTGCATCCGCTGGTAGATTTTATCCAGCCCTTCCGCGTCCCGATCAAAGGAGTAGGCATCCTTCATGATGAACTCACGCGTGCGCACCAGCCCACCGCGGGGGCGCGGCTCGTCGCGGAACTTCGTCTGGATCTGATAAAGCGTCAGCGGTAATTCGCGATATGACTTGATGTTCTTGCGTACCAGGTCTGTGATAACCTCTTCATGTGTGGGGCCCAGATAGAAGATGCCCCCCTTGCGGTCTTTAGTGGCCAGCAGCACATCCTGCATTCGTGCCTCGCGCCCGCTCTCCGCCCACAGCTCTTGCGGGTGCAGGGTAGGGAGAAGTAACTCCTGTGCTCCGGCGGCGTCCATTTCGTCGCGTACGATCTGCTCCACCCGGCGTAGCACGCGCCAGCCCAGCGGCAGGAAGCTGTACACACCAGCGGCCAGCTGGCGGATATAGCCCGCACGTAAGAGCAGTTTATGGCTAGTCATCTCCACATCAGCAGAGACCTCGCGCAGGGTGGGGGCGAATAGTGTCGAAAATCGCATATTTTTACCTCAAAATGTATGTCTATTTTAGCGGGATAATCTTTTTCGTTCAATCATCACGGCGATCAGCTGGTAGTTTCCATTGGAAATAACTATGTCCAATAGTAAAATCCCAGACAGGTGGTTTTTTTGCTTTGATTTGTGCATCGGGCCAGCGCCACCATTCATCATCGAGACTGATGCCCCAGGGACCACGGGCGGCCACGGCCACGGCGGCGAGAAGAATGGCCGAGCAGATGATCCCACCCTCCGGGCCAAAGCCGTCGCCAGCCAGGAGAGCGCTCCACGGATGATTTTGTGGCAGTGCATTAAACGGCGAAGTGAAGATGCTGCTCATGCCGCTTACTTTAAATCCGAAGAGTACCTGCGCAAAATTCCACCCAAAGTGAAAACCGATGGGTGCCCAGAGTGACCCGGACCGCAGGTAGAGCAAGGCGAGAAAAATCCCCACAATCCCAATATTGGCATATCCTATCAGGGAGATGCTGCTATTGTTGGCATGGGCAGCGGCAAAGATTATCGATGAAACCAACAGTGTCGGCAACAAACCAAAGGCACGTAAGCAAGTTTGAAAGTAATAGCCGCGGAAAAGGAGTTCCTCGAAAAAGGCCACAATAAGATACAATGTGAGCGCTAAAGCCAGATATAGCAGTTGTTTGCTGGGGATAGATATTAACTCCCAGCTGAGGCTACCCGAGAAGAAAGCCAGCACGCAATAGCATAATATCAATGCCATCCCCGCCGCGATGCCGAAAAAAAAACGTCGAGTGGTATTTTTCTCCAGCGATACCCCTAAAGCGCGGGGGGGCAATAACTCCAGCACGCGCAAAGCCCATACGCCAACGGCAAAAGCAGCTAAAAAACCACAAAAATCTCTGATGGCAAAATCAATTGATGGAGTTACAGGAAAGGGGAGCGGTCTGATTTTGAGGAGCAGATCAAAGAACTCCTTGAGCATACCGGATAAGGTACTTGCCAATAGCAAGTATATTGCCACGCGCCACCCGCTGCGGAAGCGGCCGGTTTCGGGGGTAAACCATATATTTCGCCAATTGAAATCAGAGAACATAGGAGGTTATTCTTCATAGCATCTTCAGGATGGTTTTTCTGCTATTTGCCGGATGATTTTAACAAAACCACCCCCGGCTGAAGGACCGAGGGCGGGGGAATCCATTATAAAACCGGTACGGTCAGGATTTGACGGTATCAGAGAAGCTGCTCTGCAGGTTGTGTATTGATTTCTCCAGCTCGTCAATCCGTCGGTCAGTCTCTTCCTGGGGATTGATTTTAGTGCATCCAGGGTGATGCGCCAGTACCATCACCACTGCAACCGCACTCATAGCAAGGACTATCCCGGTCAGTAGAGCAAAGGCAGAACCACCTGAATTACATTTAGACGGTGTACACGTTGTCATTTTCGTCTGACTCCATTTCGGTGAAGATGCGTTTCACGAAGGTCAATAGTTCCAAAGGATTAAAAGGTTTCGTCAAATAGATATCGACACCGTGGGAATATCCCTGAAAAACATCCTGATCTTGTGCCTTGGCAGTGAGCATGATAACAGGCAGATTTCGCGTCGCCGGATTAGCACGGATATTCTTCAGCGTTTCGAAACCGTCCATGTAGGGCATCATTACGTCAAGGATGACCATGTCTGGGTGTTCTTCATCAATTTTCTTTAGCGCTTCACGGCCATCGAACGCGGTGACTACTTCATAACCTGCACGCTCAAGATTAACCTGAATAAGGCGGACAATGTGTCTCTCGTCATCGCATGCCAGTACTTTTTTCGGCATTTTCATGCACCTTTCATTTCTGTATCCGACGCCACTCAAGTAATTGGCGTAATTTCCATAAAGAGTATAGCAAACGCTTTTTACCTCGTCAATTAAACTGGAGCAAAAATGCGGAAAAAGTCCCCGAAAAGATTGTCAGATATTGCATGTTGACGAAGAGGAGCTATTTAGTTATACTTCACAAGGCGTAACGGGGTGTGGCGCAGCTTGGTAGCGCGGCTGGTTTGGGACCAGCAGGTCGGAGGTTCGAATCCTCTCGCCCCGACCATTTTTAAAATGGTATATTGAAAAGTGGTGCAAAAAGAAGAAGTTGGGCGGGAGTAGCTCAGTGGTAGAGCGCTAGCCTTCCAAGCTGGATGTCGCGGGTTCGAGCCCCGTCTCCCGCTCCACCTGCGCCCATAGCTCAGCGGATAGAGCAACTGCCTTCTAAGCAGTAGGCCGCAGGTTCGAGCCCTGCTGGGCGCACCAATATTAATGTCGGTAGTTCGTGGTGGGTATAGTTCAGCAGGTTAGAACGCTAGTTTGTGGCACTAGAGGTCGTCGGTTCGAATCCGATTACCCACCCCAAAGTTTTTATAACGGCCTCCGATTTTTTATCGGAGGCCGTTTTTGTTGGGATGGTAGCAGGGGATACCCGGCTAATGTCCTATTTTTACTTTTTCCCACTGTAATGCATCGGCGATGCCGCGCTCTATGGGGAGTTCGGCGTGCCAACCGAGTAATTCCGCGGCGGTATCAGCGTTGGCGTAGGCGCCAGCTATGTCACCGGGGCGGGCGGGGGTTTCTACGGCGTTCAGGGGTTGTTGGGTAACGCTTTCAAAAGCGTGGACCAGCTCCTTCACCGTTACACCACGGCCGGTGCCCAGGTTGATCACCCGATACTTCTCTCCACCTAGGAAGAGCTGCTCCAGGCGCTCCACGGCTAGCACGTGGGCGCGGGCAAGATCCCACACGTGGATGTAGTCACGGATCCCGCTGCCATCGCGGGTGGGCCAGTAGGTGCCGGTGATGTTAAAGACCGGTTCCTTGCCTGCCGCCACACTCATGATCTTCCCCAGCACATGTGCGGGGTTCGCCACGTAGGAACCGCTGCGCATTTGCGGGTCGGCTCCGATGGGGTTGAAGTAGCGCAACGCGATGCCACGTAATTCATATGCGGCACAGAAATCTTGTAGCACTAACTCCATCATATATTTTGTTCGTGCATAGGGGCTTCGGGGGTTCAATGGTGATGCCTCGGTGACAATAAAATCGGCAGGATCATCGTACACCGATGCAGAAGAGCTGAAGACCACATGAGAGCAGCCATGCTGCGCCAACGTGCGAAAAAGCGCCAGCGACTTCGCCACATTATTATGGTAGTAATCGTAGGGGAGCGCCACGGACTCCGGCACGCTGATGAGAGCAGCGCAATGAATGGTGCAGATGATCTCCGGATGCGCGGAGAATATCTGCGCCAATATGGTGGTATCGGCGATATCACCGTTATAAAAGGCCCGTCCTTGCGTAAATCGCTCGCAGCCGGTGATGAGCGAATCTAGTATAACAGGCGTATGCCCACTATCTTCCAGGGCAGAGCAGATGGTGCTGCCGATATAGCCAGCACCACCAGTGACAAGTACTTTCATCGCACGTATTCCTTTCCAGTGAATCACAAATAGTATAGCAAAAATTTGATTGGATTTGTCTCAATATTGATTTCTCCACTGCATTTTTTAAAGTGTCACCTCTGTCAATACATAAAAAATACGATAATTTGGTGGGTTGCAAATCCCCTAAATCCCCTAAATCCATAATTTCATATTCAGTGCCAGGAGGGTCATCAGGGCAGGACGCCCTGATGAGCTGACTGGCTACTTGGGTGCAGGGTGGTATCCTGCCGCGGGGTTTGGGAGCGCGTAGCCCCCAAAGCTCGCGCGCTAGTTGCAGAGAAATTTTATGCGTTCCACAACATCGCTGGCGTGAGGTAGTCCAATGATTGGTGCAACCGCTCCTCATTGTAAATCCGGGTATAGCCAAAGGTAGCATAATGTCCACTCCGATATCTGCGCACAGTTGGCTAAATTGTGGAGATATTGCGCTGACAGGCGTCACGGAAGATGAGCGATTCACCATTATCGGTCGTTTTTGCTGGTAGCATTGTTTTTCCCTTCTAGCTAGTGTAAAATGGTATCAGTAATTTTACAGAAGGAGTTTCAAAACATGGCAATTGAATTTCCCTTGCAAACGAAATTTGTCACCACCACAGATCTGGTATCGGCGGAAGTCACCGGCGAGCAAGTGATGTTGAACTTGGCCACCGGGATTTACTATGGATTGAATCAAGAAGGCGCCATCACCTGGACTCTTATTCAAGAAGGTAAAACTGTGGCCGCGATGCAACAAGCCATCATGGCTGAATTCGATGTTACCCCCGAACAGTGCCTGCAGGATTTGCAGGAGCTGCTGAATCATCTTTATACGAATAAATTGATAGAGGTTCACGATGAATCCGCTGCAGCGCTTGCGCCGACTGAGTAAGTCGGATTGGGGCTTGTTATTTCTGGCGCTCGCAATCGTCTGGCAGGTTCGTATTAACTTATATCGTAGACCATTTCACCGCAATCTCTCGGAGATAAAAAAGGTAACCTACAAGCAGCAGGCGCTGGCAACGCGCCCGCAACCGGGACGTATCGCCCGCATGGTGGTACTTGCCAGCCGGGTGGTGCCGCATGCCTCTTGCCTCACGCAGGCGTTGGCGGCGGGCATACTTTTACGGCATTTTGGTTACACTTCGGAGTTGCTTATTGGTGTAGATCCGCAGGAAAAAAAACTGTTGGCCCACGCCTGGTTAGTATGTGATGGAACCATTATTATCGGGGGCAGTGCACGCCACGGGTTTACTTCTTTTCCGCCGATTTCCCTGGGAGAGCCATGTCCGCGATAACCGGCATCTATAATATTAAAGAGCGCCCCATCCTGCATCGCGACCTGGAGATGATGCAGGAAGCATTAGTGCATCGTGGGCCGGATAGCAACGGCATTTGGTTTCATGGGAAAATTGGTTTCGGCCACCAGATGTCTTTTACAACTCCAGAGTCGCTGCAGGAAACGCTTCCTTTTTATGATGCGGAAGCACGGCTGGCAATTACCGCAGATGCCCGGATTGATAATCGGAACGAGTTACTCGGTAGCTTGAATCTCACTGATGAGGGTGTTAGCGACAGTGCGCTGATCCTGGCGTCCTATGTTCGCTGGGGAGCTAAATGCGCCGATCATCTGGTAGGAGACTTCGCTTTTGCAATCTGGGATGGCTGGCAGCATAAGCTTTTTTGTGCGCGCGATCATTTCGGTGTGAAGCCATTCTACTATGCTTTTCAACAAGACGAATTCTATTTCGCCACCCAGGTGCGCGGATTACTCGCATTACCGCAGATTCCCCGTGAATTGAATGAAGAAAAGATCACCCAATATCTGTCATTATGTATTTTTGAGGATAAAGCGGACTGCTTCTATCAGCAGTTGCATCGGTTGCCGGCGGCCAGTACTTTGACGGTTAATTCCGAAGGCATTAAAGTTGAGCGATACTGGTCATTAGATCCAAGCAGGGAGATTCGCTTCAACTCAAATGCAGAATATGGCTCCGCTTTCCGCGAGGTATTTGCAGAAGCGGTGCGGTGCCGGCTTCGCAGTATCTATCCGCTGGGCTCTGCACTAAGCGGGGGGATCGATTCTTCCTCCATCACCTGCATGGCGCGTGATATATTACAGCAGGAAGGGCAGGGGAGGGGACTGCAGACTTTCTCAGCGGTATATGACAAGTTGCCGGAATGTGATGAACGTGAGTACATTAACGCCGTCATAGCGCAGGGGGGGATAGACCCGCACCTGGTGCCGATGGATGAAATTAGCCCTTATCAAGCATATTGGGATGTGCAGCAGGCGCAAGATGAGCCCTACTACGGCACTACGATATATCTCCATAAAGGTACATATACTTCGGCACGTTTCTGCGGTGTTCGCACGATGTTGGAAGGTTTCGGTGGTGATAACGCAATCGGCCACGGTGAGAAGTATCTTGTAGAGTTGGCGCTGGGGATGAAATGGCGTACACTCTACCGCGAGGCCTACGCGGTGTGGGGTACCGGGCGTAAAGACGCCATTCGTTTTGCCTGGCAGATGGGTTTTAAACCGATAATTACCGCGCTAATTAGTAATAACCCGGATGGACATGGCAAACGCATCAAATACCCAATTCGCCACGAGTTGCACAAGCGTTATCAGATCAGTAAGATTAAAAGTGATTTCAACCGGAAGATGCAGCGGGTCTGGTCTGATCGTGAAGCGCAGTACAATGATCTTTCGTTGGGTTTTTACCAGATGATCTTTGAATCGTTTGATATGGTTTGCGCCAATTTTGGGTTGGAAGGCCGCTACCCATTCTGGGATAAACGATTGGTCGAGTTCTGTCTGGCAATGCCGCCCGAGCAGAAATACCATAACGGCTTCAGTCGCTATATAATTCGTCATGCATTGCATGGTATTCTGCCGCCGGCGATACAATTGCGCAAAGGCAAGGCTGATATGGCCCCGCATGTAGATGGGGCCATGAGCATGGATATAACACTGTTGCGTGCGACGCTGGCCGCCCAACGCGAGCGGCTGGCAGCGTACGTCGACATCGCCAGACTGGATGAATATTTCGCCTGCTATCTAGACGATGTAACCGTGCGGCGGGATACCTGGATGTACGTCTGGCCAGCCGTAACTCTGGCCGCCTGGTTTGCGCAAATGAAATAGGGCTCCTCAGGCTGCTATTGCATCTACAATAAGCAATTGGACCCAAAACCAAATTTTTCGTTACAAAGTACGAAAATGTCTGATGTTTCGACAAAAAACAATAGAAAGTGCTTGTGTGTTTTGGAATGCTATGGTACTATCTTAAATGAACTTGGAGCAAGTCTACAATCATGGATGTTGATATGTTTAAAATAGGGGGATCAGATTATGAAAGTTTACGCAAAACCGACACTGCGCATCTTCGGTACTATCGAGGAATTGACGCAGGCCAAAGTAGCCGGCGGTGGCTTTGATGGCTATTTCACTTGGATAGGGCAAGCAGCCCCTATACTGCAGATCCCTCCGCCGGGTGCTAAAGGCGTTGTCGCATGGGGCGATCCTTCAGCCGCTTAGTCATTCAGAGCAAATTGCATTTCGGCAAAAATTGACCGGTAGGTTTGTACGCAGATCTACCGGTGATTTTGCGTAAGGTTAATAGTGGATTTTTTAACATATAATATTCATGGTTTTTACATTAAATCTGCATATCCCTTGTCGGGGGTTAAAGAGCAAAAGAATTCCCCGGATATAACCATAAGCCCAGGCGAATTTTCAATTCCTCCGTTAAATCGTGCACAATCAGGCATTCTTTACTGTATAGACGGAGAATCGATATATATGCAGTGGGTTGGTATCGGGTGCTTTAAGATCTCCTGCGGACAATACATTACTGTGATGCCCGAGTTGGGAATCGGAACCGACATCTTACAACGCTTTGTAAAAACTGCTGTGCTGGCTGCCGCTATGCACCAGCGCGGGATGGTTGTATTGCACGCTAGTTCGGTAGTAGTAAATGGGCGGGCAATTATCTTTAGTGGTGAATCGGGGTGGGGCAAGTCGACACTTTGCGCGGCGCTCCATGCACGCGGGCATCACCTGCTCACGGATGACGTGGTTGTTTGCCACCCTCATGACAGTGGATACCTAATATATCCCGGTGTGCAGGAATTTAAATTATGGCCAGATTCCTTGCAATCATTAGGAAAGGATCACGAGCTATTACCACGGGTATCTCCGCATAATGAAAAGCGCGTCCACATTGTAGCAGAGCGTATATACGCTGAACCTGCACCACTTGCTTGTATATACGTGCTGGATTGGGGTAGCGCTGCCGAGATCAAGCCAATACCCCCGCTCGCGGCGGCGATGGAACTAGTTCACCACACTTATGGAATACGTGTATTCCATAATATCGACACAAAACTCCATTTTGAGCAGACGATGAATATTGTGCGATCTGTTCCTATTCGGATTTTACAGCGAAACAACGCTTTAGAAGATATCGCCCAGGTATTAGAACTTGTCGAGCAAGATCTGGCCGGGATATAACAATGAAAATTGATGCCAAAGGCCCAGCCAGCAATAAGTCATTTCGTGCTCTCCTTCGTGA
Organism: Armatimonadota bacterium; assembly: GCA_038248345.1. Taxonomy (GTDB): domain Bacteria; phylum Armatimonadota; class Hebobacteria; order CAIYQO01; family CAIYQO01; genus CAIYQO01. The sequence continues at coordinate 30,657 of JBBRXO010000001.1, read as the reverse complement.
TATCATCTATGCGTTGCGCATGGTGTGGAGTGCGGCTCCACAGTGGAATATCCTCAATATAGTGCTGGTAGTGATGCTAGGGCTGCTCCCATTATTGGCGCTGTTTTTGATGAAGATGATTATCGACAGCGCCACCTTTAGCATAGTATCGGGTGTATCGCCGGCTATGGCTGCGCAGAAGTTGATCTTTTGGGTGGGGATGGCAGGCGGGGTGGCCGTATTAATCGTCCTCTGCCGTTCAGCTTCCTCGTTGGTAAATGAGGCGCAATCGCAACTGGTGTTGGAGAAATTCGCCAGTCTCATCCATGCAAAATCAATTGCAGTTGATCTGGAGTTCTACGAAAATCCGCAGGATTTTAACCTGATGAGCCGGGCACAGCAGGATGCATTATCTCGTCCGCAAGCTGTATACTCTACAATCATTCATATTGTGCAGAATAGTATCGCCGTGCTGGGTATCTTCGGTTTATTACTTGCCTATAACTGGTTGTTGACACTGGCGGTGATGCTCATCGCCGCCCCTGGTGCGTTGATCGGATTATTTTATGGGCGCAAGTTGCACCGGTTGCTGAAAGCACAGACTGAGGACGAGCGGCGCTGTTACTATTATAATTTAATGTTGACGGATGCCTACCCGGCCAAGGAAGTTCGACTCTTTCAATTAGGGCCATTATTTGCTGATCTGTATCTCCGGTTACGGCAAAAGATACGTTACGAACGGCTGAAAATATTCCGCAATCGTGCTCTAATGGATTTCTTCGCCCAGGGGGTGGCCACCGCCTCTATCTTCGCCGCGTTGGGTTTCATCGGCGTCTCCACTATAAATAAAGTAATTACCGTGGGAGCCATGGTGATGTACTACCAGGCATTCCAGTCTGGATTCAGCAACCTGCAAGGATTGTTAAGCAGTGTTACCAGCTTGTACGAGCATAGCTTATTCCTCGAGCATATCTACCAGTTCTTAAATTTCCAGCCAGCGATTGTTGCCGTGCCACCGGTAGTGGAGTTTCCAACAGCGTCGAAAGTAGGAGTGCATTTTGAGGGGGTATCTTTTAATTATCCCGGGAGTGAAAGTCCAATCCTCACCGACATTGATATGGAGTTACTCCCCGGTCAAGTAATTGCTCTCGTGGGGGCAAATGGATCTGGCAAGACGACACTTATCAAACTACTCTGCCGCTTATATGACCCAACCTCGGGTATGATAACCATTGAGGGCATAGATATACGCCATATTTCACCGGAGGAATGGCGGAGAAAACTGAGCGTAGTATTTCAGGATTACCTGCGTTGCCTGGCGAGTGTTTTTGATAATATCCGTATGGGAGACATGTCACGTGATGTTTCGCAGGAAGAAGTACGTGTGGCGGCCGAAGCGGCGGGCATCGACGGGAAGATCAACCGCCTGCCCAACGGTTACGACACCATGCTTGGGAAAATGTTCAGTGGTGGTGAGGAGCTAAGCGGCGGCGAATGGCAGAAGCTCGCCATCGCCCGCGCCTTCATGCGCCAATCAGATATCATTGTCCTTGATGAACCAAGTAGCGCATTGGATCCGCTGGCAGAATCGGAACTATTCACACGTTTCCGCACGCTTATCAAGGGTAAGAGCGCAGTGCTCATCAGCCATCGTTTTTCTACCGTGCAGATGGCCGATTATATCTATGTGATGGAGCAGGGCTGCATCATCGAGCGCGGCACCCATCAGGAGCTGTTGCAGCTTGCGGGCACTTACGCACATCTGTACGCCACCCAGGCTAAACATTATCAGGAAAAGCAGGAGGAAAATATCTGTGCCTAACCAGGTTAAGATGATAGGTAGTTCCGAGTTGCAGGTTATCCAGGCCACTCTGCGTGTTGACGAGGGGAGTGATGCCGCTATCCGAGAGACAGCCTCTCGGCCAGTAGACTGGGATATAGTGCAGACACTGGCTATTCACCATGGCGTCTTCCCGATGGTAAATAAACGATTGATCGAGGTGGCTGCAGATATAGTTCCGGCGGAAGTATTGCAGGCGCTGGCGGCTAGCCAACAGGCGAATGAATTCCGCGTCTTCCGGATGACCTGTGATCTGATTAAAATCACCCGAGCATTGGAAGCTGAAGGGATAGCTGTGTTAAGCCTGAAGGGCCCGACACTGGCGGTGATTATCTACGGTAAACCGGCACTGCGCCGCTTTGTCGATATTGATATATTGGTACAAAAAAGCGATTTTACCAAGGCAAAAACGATAATGCTGAGCATGGGAGCAGTGATCACCTCGAACAATGAAATTGTAGTTGATGATGAGAATACATGGCATTCAGCCTTTGATTTCGGTGCCAGCCATATCGAGTTGCATTGGTCAGCTACGATGCAAGAATTCCCCGATGCACTTGTTGTTTCGGAGATGCTGGCGCGGTCGCAAAAGGTACTGGTAAATGGCCAACCTATCATGACGCTGGGGATGGCCGATACGCTATTGTTCACTGCGCACCATGGTACATATCATCTGTGGAGATTATATCGATGGTTAGCAGACTTTGCGCAAGTTTACCGTAAAATGGATTTGCAGGGATCGCAACAGCTGACGGATCTCATCTTTAGACAGGGGCTGACCTATCCCATGCTAGTGGGGCTAGGACTATCTCAGCAGTTGTTGGGGATAGAGCTACCAGATGAGATATTGAGCAGGTTACGCCGCGATGGCAGAGCACGCTGGGTCATAAAATATGTGATCGCATTCATTGCGAAAAGCGACACCATCGCTCCAGATCTTCTCTCTCGAGTTATTTTCTGTATGAAGGTCGCTGAAAAAAACCGTTATCGGCAGATACTTAGTATCATAGGGAGCACCTTCACCCCTACTATCAACGATTATGCGTGGATTAAGCTCCCCCGATATCTACGCTGGCTCTACCCAATTTTGAAACCTATTCGTCGTGTTGTAAATGTAGTTGCCATCCTGGCTTCCCGATATAAACGAAACAAATGACGCATGCGACCAATAGAATTACCTAGCAGCTTCCCAAGCCGCACATTCTTTCAGTCGTTCGATGATGTTAAGATGTTGAGGGCAATCCTGCTCGCATTGGCCACATTCAATGCAGTTACTGGCCGAGGTTTCCTCGGTAACACCTACGAGCGTATTCCACTCGCGCTCACCTTTGATTTTTCCGATCATTTGCTCATCGGTGGCGCCGAACATCTGCTTCTGGTTATACACTTGCATGTAAGCGGGGATATTTATGCCTTGCGGGCAATTATCGCAATAGCCACAGGCGGTACAAACAGCGTTCAGATTCTGTGAGAGGTGTGACTTGATGCGCGTCAGGTCTTCTTCGGTGAAGGGTGTGCAGCGATCGGCCACCCGGCAGGCTTGATCGACATGCTCCCGAGTTGTGAACCCATTAAGCGCGACGGTAATCTGCGGGCAGGAGATAACGAAGCGCAATGCCGCCTCTGTGGGGGTCTCGCCTTCTTGCGCCAGGAAGGAGAATAATTCTTCGTTCTGGGGGATCATTCCGCCGCTCAAAGGATTCATCGCAACGACTCCCATTCCATGTTCGTAGGCGGCTGTTACCCCGTCCCAGCGGTAGGGGAAATTGAGGATATTCATGCCTAGCAAAACCCCATCGAACTTTCCGTCTTCTACAATTTTGCGGATCTCATACCCTGGCTGATGCGATGAGCAGACAATATGATCGATCAGACCCTCTTCTTTGCAGCGCAACAGCCCATCGTACTGGCCGCCGGGCTGCATGGCCAGCTCATAATGCTCCATCTTACGTAGACACCACACATGGTAGAAATTAATTTTGGGTATGCCCATGGTATCCAGCGATTTGCGCACTGCATCATAGGCTTTGTCGGCGGTGTCAAAATGCACAGGCATGCCTTTGGTGGAAACCAAGTATTCGCCGGGCATGTCCTGAAAGGCTTCGCCGAAGATTTTTTCGCTTTGATCGCCGCAATACCCGGGAGCGGTATCGAAATAGTTAATACCCATGCTGCAGGCATAACGAACGAGATCAGCATTGGCTGCCGTAGGGAGTGTAGTATCGAAACGCATCCCGCCGAAGCCGACTGCAGAGACACGTAAATCTAATTTTCCGTATTGTTTGTAGAGCATTTTTCAACCACCTGTTATTAAAATATCCCTATTGAGTTGGGATGTTTTCACCATACCTTATAGGGTGGGTATTGTCAACTATTTTCGTTTACAATACCATGCAAAAAACCCCCGGATAGAGATATCCGGGGGTTTTTATGTTGACAGCTACAGTTTAGATTTCTGCTTCATCAGAAGGGTGGGGTTCGTCATCCGTGTTGAACTCACCCAGATTGATGTTCAAATAGTCTTCTGTAGACACTTCATCGTCATTCTCGACAGGATCCTCGATAACGACGCCATTGGAAAGCTCTTCGATATCTCCGGCACGCAGATCAAGGTCTGCGCCTTCCAGCAGGCGTTCGACGAAGTCCTGTTCCTGGCTCGCTGGTTCCGGCTCTACCAGTTTAATTTCGCCATTAGGCGAAAGGACGCGTACGGCGCGGTAGCGCTCCATGCCAGTACCTGCCGGGATGAGCCGACCAATAATGACGTTCTCTTTCAGACCGACGAGACGGTCGACCTTGCCGCGGATTGCAGCCTCGGTGAGAACTCGTGTAGTCTTCTGGAAGGAAGCCGCTGATAAGAACGAATCGGTAGCCAGTGAAGCCTCAGTGATACCGAGGAGTACCCAGTTTGCCTGTGCTTCGATACCGCCAGCTTCGCGAATGCGGTGATTCTCATCGTCAAAGCGGAAGCGATCCACAACCTGACCGGGGAGGAATTCCGTGTCGCCCGGGTCGGTTACTTTGCGACGACGCAGCATTTGGCGTACGATGGTCTCGACGTGTTTGTCACTGATATCAACACCCTGGCTGCGGTAAACGCGCTGAATTTCCTTCACCAGGTACTCCTGCACTTCACGCGGACCGCGCATGCGCAACAGCTCCTGTGGATCCAACGGGCCTTCCGTTAGCGGATTACCTGCCTTGATGGCATCGCCTTTTTCAATCTGCAAGGCACCACGATAAGGAACCATATAGCGATCTTCGGTAACGACGCCGCCCACGCCAGCCTGGCGTAATTTTGCTACGACGCCGGGAGTCAGCTCTTTGCCCGCCTCAATTATAATTTCATCATTCTGCGGGTTCTTCACTGCCTGACCCAGAATCTTCCCGATGATCATCTCTTCCGGTTGAATTGGATATTCGGTATGAATGGTTACGGTACGGCCACCGCCGATTTGGTCGATATTAGCGATAATTCCATCAACATCGGAGATAATCGCCTGTCCCTTCGGCTTTCGGGCTTCAAACAGCTCTACCACGCGCAACAGGCCGGAGACCTGCTGTTCCATCACCTTCACCATCTTCTGGATCTGTTTGGATTTTTCGCGTTCGCTTATTTCCGTGCTTAGGGTAACACGACCTCGGTTCACGTCGTCGATGATCTGCTGCAGCGTTTTGATGCGCTGATCCTTTACGTTGGCGACGCCGGTCAGGTATTGCCCCGCCACACCACCGGTATGGAAAGTACGCATCGTCAACTGAGTGCCTGGTTCACCGATGGACTGCGCTGCGATGATGCCCACCGCTTCGCCTACTTCTACCTCGCGACTGGTGGCCAGGTCACGTCCGTAGCATTTGGCGCAAATACCCAGGCGTAGTTCGCAGGTTAATGGCGAACGGATAGGAACCTTGCCGGAAGCAAGGCCACCCATGGCGCGCAATTTATGTGTCAGTTCAGAGACTTCGGCTTTTTGCTCTGGAGTTGCCATGGCCCCTTCATGAACAATCATTTTATTTGTGAAGGGGTTATTCAACGTTTCTAGAACCACCTTGTCAGCTCTCACCAGCCGTGCTTGATTCTGAATCTTATCGATTTCAACAACAATACGGCGGATATGTGCTAGCGGTGACTCCAGGTCATTGCGGGTGAAACGGGTGCCGCAATCATCGCAGATAGCAATTTCAACGAGCGTGGTGCCGCAATGCGGACAGGAAAGATTGGTGATTGCTTCTTCAATTTCAAGCGCCTCTTCATCTGCGGCTTCCTGTTCTTCCGTTACTGGGAGTACTGGCAGATCGCTGGTATTTCGCTCTTCATTTTCTAAAGCTTCAATTTCGCCTACTGTCTCCACAATTTCGACGATCTCATTCGCTAACTTATCCATCGGCGGCATAGCAATGCTGTCACCATCTGGCAAGGCATCGAAGGCTTTATTCAAGCGCACCGCTTCGTCATTTAGTTCCTCTTCTTTTTCCTGCAATTGGGTAGACAGCGTCACCACCAATTCGGCATGTGCCAAATGATGCAATGACTTCTGATACTTCTCTTCGGTGATCAGCAGGTCGCACGCCGGACAATGCCAGGCGCGGTGTAAGATGCCGCCTTCTTTCGGGCAGGCGGGCAACGAGAACTGACTGATCTGGTGATTGCGATATACGATGAGCTTGCCGGTGAAGGGATCATAGATATCCGCAGCGGCGTTACGCCCATCAATACGACGGTCGCAGGGTTCGATCTCTTCATTACGGTCGCGAATTGCGCCCACTTCGATACCCGCCAGGGTACCGCAGTCATTATCGCGAACGATCACATCCTGTGCTACGTCTACCATTCGGCGGGTGAGGTAACCGGCGTCTGCAGTTCGTAATGCGGTGTCCGCCAGACCTTTGCGCGCTCCGTGCGTGGATACGAAATATTCCAGTACGTTCAGGCCTTCATGGAAGTTCGATTTAATCGGCAAGTCTTCAATAAAACGTCCGAACGGGTCTGTCATAAGACCGCGCATACCAGCCAACTGTGATAGCTGGCGCTTGGAACCGCGCGCGCCGGAGTTTGACATGATGAGCAGTGGGTTGAAAAGGCTTAGGTTACCCAGCAACGCGTCAGCTACATCATTGGCCGCGCGTGTCCACAGGTCGCAAACGCTTTGTGAGCGTTCACCCTCGGAGATTGAACCTTCTTCGTAATGGGCATTGGTCTCGTTGACATCCTTTTCCGTTTTAGCAATGATGCGTTCTCGGTCGTTAGTAGGTACATCCATGTCCGTCATTGCGATGGAAATACCGGATATCGTGGAGTATTTAAAGCCGATTTCTTTCAGCGCATCCAGCAATATTACTGTCTCGTCATGCCCGTAGGCATCATGACAGAGGCGGATGATATTGCCCATTTCGCCGCTGTCTACTGGGCGATCCATGAATTGTAATTTCGGCGGCAGAATCTGATTGAAGATGATTCGCCCGATAGAGGTATTGGTGATGGCGCCATTCATACGTACATTGACTTCCGCATGCATGTCTACCATACCGGCATCGAAGGCCAGTATCGCTTCCTGTGCACTGGGGAATGTCTTACCGGAACCCTTCACTCCTTTATGGGAGGTCTGCGTCAGGTAATAGGCACCCAGCACCATGTCACGCGTCGGAGTCATAACTGGCTTGCCGTTTGCCGCCGAGAACAGGTTCTCGCTCGACATCATCAGCACGCGGGCTTCTGCCTGTGCCGTGGTGGACAGCGGTACGTGGACGGCCATCTGGTCACCATCGAAGTCCGCGTTGAAAGCGGTACAGACCAGCGGATGCAATTGGATGGCTTTGCCGTCAACCAGCACTGGCTCGAAGGCCTGGATACCCAGACGGTGAAGGGTGGGGGCGCGGTTGAGCATGACGGGATGATCCTGAATCACCTCTTCCAACGCATCCCATACTTCGGGGCGTACGCGCTCGACCATCTTCTTCGCAGTTTTGACGTTATTGGTCTGGCCCTTCTGTACCAGTCGTTTCATTACGAATGGTTTGAAGAGCTCCAGCGCCATCTCTTTCGGTAATCCGCACTGATGACATTTAAGGTGCGGCCCGACGACGATTACAGATCGACCGGAATAGTCAACGCGCTTACCGAGCAGGTTCTTACGGAAGCGGCCATCCTTGCCCTTGAGCATGTCGGAAAGCGACTTGAGAGGACGATTATTAGAACCGGTTACTGGGCGACTGCGGCGTCCATTGTCGATCAAAGCGTCAACAGCTTCCTGCAGCAGGCGCTTCTCATGGTTGATGATCGATTCCGGAGCGTGCAGGTCTTTGATTTTTTTCAGGCGGTTGTTGCGGTTGATGATACGGCGGTACAGGTCATTAAGGTCAGACGTGGCGAAACGCCCACCATCTAGTTGCACCATTGGGCGCAATTCAGGCGGGATAACCGGCACAGCATCCATGACCATCCATTCCGGGCGATTTTTCGATTTATGGAATGCTTCAACGACTTCCAATTGCTTGACGGCGCGCACCTGCTTGGGGCCGCTGGTTTCGCGGATATAGTTGCGCAGGCGGCGGCCTTCTGCTTCCATATCAATCTGCTTTAGCAGTGTCTTGATAGCATCTGCCCCGGTCTGTGAGCGGAGAAGCGTTTTATTCGGATTATTGTGGAGCAGGATGCGGATGCCACTGGTCTGGCCGACATCATCGGGGTCCACTTCCGTAGCATATTCGTTGGGCTCGCCTTCATGCAGGCAATGGAAGATTTCAATCTCCTCGGCGAGGTTATTCAACGAGCGGTGTTCCGGCTCGGTGAGCAACTGCTTGTGGATGAGGCCTGGCTGGGCATCAAGGGTGACACCGAGCAGCAAGCGCAGGGCATTGTCCAGGTCCTGTTTGCGCTCCTCGACAATTTTGCGCTCGTAATTCAATCTTTCATCTCGCGTAGCGTTCAAGCGATTGCGGTCGCCTGGCGCCATCTCGGGATTAGCTTCCACTTCACGGCGGTGATCGTCTTCGACCATCGTCGCTGTTTCCTGGTATTGCTGATCGAGCTCCGCTTTACGTGCATCTACGGAATAACGAATTTCTTCCGCATGTGCTGCCAGGAGTTCGCTTTCCACCTTCGTGATAATATAGGAGGCGAAGTAGAGCACCTTCTCCAATGGCCGCGGTGTCAGATCGAGCAAGAGCGAAATAGGGGAGGGGACATTCTTCAGATACCAGATGTGCGCAACCGGGGCGGCCAGTTCGATATGCCCCATACGCTCACGTCGTACCTTGGAACGGGTTACTTCCACTCCGCAGCGGTCACAGGTGATGCCGCGATATTTGATTTTGCGGTACTTGCCGCAATGGCATTCCCAGTCACGCGTAGGCCCGAAAATCTTTTCGCAGAAAAGACCGTCCGGCTCCGGCTTGAAGGTTCGATAATTTATCGTTTCGGGCTTTTTGACCTCCCCGCGTGACCATTTGCGTATCACTTCGGGAGAGGCCAGGCCGATTCTAATTTGATCGAAATTAGAAGTGTCTACCACACTACACCTCGCTTTTATTGACGCCAATACTATAAGCTCGTGCCCCGGAATATCCGGGGCGCTCGTCCCGGTTTAGCGACCGGGACGGGTCGGTTCATCATCTTCGAGTTCGAGGTCGATTTTCTCGGCCTCGGCGTTCTCAACGGATATCTGTAACCCGAGCGATTGCAGTTCTTTGATGAGAATCTTGAACGATTCCGGGATACCAGGTTCGTTGATATTGGCTCCCTTTACGATAGATTCGTAGGTTTTTACACGGCCCTGCACATCGTCAGACTTGATGGTGAGAATCTCCTGCAACACGTGTGCTGCACCGTAGGCTTCCAGTGCCCAGACTTCCATCTCACCGAAGCGCTGTCCGCCAAACTGTGCCTTACCACCCAACGGCTGCTGGGTAACCAGGCTGTATGGTCCAGTAGAACGCGCATGGATCTTATCGTCTACCAAGTGGACCAGTTTTAGCATATAACAGTAGCCGATGGTTACCGGCTGGTCGAACTTATCGCCGGTGCGCCCGTCATACAGATAGCATTTACCGGTGTTCTCGTTGAAGCCGATACGGCTATCAACACGCTCTTTCAGTTCATTTGCCAGCCAGATTTCGCGTTGCTCCAAGTCAGCATCGGCCCATTTTGCGCGGGCTTCGGCATCATCAAAAGCATCCATGACACTCAGGCGAACGGTAACCAGTTTGAACGGGTTATTCGCAGGCATTTTGGGCATCAACAATTTGGCGGCATCCAGTAGATGCTGCTTGAATATGTTTTTGTACTCTTCCAGGTTCTTTACCAGTTTTGGCATATTCTCCCGGACGATTTCGGCACGCAGGGATTCGGCGGTGATTTCGGCTGTATAGTCCGGAGCGGCTGTGATACCCATGTCGCTCTGCATATATTCCGTCAGTACCATACGGCGTTTGCGCTGCATAGTGAGTGCCAGATAGGTAAGAATCTCTGATTCAGGAGCTCCCTCGAAGATCGGGTTGCTGAAACAGCAACCTAATTCGCTGGCTACCAGCCCTAGATGCGTTTCCATGATCTGGCCGATATTCATACGGGAAGGCACACCGAGCGGATTCAATACGATATCAACTGGTGTTCCATCGGGCAAATGCGGCATATCCGCGGGCGGCAGGATGCGTGAGACGACGCCCTTGTTACCGTGGCGCCCTGCCATCTTGTCACCTTCCATGATCTTACGGCGTTGTGCAATGAAAACGCGCACCAGCTGATTGACGCCGGGGGAGAGTTCGTCGCCGGGGATGCGTTTGAGGGCGCCACCGCAGCGATTGCAGTAGGTCAGCGACTCCACTTTACCCAGTTGGAATTCCTGTCCGCAGCGTTCGCACTGTGATTTAATGCGGCTGAAGCGTTTTACGTCGACGACTTTACCCTTTTCGCCGTGCGGTACACGGAGTGAAGTATCGCGCATCTCGGCAGCTTTTTCGCCGAAGATTGCTCGTACCAGTTTCTCCTCCGAGGTAAGTTCTTCCTGTCCTTTGGGAGCAACTTTACCCACCAGAATATCCTCGGCTCGCACCTCGGCACCCACGCGGATAACACCATCTTCATCCAGATCGCGTAGCGCATCTTCCCCGACGTTGGGGATGTCGCGGGTAATCTCTTCCGGTCCCACTTTGGTTTCGCGCGCTTCGATCTCGTATTTTTCGATATGTATTGAGGTATAGACATCATCACGGAACATGCGTTCATTGAGGATGATCGCGTCTTCGTAGTTGAAACCTTCCCACGGCATAAAGGCTACCAGCACGTTGCGCCCCAGTGCCAGGTGGCCGTTGTCGGTGCAGGCACCATCGGCCATCGGGGTACCCTTGGTGACATACTGGCCGATGTTGACCAATGGTTTCTGGTTGATACAGGTCGCCTGGTTGGAACGGCGGAAATTGATCAAACGATAATTATCCACAATGCCGTCCGGGCGGGTTACTTCCAGGCGTGAGGCGTCGACCGCCGTGACTATACCGGCGGCACGTGCCAGCGTCACCGCTCCGGAATCCTGCGCGGCGCGGGATTCAAGCCCCGTCATAACATAGCTTGCCTGTGTGCGTACCAGCGGCACGCTCTGGCGTTGCATGTTGGAGCCCATCAAAGCGCGGTTAGCGTCGTCGTTCTCCAGGAAGGGGATGAGACAAGTAGCCACGGACACCGTCTGCTTGGCCGAGGTATCCATATAGTCGATTTCCGACGTGCGGATACGTGGGTAAGAAGAACGGTGGCGGCAGATACAGCGTCCATCCTTGTCCGGGATAATCGTTCCGTCATCATCCGCATTGGTGGTAGCCGGGACGATAAAGTGTCCTTCCTCTTCATCAGCGGTGAGGAACTCAATATCTTCCGTTACTTTGCCGCTTATCACCTTGCGGTAAGGGGTTTCCAGGAAGCCATAGTCATTTAACCGACCGTAGACAGCCATGGAGCCAATAAGGCCAATGTTCGGGCCTTCCGGCGTTTCAATCGGACAGATTCGACCATAGTGCGAGTGATGGACGTCGCGGACTTCAAGTTTGGCGCTCTGGCGGCTCAAACCACCCGGCCCAAGTGCAGAGAGACGGCGTTTGTGCGTCAACTCGGCCAGTGGGTTGGTCTGGTCCATAAACTGGGACAGCTGCGAGGAACCAAAGAATGATTTGATGGCAGCAGAAATTGGCTTGGTACTGATAACCGACTGCGGCGTCATATTCTCTGGATCAAGGCTGGTCATGCGTTCGCGGATGATACGCTCCATACGCAGGAAGCCGAGGCGGAACTGGTTTTGCAGCAATTCGCCCACGCTACGTACGCGCTTATTCATCAAGTGATCGATCTCGTCCACACTGATGGCGTCAGTAGATTCCACCGTTTCATCCAAAAGGATGACATAGCGCATGATGGAGATCAAATCTTCCTTGGTAAGGGTAGTATATTTCTCCGGGATGCTCATGCCGAGTTTTTTGTTCAGCTTGTAGCGTCCCACACGTGCCTGGTCGTAACGGCGTGGGTCAGCGAAGATGCCGGACAAGCGTTGGCGGGCCAACTCTGGCGTTACCGGGTCGCCCGGACGGTCGCGGCGATAGATATCTACCAGCGCCTGGTCTTCATTGCGGGTGGGGTCTTTCTCCAGCGTTGCTTCAATCATCGAGTTTACTTGGATGACTGCTACTTTCGCGAGGTTTAGTCCACCGATTTTTAGAGCTGTCGGGCGGTCGATGCGCATACCTTTTTCCACCAGCACTTCGCCGGTGTTGGTATCCACAATATCTTCCGCTGCCCGTTTGAGCACCAAGTCGTCTGCTGCTGGGTTCTCCAACTCTTCACGATAGCCGAACAGGTTGATGATGTCGGCATCGCTATTGGTGGCAAGCAGCTCATGACCAGGAACTGTATTGATACGGTGCATGGCACGCAGCAGGGTAGTCGCCGGGAAGCGGTGCGCCTGACCGATCTTCACCGAGATGACGCCATTGGCATCGGTGTCGAAGTCCAGCCACGCCCCCTCACTGGGGATAACCTGCGCGCTATAGAGGATTTTACCAGAGTAGTCGATGTTACTTTTGAAGTAAACACCAGGTGAGCGGGCCAGCTGACTGACAACGGCGCGCTCGGCCCCATTGATGATGAAGGTGCCAGTATCAGTCATAATCGGCAAGTCGCCGAGATAAACCTCTGACTCTTTCATTTCACCAGTGGTGGTGTTGAGCAACTGCACTTGCACCTTAAGGGGTGCCTCATGTGTTGCATCACGATCACGACATTCAATCAGCGGGTACTTGGGCTCACCCAGCGTATACTCGCCGAAACTCAGGCGTAAATTGCCCGTGAAGTCCGATATTGGGGAGAAATTGTCGAACAACTCTCGCAGCCCTTCCCTGAGGAACCAGCGATATGAGTTGAGCTGAACCTCAATCAGGTTAGGGATCTGCTCCACTCGGTGTTGCCGATTACGTCCTTTGACGCGAATGACAGGTCTCATTGCTACCTCCGCAAATTGCTAAAGCGGACAACCGGGACCGCATAGGCCGACGGGGGACGACCGAGTAAACACGAAAAGTGAAGCAAGTCTCCCACGCCCCCGCACGGGATCTGCTTGCTTCACTCGCAGGCTCACTATTTAAATTTTTTTATAATAGAACACCGTCAATGCGTTTACTTTGTCTCAATATGCGCCGTCCCGGAAACTTCGCACGAAAGGGTATTATAGTCGATTATATCCGCTGTGTCAAATCTAATTTCGCATAATTGTTATGTTTTTATGAGGATTGTCGTATTTGTTTACACTGCTACCAGGGGTAAGTAGAGGGTAATGGCGCTTCCTAGATTTTCCCCGGCGCTTTCTGCGGTTATCCCCCCTCCATGTAGTTCAACAATACCGCGTGTTATTGCCAATCCCAGTCCTAAACCACCGACGCGTTCATCCCGTTTTACCTGGCGGAAGATGTCAAATATCATCGGTAGCGCTTCCGCACTGAGACCGCGTCCAGTATCAGATATCCGTAACGCTGCGCGCTTGCCCTCGCGAGAACATTTAAGTGATATCGTTCCCCCTTCAGGAGTAAATTTCAGGCTATTATGGAGTAGGTTAGCGATGCATTGTTGCATACGGTTGATATCAACTTGAATCGGTAGTTGAATTTCTAGTGGCGCTAATTTCAGCGATATTTTTTGTTCGGTGGCGTTTTGCAGTACATTCTCTACGGCCATATTTGCCTGCGTCCAGAGGTCAGATACCTCCAGTTGCAAGTCTATTTTGTGATGAATCAGCCGTGACATCTCTAGGATATCGTCGATTAGGCGTTTTTGCCGTAATGCATTCCGATGTACAATTTCCATCGCTCGTTCCATCATCTCCGGTGTACCAATGCGGATTGCCTCCGCCGACCAACCGAGCATACTGGTGAGGGGAGTCTGTAGCTCATGTGAAAGCACAGCAAGAAATTCATCTTTGGCCTGGTCAGCCTCCAGCAGTGCATTTTCTACTTTTTTTCGTTCGGTGATATCAACAGATGAGGAGAGCAGGACTTGCTTGCCGCCCACATTGATAATTTGGGAGGAAGAAAGCGCTGTCCATTCTTCGCCGGACTTTTTCAGGAATTTGAATTCTCTATCACGTACGATGACGCCGTCGAGCAAATCGTTTATCATCGAGGTGCGATCTTCATTATCCTTCCAGATACCAAGTCGATTAGCGTATTTCCCAATGACTTCCTCACGATCGTAGCCGCTTAATTCAAGCCAACGATCATTGACGTCAATAATCGTGTTATCATCGAGACTAGCCAGCGCCATTGCTGCTGCATGACTATGAAAAGTCCTGTTAAACGTCTCTTCCGAAATTTTCAGTACTTCTTCCGCCTGGCGGCGTTCTAATTCCCCCGCCGCGCGGATCGCTACTAACTGCAATATCGTTTCCGCCAGTTTTGGGTTTTTCAGTGGTTTGCGTCCAATGATAGCGATTAGTCCAATCGGTAGCCCTTGTGAACTCCATAGGGTAGTCCCCACATAACTCTCTGCCTTCATCTCTTGCAGCGCTATGTCCCGGGGGAATAACCCCCGCACATTTTCTTTGAAACAACAGATAGTTTTGCCAACCACGGTACCGCAAGGAGTGTCCTGCAGGTGGTAGGATTCATTAGGTTCATTCTTGCCATCGTAGTAGATTGCTACCGTTTGCGCCGAAAGTAAATCCCCCTTCAGCCGATCAATGCAGACATAATCCATCCATAATACTTCCGACAAGTATCGTGCCAGTGAGGCGAAAAAATCCTCACCTAAAGTTGACCAACTACTTTTGAGCAGGAATAACTGCGCTTCTTCAATCTGTTTACTCTCGGAGATATCGCGTATTAACCAGCGGAAGCTGGTGATCTCCCCGGTGGATGCGTGGGATATTGCGGTGGTGATCGACGCCCAGAATGGTATGGCCACCTTCGGCTTAATGTGTACCACCCATGGTTGTGCATCTTCGACAGCTTGTTGCTGCGTCAGCATAGCCAGGTGGGCTTTCCATTGATCTTTTTCGATGACGAAATCAGGTATTGCCATCCCCCGTATTTCATCCGGTGGGATGGCCAGTAGCCGCGCCGCTGCCGGGTTAGCTTGATGTATTATCCCCTTGGCATCAGTGACGAGATAGCCATCAGGAGCCGAATCAAATAGATCCTGATAGCAATATTCAGCTTCGCAATCCAAAGAATTGTCGTCTGACAGTTTAGAATAGGCCATAGAACTCCCTACTGCACAAGTATCATCACTCCGAAACCTGGGATGTCAATGATGCCTGTTTTAAGCTCCTCTCCGGTGAGGAGATCGGTCGTGGGAACATTAAGGTCGATCCATCCAGCTGAACTGTTCATGTTCATCACGAAGGTGTATTTGCGGTTGCCGTATCGGTGAGCGATCTCCACACCCGGCGAGGTAGCGGAGGTATGCGGGATGTCAGTTGCCGCCTGCAGGTAACTCACGAAAGGTTTCCAGAAGTCAGTATTCAAGTGCGTCCCGATATACCACGCTTCGCCGCTGCCGAAGTGATTCACGGTTATCGCCGGTTTACCAATATACCACCCCTCGGTGAAGACCGCGGCGGGTTCCGCTTCTTCGGCGGTGATGACATCTGCCCACAGCGTACCTTTATGCGCGCCCACCATCGGCGCCGCGCCAGTGAGTTGCAGGCTGACACTGGCATTTTGCGTCCCCAGGGCGTCGTAATCATCAATGGTGATCCCCAGTACCCCGCGAAGCGGGCCAGGTAGCGGATCACTGAAGATTACCCCATCCCAATCTTTCACCGCGCTGCGGAAGGTGCAAACCAGGATACCACCGTTACGCACGAAGTCGATAACACGTTCAGCGGTGTCGGCAGGGATAAGCTCCCACGCAGGGGCGATGAGCACTCGGTACCCCGAAAAATCAGATTCTTCATTCACCAGGTCAGTGTCAATCCCCGCATCGCGTAGGGTGTTGTAGATCGGGGAGATTTCGTTGTTATAGCTGAACCCTTCCACATGAGACTGGATATCGTGTGCCCACGCTTGGTCGGTGGAGTAGAGTAGCGCTACATCCGCCCTGGTTTGAGCAGTGAAGATATCTGCCGGTAAGGCGGCGATCTCTTTGCCCATATTGCAGACTTCATGGTAACGCCAGTTTGGCCGTCCATCATGTTGCAGGATGCCGTGCCAATACTGCTCGACCCCAAAGCGACAACTGCGCCAACGGAAGAAAAGTATCCCAGCGCCACCGTGGGCGATAGTCTGGTAGGCCATCAGCCGTATGTAGCCGGGGGCAGTGCGCGCGAATATTTTATTCCAGCCGCCCACTCCACTTTGTTGTTCCACCACCCAGAACGGTCTGCCATCACCTATACCACGCATGTAGTCGTTTGCCATCGCTGAACTATAATGGCCATCGGTTGAAAAACCTGGATAATTGTCCCAGGTGACGAAGTCCAGCGCCCGTGCGTGGGTGTTGTAGTCAAGGCCAGTAAAAAGTCCCATCAGATTAGTGGTGATCGGTGCCGTCACGCCACATTCACGCAGAATATCTGCTTGAAAAGTGTAATAATCCGTCCACACATCGGTAAAAAACCGATGCCAGGCCAATTGCAAGCTGGGGTTATGCGCACCTGAAATACGTACCGGCATGGGTATTTGCGACCAGTCGGTGAATAGTTCACTCCAGAATTCAGTCCCCCAAGCCTCATTCAACGCATCCAGGGTGCTGTATTGTTCCTGTAACCACTTATGGAATGCGGAATGGCAACTGGGGCAGAAGCAGGTATCCTGGTGACCAGCAAGTTCATTGTCAATCTGCCAGCAAGCGATGTTGGGATTAGCAGCATAATGCTCGCCCATTGCTCGGACAATTCGGGCAGTATGCTCACGGTATTTTGCGTTAGTCGGACAATAATGCCGTCGTCCACCGAAGCCCACAGCATAGCCATCGTATAATACCGGGCGAACTTCCGGGTCTTGTTCCATCAGCCATCCTGGCGGAGTGGCCGTAGGGGTACCTAATAGCGTCTGAATACCATGCTTACCCAGGAGAGCGATTGATTCATCCAGCCAGGCAAAATCGAACTCACCCTCACGCGGCTCGAAACGCGTCCAGGCGAATTCGCCCATACGTACTATGTTGAAACCGGCCTCTTGCATCATGCGGGCGTCGGCCTCCCAACGCTCACGCGGCCAGTGCTCAGGATAATAAGCTGCTCCAAAACGCATAATATACCTCGAATATTTGAGATTGAAGGTAATGACCATGGTGGACTTTATTGGCAACCGACTTCAATATTACAATCCACTAGGGTTCAGTAGCTCTCAATCGGATAATAACATAGCCCCGGCGAAACCCGGGGTAGGCTCCGCGATTACGCGATCAGGAATTCTCTTGTAATTTCCTGTCTTTAGCGCGTACACTTTCTGCCATTTGGTCGCGCATGGAGGCTAGTTTGGCAGTTAGCTCGGGGTTATTGACGGCGATGATCTGCGCAGCCAGCAGGCCGGCATTTCTGGCGCCATTGATGGCCACCGTACCTACCGGGATGCCCGCGGGCATCTGTACCATCGCCAGCAGTGCGTCGAGACCGCCGAGGGAAGCGCTGCCGGATGATATCGGTACGCCGATCACCGGTAACACAGTATAGGCTGCCAGCACACCCGCCAGGTGCGCTGCTCCGCCCGCACCCGCGATAAATACGCGGACATCCCGTTCGGGCGCTTCTACGGCGAAGGAGGCCACATCCTCGGGAGTGCGGTGAGCGCTCATGATGTGCATCTCATAGCCTACCCCCAGTTCATCGAGCGCCATTGCGGCTGCTTTCATAATAGGCAAGTCAGAATCGCTGCCCATGATTATTCCTACTTGGCTTTTCATCTTCGTTATACCTCCCGTTTCTTGTTATTCTATATCTTTTTGATCAGTTCCAGTGTCTTGTTTGCCATCTCTTTCAAAGAAACTTTGTAATATCCTGACACGCCAGTGAGTAAAGTATCGTTCATCGGAGCGATCCATTTCGCTGGCAGCGCGGCGGCGCCGAGGATAATCCCGAGTACACTACCTGAGGTTGCGCCATTGCAGTCGGTGTCGAAGCCGGGAATTACGCTCATGGTGATGGTCTTCTCGAAGTCTTTTTTACCCCAGAGCAGCGCAACTGCCACTATCTCGGCATTGCTGATGGTGTGACACCAATCATGTTGGCAATACTCGTCCCAGCGTGTTCGTACATCGGCGATGGCATCATCATAGCTGACGCCGTCTATATACAGGTTGATGATGTGCTCGATATTCTTAGTCAGGCGGCAGGTGGCGGGTATTTGTGCCAGGCCAGCACGGATGACGGTAATTACATCATCACATACGTAAGCCGCGGCCAGCATTGCTGCCACCCACATTTCGCCATAGACACCATTTTTTACATGGCTGATGCTGGCGTCGCGCCAGGCGAATTCAGCTGCCCGTGCCGGATTCGCTGGATTTACATAGCCGAAGAAGTCAGCGCGAATCTGCGCACCGATCCATTCACGATAGACATTGCGATAGCGAGCTGAGTCAGGTGGCACGATGCCTTCGGTGAAATTTCGATACGCAACACGCTCGGCGGTACAGACATGCAGGAAGGGGATATTACCCATCCAGAAGTCCGCGACATCTTTCGGCTGAAAATCTGCGCCATATTCTTCAATTATCGCTAATCCGGTTACCGTGTAATTCGTATCATCATCCTCGATCATGCAGGTGATGTCTTCCTCATATACTCCGGTAAATCTCTTATGTATGGCTGTTTCCTGCGCCATCCCCGCTGGTACCTGATTAGAGAAATATCCGGCCAGCGGCCAACGCCCCTGGGCCTCCAGGTATTTACGCATTTGCGCCGACTTCTCGCCTTCTACCGGCTTACCCAGCAGGCATCCACTGGCCCGTCCCTGCCAGGCACCTAATACCTTATTAAGTATGGTAGCGTCGTTCGGCATCTCTGTCGGCAAGACAACAGGCGCGGGACGTTCGGCACGGATTGTTTCCAGACCAGAGGGCTCAATATGCGGGTATTCAGCGAGCAGCGGCAGTGTTTGAATGATATCCAGCAAAGCGTTGGCACGCTCCTGCAATTCCACGGTATCCAAGTTCTCCAGCTGCTCCAACGCGGCGAACTCATCCTGGACTGAAGAGATATCGATACCTTCCTCGGCTACCTGTTTCTTCTCAATTAGCAGATCATTATGCTTAATTGACGTCCAGATATGGTTATAGGTCCGCTGGGGGACAAATTTACCCATCACTCACAACCTCTCAACAGTAGTTTAACTCAATCCGCATGTAATTCTACCTTAAAGCATAATCCCATGTCCAACCAGTAGCAAGTTTTCTAATTCCTATTTATCCATTATCGCAGTAGGCAGTTAATGATCAACGGGACGGGGAAATCATAAAAGACACGAAGGGAGGATAAAAAAAAGGAACTGGACTGGCAATGCACGAATTATTGCAGTTAACGAGGAGATAGCCATGTTACAACAGGATAAAGACACCATAACCCGCCTGGCCACCCAGGTAGCAGAGATAGCCGCACTGCCGGTACAGGAAGAGAAGCGTGCTATGTGGCGGCGGAAGAACAGCCTGCAAACTGTGCGTCCGATGGTTCTGATTGATCAGATATGCTGGAACGAGATGAACGTGAACGACGAGTTAACCCTCATCTGTGAAGATGCCGAATGTCGCAGCTATGAGAACAACTTGCGTCAGCAGATATATCAATGGCGGCATTTCCCGGTGGATATGGTGGTAGATCCTTTCATTCGAGTACATCAGGCAATCGGCAACACTGGTTTCAATGTACAGATACATGAGGATATTTCGGTAGGAGATGCGACCAATAGTGTTGTCGGGCATTCCTACAAAAACCAATTTGTCACCGATGCCGACCTTGATAAAATCAAAACGCCAGTGGTCACTCATGATGCCGAAGAAACGGTACGGCGACTGAATTTTGCGCACGAGTTGTTTGATGGCACGCTCCCCATTCACCTGCAGGGTTATGATCCCTACCTTACTGTGTGGGATATTATTAGTATGTGGATGGGTGTGGAAGGCGCGCTGTACACCTTAATTGACCAGCCCGAATACATGGTGGAGATGGCACAGCGCATGGTGACCGGGTATATGAGTATGCTCGACCAAATGGAGGAGCAGGGGTTGCTCTGTAATCAACAGTCGTTGATCCACTGTACGGGGGCTTTCACTGACGAACTGCCAGCCCCCGGATATGACCCGGCGAAGCCGCGCACTAAAGATATATGGATGTTCGGCCTGGCGCAGATGTTCTCCACCGTGTCACCGGCGATGTTTGAGGAGTATGAGATCGATATGTGCATGCCAATATTTGAACGCTTTGGTTTGGTCTACTATGGTTGTTGCGATCCGCTGGATCGGAAGATGGCACAAGTGCGTAAAATTCCTAACCTGCGCAAGATTTCCATGAGTCCGTGGGTGAATGAAGAGATCGGCGCGGCGGAGATAAAAGGTGATTATGTCTTCTCGCGGAAGCCCAACCCGGCGCTGTTGGCCTGGACGAACTTCGATGAGCAAAGCGTCCGTGAACACCTGCAGACAACAGTGGATGTCTGCGCGAAATACGGTTGCCCGCTGGAATTGATCCTCAAAGACATCAGCACCGTCGCCTATGAGCCACAACGGCTCTGGCGCTGGGCGGAAATTGCTATGCAAGTAGTGGAAGGGGAGTAACTTCCACAGACACATTTTTCAATATTTTCTGTTATACTGAAACTCCTGAGGTGTAGCGGTGTCAAAGGGAATATGGGAGGTTGAAATACCTTCTTCTAGGCGCGTTTGAATATAATGTTAAGGCGCGCTGATAACTATAGTTTACATCTTAGACCGAAGAGGAGAACCGACCATGACAGTATTTCAGTTGATTCAACAGGGGGGAATAACCCTGGTGCCGCTGGGCATATGCTCAGTGCTGGTGATTGCCGTAGCGTTGGAGCGCTTGTGGAGTTACAGCCACTTGAATATGCTCCCCGCTGAACTGTTGCAGCGTGTGAAAGATCAGCTGCGGAGCGGGCAATGGAAATTAGCCGCCGCGACGCTGGCGGAGATAGACAACCCGTACGCACGTATTGCTTCATCTTCCTTACAGTATGAAGATGCTAGCGACGAAGAGATATCCGACACGCTCTCCATGGCTTGCGATACCGAAGTTGACCGTGCTACCCGCCCGCTACCTATCGTGGGCACCATCGGCAACATCGCCCCGTTCATCGGTTTGCTTGGTACGGTACTCGGCATCATGACGGCTTTCGCTGCAGTAGCAAAACAGAACGCCGCCGGCACATCGGTGGTCTCTGCTGGTCTCTCCGAGGCGCTCATCGCTACTGCCGCCGGTCTGGCGGTAGGTATCATCGCGGTTATCATCAATAACTGGTGCCTCGCCTGGGTAGAACGCTATCGCCTCGAGCTGGAACGCTTCAGCACCGAGTGGTCGTACCGACTGCAGGACGCGCGCAATGCGCGGAAAGCTGAGTAACTGCCATGATTCGCACTAAAAAATCGCAGAACAATAAGATGATCACCAATATCAACATCACCCCACTTACGGATATCTGTCTGGTATTGCTCATCATCTTTATGGTGACAGCCAACGCACTGGCGAAGAAGGACGAGGCGCGCAACCTGCGTATCAAATTACCGCAGGCCGCTACCAGTGAGGCAAAGACGCCGAATAACCTGACGGTGCGCATCGAGAACGCTGACAATATCTACGTCAACGATGATAAGGTAGACTTCACCACTATGGGGCAGAAGATCGATGATTACCGCGCCAAATACCAGACGGAGATGCTTGTCATCAGCTCGGATGAGAATGTCCCCTATAAGTTAGTGATCACTACGATGGATATAGCGCGGCAACACCAGATCAACCAGATCGCTTTTACCGCCCGCCTCCCAGAGGTTAAGCCATGAAGAACAATACCATATACACCTGGCTTTCTGTCTCGGTAGTGATTCACATATTCCTGCTCCTCTGGATGCGGCTTACCCCGTTGGCGGTGCAGCAGATCGAGGGCGAGCGGGAGACCATCGTAGTGAGCATCATAGACCCGGTAGAGGCAGCAGCAATACCCCCCTTGCCAGTACCACCACCAATTAATGATCCGAGTACGGTCATTAATAAACCAGGCGTGCCACTGCCGCTGGGCAACTCCAATCGGACTGTCCCCGGCCCTCCGGGGCCCCATGCTAGCAACGGCCCGGGCGTTGGCGCTACGGTTGCTCCTGCGTTAATGGCAGTGGATAAATCTGATACTTCAGTAGCATCTGGCGCCACAGGAGGGCAAGGCAATGGTGCAACTGGCCCATTAGGCTCGCCTGGCAATGTAGGTGAGACACGTGGGGCGAAGATTGAGTCTATTGGCAAGCCGATCTACCCCAAAGGCCACACCGATGGCGATGAGACTACCGTTACCATAAGTATCAACGTCGGAACTAATGGGAAATACACAGGACATTCCGTGGTAATAGGAGCCGACTGGGCTGCGAATGCAGCCGTATTGAAAGCCCAAAAAGGCTCATACCAGGTGGCGCTGGAAAACGGCGTTGCCGTCGCCGGCACAGTAACGAAATCCTGGCGCTTCAATGGAAATGGCACAGTAACGGAACTGTAATACGAGAGGACAACCCCTATGAATAAATTATTAACGGCCAGCATCGCCGTTTCGCTGACGCTGGTTGGCATTATCTCCTGCTGGGCACAGGCTGGCCCCCAACCCACGCCGGTTGTGTCGATTGAGAATGAATATGTGCGTGCTACGGTGAATGCCGGCGAGCGCGAGACCGGACGCTTCTCGGTGAATGTCACCAATGGCTACCCCTCACAGCCGGATAGCCAGAACCAGCCGCTGGTATATGGCGGTAAGGCACCTTATACCAGCTACACCACCGTGCGGATTGATGGCAAAAATTACATCTTCGGCGGCGAGACCGTGCGTCGTGCTGGCGCGGGCGGCAAATTCGGTGAGCAGGTGACTGCTCCGTTAGAGGCTAACGGCGTTATCAGCTGTGCCTATAAATTCGGTGATATCACCGTGCAGCAGGATTTACAGATAGTGCGCGGCCAGTACAGCCGGGTATATGACACCGTGGGGATCAAATATCGACTTACCAACAGCGGTGATACTGCGCATGAAGTAGGCATACGTATGCTCATAGACACCATGTGCGGCAAGAACGATGGCGCACCTTTCCGTATCGCCAGCAAAATTATCAGCAGCCCTCTCGCCTTTGGCGGTGAGGATATTCCAGAGTACTTCATGGCCTTCGACAGTGTGGAGAAGCCGACGGTAGTCTCGCTGGGCACGCTGCGCGGCGGGGCACTGACTGTGCCGAACTCATTGATAGTGGCCGACTGGGGCACGCTGGCAGATGACCAATGGCAGGTGACGCTAGCGGATGACGCTTCCTTTATTCGCAAAGGTGAAGAAGAGAGCGACACGGCCGCAGCGATATTCTGGAACCCCACCACATTGGGGGCAAGTCAGGCACGTGTCATCCAGACGCAATATGGCATCGGCGATGTCAGTTTCAGTAAAGGCAACTTAAGCCTCGGTTTATTCGTCGTCCCTGCCGTGGATTATGATAGCGCGGGTGACACCACCTTCAATATCACTGGTATGTTGGAGAACTCCGGCAACTTCCTTGCCAAAGATGCTATCCTCTCATTGGAACTTCCTGACGGGCTCGAGCTGGTGGGCGGCAGTAAGCGGGTGACGGGCTATGCGGAATTGAAACCCGCCGAAGGCCGCCAGGAGACCTGGACCGTACGCCCCACGGGCAAGGCAGGCGGGCCACTGACGGTGAAGGTAAATGTCGCTACGAAAAACGCAACCATCGAGCCGAACAGCGTTTCGCGCGTCGTCAATGTCAATGTCCCCGCCGCCGTCCTGACGCTCAATTCCAGCCTGACGAAGATACCGCTAACTGCTGACGATATGCCCGCTAACGCGTTCAGCGTTTCACTCGACCTTACTCCGGCAGATAATTTCTATGGCGCCGTATTTACAGTGACGTATGACCCGGCGGTCATCGCTCCGATGTCGGTCTCTCGCGGCAGCGCCTTCGTCGGCGGTGATGCGATGAATGGCTATGCCATGCTGACGGAGTGGAAGTCAGACATCAGCAAGCCCGGCATAATTACAATAAGTGGTACGCGCGCTGGGGCCTCTGTGTTGCGTCAACCCACCACCAGCATCGCCAACATCCGCTTCCGCACAGTGGGAGTTGGAAAGTGCGCACTGCAGGTGAATGATGCTTCACTGCTCACCGATATCAACACAAAACTTCCGTTGAGTTTCACCGGGCCTGAACTGGAAGTAGTTCGCTAAGCTAAAGCAAAAGGAGAAATATCATGCGTAGAATGATCACCATTCTGGTTCTCGGCATTATCGTCGCCGTCCCTATTTTCGCCCAGTCATCGGAAAGCAAGCGTTTGGCCGAACTGGAAAAGACGAATATCGTGCTGAATGACAACATGGCCAAGGCGCAGTTGCAGTTGAGCCTGACCAATGACAAGTTGGAGAAAGCCCTGGCTGCGATCGACAAGCTGCAGACTAACCTTGATGCTGAACGCAACAGCCGCAAGCAAGTTGAAGACTCATTGAAAGTAGAAGCGGCAGCACGCCAGCAATTAGCCACATTGCTCGCTACTACCAAAACCGAGAATGATGCCAAGCTTGCCGCGCTGGCGCTGGCGCAGGATAAAAAGCTTGCGGATGAACATGCCGGTACCGCGACAATGCTGGGCAATTTGAATGGCAGTCTCGATACCCGTTTTGCGAATATGAACAGCAATGTAGACAAGCGTTTCCTCGCCAGCAAAGCCGAAACCGATGCGAAGTTCGTTACAACCAAAGAAGAGCTGACGAAGCAACTGACAGCGATGAACGAGACGCTGACTGCAGCTGATACTACGTTACGGTCGGATTTGACGGGTGAAGCTAATGCTCGCCTCACCATGGATGGAAATATCGAAAAGAAGATGACAGGTCAGGAAACCATGTTGCTGAAGGCTAATAGCGATTTGAAAACAGATATGCTTGCGCGCATGAACTCCAACCAGACTGCCACGGATCTCCGTATCAACACCTTGCGTGATACGGTATCGGTAGACCTGGCTACTCTCAATTCTGCACTGGGGAAAGCGGCAGGCACTATGGCCACTTCCACCGGAGATGTGAAGAATTCCCTTTCTGCTCGCATTGACCGTTCCAACAAGCGTACCAGTCAATTGCAGCAGGCGTTGATCTTCCTGGCGGTCGGCGCATACGCCGCCCATAATTTCTAAAACTCGAGATTTCAGGCCTGTTTCCCAGGATAGGATATGCTGGGAAACAGACCAATTTTACGGTTTTATCATTTTTGGGTGAAAATATTTGACACTGCCGTTAGGGTGTGTTATATTTTTCACAGATTGCCAGGACACTTGTTGGGGGAAGCTATCGTGCTTTCAAAAATGGATATTATGGAGAATAAAATTGGCGCTGGAATTATCAGTCGTGAGGCGCAGGTTATTATTCCACTAATTATTTCCATGGTGTCAGAGGCTGCAGATATAAACAGTAATTAATGCCAGACCAATTGTGGTCTGGCATTTTTTATTGTGTCTTTGGTCGCAAGTCGCGGACTTTTGGGGAAAAGTCCGTGGCTTGTCTGTGTGTTAATCGCTGCCGTGAGCAGCCGAAGATATCGTAATCAGGGGGATGCCGACACCGCGCGCGATGCGACATCTCGGAAAGCATATCGCTTTCAGGGAAACCGGGGGAATACCCCAAGGCAGGTAAAATGTTAGAGAATTTCTTTACACCCAAATCCGTCGCCATCATTGGCGCGTCTACCGCACCCGGCAAAGTCGGGTACGACATTGTTTTCAATATGATCGACGCCAAGTTCCAGGGCGACATCTACCCGATCAACCCCAAGGCTGATGAAATACTGGGCTTGAAGGCGTATCCAAATGTAACTGCAGTACCGGGCAACATCGACCTGGCGGTGATCGTTATCCCGGCAAAATTCGTCAATGCCACGCTGGCAGAATGCGGCGAAAAAGGCATCGATTCCGTCGTAATCATCACCGCTGGCTTCAAGGAAGTAGGTGGTGCTGGTAAAGAGATGGAGCTGGAACTACTGGAGACCGCAAAGAAATACGGTATCCGCATTATCGGGCCAAACTGCCTGGGCATCATCTCCACCGGCGTCGGCCTCAACGCTTCATTCGCCCCGGTAACACCGAAGAACGGCCATCTCGGGCTATTGTCACAGTCGGGTGCGCTGGCAACTGCGGTACTGGACTGGGCCACCCAGGCGGGGATCGGCTTCAACAAGTTCTTCACCTTCGGCAATCAGTCCGATGTAGCCACCGTTGACCTGCTGCAGGCCTGGAAAGATGACGATGATATCCGCGCTATCGTCGCCTACGTTGAAGCACTGGGCGATGGGGCGAAATTCATGCAGGTTGCGGAGGAAGTATCACGTAAAAAACCGATTATCGTGGTCAAATCCGGCACCACCGCCGCCGGCGCCAAAGCTGCCGCCTCGCACACCGGCTCACTGGCCGGCTCCGACAAAGCCTACGATGCCGCTTTCAATCAGTGCGGTGTGCTGCGCGCCAACACCGTGCAGGAGCTGTTCGACTACGCAATCGCCTTCGCCAACCAGCCGATGCCTAAAGGCAAACGCGTGGCAATAGTCACCAACGCCGGTGGCCCGGGCATTCTATGCACCGACGCTATCGAGAAAGCCGGGCTGGAGCTGGCAGTTATCAAGCCGGAGACCGTCGCTGAGCTGCAGACGAAGATGTCTCCCTCCAGTAACTTCCATAATCCGGTTGACGTGCTGGGCGATGCCAAAGCCAATATGTATGACTTTGCTATCCGCACACTGTTGAAAGATGAGAGCATCGACGGTATCATCACTATCGTTACCCCGCAGACCTCCACCGAAATTCTGGAGACGGCGCAGGTGCTGGTAGAGATCAACAAAATAACTGACAAGCCGATCCTCGGTTGCTTCATGGGCGGAACCCTGATGCAGAAGGGCGTCGACCTGCTCATCCAGAATGAAGTACCGAACTACCCCTTCCCCGAGCGCGCCGTAATAGCTTTCCGTGGCATGGCCAACTATGCCGCATGGAAAGAATTGCCGGAACAGGCTCCAACAGTTTTCGAAGTGGACAAAGCCACAGTCGCTGCTGCTTTCGCCAAAACGCGCGCTGATGGCCGCACCGAGATGAACGAGATTGAGTGCGCGGGCATCCTGGAAGCCTATGGTATTAAAATCCCCGCCAACAAACTCTGCGCCACTGCTGCAGAAGCTGTCACCTTTGCTGATAGTATCGGCTACCCGGTGGTGATGAAGATCGCCTCCCCGGATATCCTGCACAAATCAGACTGTGGCGGCGTCAAAGTCGGCCTGAAGAACGCACAGGAAGTGGCCGATATCTTCACCAGCATGACCACCAGCATCAAAACTCTGAAGCCGGAAGCGAACATCTGGGGCGTGAATATCCAACAGATGATCGTAGATGGCAAGCAGACCATTCTGGGCATGAGCCACGACGCGCAGTTCGGCCCGATGATCATGTTTGGCTTGGGTGGTATCTATGTTGAAGTGCTCAAAGACGTCACCTTCCGCATTGCCCCGCTGAATGCACGCGAAGCGAATGATATGATGAAAGAGATCAAAAGCTACAAGCTGCTCACCGGTGTGCGCGGCGAACAGAGCGTGGACCTGGACGCCTGTGCCGAAGCGATACAGCGTCTGGCCCAGCTTGTCACTGACTTCCCGGAGATCAACGAGATGGACATCAACCCCCTCACCGTGCTACCGGGCACACGTGGAGCTATCGCTCTGGACAGCCGCATTGCGCTGAAGAAATAGGCGCTGATTATCTAGCGAAGTTACCGCCCCCGTTTCCTGCGGTGCAGAAACGGGGGCGTTTTCTCGTCTGTGGTTTGATAATACCTTGTTCTTTCCTGTACAATAAGCACAATAAAGATGAAGCAATACCAGGGTGGGGGATATAATGGAAAAGAGTACGGTTATGCTGGCGGGGCGCACCTTGCCGGTTATCACGGTGAATACGGTGGTGGTAGGCACCGGCGCGGCTTCGTTGAATTGTGCGGTGCAGCTGGATCGCCTGGGGTGCAAGGATATGCTGCTGGTGACCGAGAAGATTGGCGGCGGCACCAGCAACAACACCGGCAGTGACAAGCAGACCTATTATAAGCTTTCGGTGGCGGGCAGCGGCCCGGATTGCCCGTATGAGATGGCACACAGCCTTTTCGATGGCGGTGCCATGCACGGCGATATCGCGCTCATCGAGGCCACCCTCTCCGCGCAGGGGTTCTACCACCTGGTGGGGCTGGGCGTCCCCTTCCCACATGATACCATGGGCGGATTTATCGGCTATAAGACCGACCACGACCCGCGCCAGCGCGCCACCAGCGCCGGGCCGAAGACCAGCATGCTGATGTTTAAGCACCTGCTGCAGGAGGCGCGGCGTCGCCAGCTGAATATCCTCAACGATACCGAGGTGATAGCAGTGCTGACCACCGAGGTGAAAGGTGAGAAGCGCGCCACCGGCCTGCTCTGTCTGGATAAAACAAAGCTGAGCGAAGAGGACAACGGTGTCTTCCTTATTAATGCTACCAATGTAGTCTACGGCACCGGCGGCCCGGCGGTGATCTACAAGTCATCCGTTTATCCCGAAGTACACACCGGTTCCACCGGCGTAGCATTTGAGGCCGGTATGCCCGGGCAAAATCTCACCGAGTGGCAGTATGGCCTGGCCTCTATTAAGTTCCGCTGGAATGTGAGCGGCACCTACCAGCAGGTGATCCCGCGCTACATCAGCACTGACCAGGACGGCAACGACGAGCAGGAGTTCCTTAACCCGTACTTCGACAGCATGGAGACGCTCACCACCGACATCTTCCTCAAGGGCTACCAGTGGCCCTTTGACCCGCGCAAGGTGCAGGACTACGGCAGCTCCATCATCGACATCCTCGTCTACAACGAGACGGTGGTGAAGGGCCGCCGCGTGTACATGGACTTCCGCTCCAACCCTTCCAACGCGGGCAATGCCAAACTGCAGCCGTTCAGCTTCGATATTCTCGGTACCGAGGCGATGCACTATCTGAAGTCCTCCAATGCATTGCAGCAGACCCCGATAGAGCGCCTGCAACATATGAACCCGCTGGCAATCGACCTCTATCGCGAGCATGGCATCGACATCACCGTGGAGCCGCTGGAGGTAGCGGTGTGCGCCCAGCATAACAACGGCGGGCTGAAGGGCAATATCTGGTGGGAGAGCGACGTGAAGCACTTCTTCCCCATCGGCGAGGCCAACGGCAGCCACGGCGTCTACCGCCCCGGCGGCTCCGCGCTCAACAGCGGCCAGTGCGGCAGCCTGCGTGCCGCGCAGTACATCGCCGCGCGCTACACCGAGGCCCCGCTGAAAGGTGAAGCCTTCGCCGATGCGGTATCCGTGCAGGTGATCAAGCGCCTAGCGCAGATCGAGAAGCTGGTCTGCACCGGTGGTGGGATCGCCAAACTCCACGGCTACCGCGATGAACTGCAGGAGCGCATGACCGCCTTCGGCGCGCATATCCGTGACCTGGGTAAAATCACAGCCGCGCTGACAGCAGCAAAAGAGCAGCTGACCCGCTGGGACAGCGTGGGGGTGGCGAGTGCCGAGGAATTGCCCTACGCCTTCAAAAACCGCGACGCCATCATCACCGAGATCGTTTACCTCTCCGCCATGGCGAACCAACTGCAGCAGGGCGGCGTCAGCCGCGGCAGCTATATGGTGATGGACCCTGCAGGCCAACTCCCCTGTGCCGGTCTCACCGACGACTTCCGCTACAATCTGGGCGAGGACAAACTGAGCAAGCAGATCTGCGAGACCACGCTGCTAGCCAACGGTGAAGTCACCAACACCTGGGTTCTCACCCGCCCCATGCCCGCCGACGACGGCTGGTACGAAAACATCTGGGCCGACTACCGGGCGGACAAGGTTATCCGGTAATTATTGTATATTGAACCACGAAGGCACGAAGAGAAAATTAAGGGGGCGGCAGAATTACGAATTGATAATTACGAGGCCCCCCGTAATTCGTAATTGCACCCCCTGGGAACGCAGGCGTCTCGCCTGCCCCGTCGTGGCATGGGCGTCCCGCCCATGAGAACGCCAAAATAGTGCGTAACCTCGAAACCACTGTAGCCCGCGCCCGCCGTGGCGCGCTGTTGTCATCAGATTCGCGCCACAATT